>JANMQK010000095.1:0-1794 GCA_031370485.1 Acidobacteriota bacterium | reverse complement strand
GGCGCGTTCGCCGGTCTCCAGCTTCGTGGGCTCGCTCCATGGCATGCAGGCGTGCAGCAGCATCAGCGCTTCGCCGGTTTCGCCGGATTCGTCGCCGAATGCGGCGCGGGTGGCGTCCAGGAACGCGCGTGCCTCCACCTGGCACGGCTGCGGCGTGCGGAGCTTGGTTCTCATCGTCTCCAGGCGGGCCTTGAAGGATTGAGGAGTCATCGGACCAGCGCCATCGCCGGCGGACATGGCGAAACAGAGACCCGCCGCGAGGATGCCGAGGACAGTCGGGATGAGGCTTCGTCCGTGCGTCATCGATCTCACCGGGCGGTGTACATCTCGACCAGGAACGGGATCTCGAGAAGGACGGGAGCGCCGGGTTCGCTGCCGCGCAGCCTCATCGTATAGAGCCCGTCCGAAATCCCCTTGGTCGGGACGGCGAGCACGACCCCGGGAGGCCAGGCGGCGCGCTGTACAAGGTCGGTCCCGGAGATCTCGAGCGACCAGGCAACGTCTCCCGAAGGCGCGATCAGATCAAACCTAAAAGCGGAACCTTCTTCCGTGGCAGGCAGCTCGGGGAGATCGAGCGACACGAAGAGGCTTGTCTCTCCCGGCAGGAGCGTGAGTGTCCGGCGTGTCGTTTCGACACCCCGCCGCGGTGCCGGAAGCGGCTGGATTCGGAGAAGGCCGCTTGCTACGACAGGTCCTGGCGTCGGCCGCGGCTGTTCGGTTGTGGGCGCGCGGCGCGCCCCGATCTCGTAGGCGAGAGTGGCCACTATCAGGAATGCCGCCGCCAGCGCCAGCCGCGAGCTGCCGCGCCATCCCGCGGCCGGCCGGCGCCCGGCCGTCGCTTCGACGGCCCGCACCCGATCGACCTCCTCCGAGCACTGGCGGCATTCGCGGACGTGGGCGTCGATCTCCTGACCCTCATCGGGCGTCAGCCCTTCGTAGTGCAGCGCGAAGCCGACGATCCAGGATGCCGCCGGGTGGCCGTCCTTGCGAAGCGGGGCTCGCGACAGCACCTGGTGGACCTCCGCCAGCCCCCGGCACTCCCCGCAGGACTCGACGTGGGCCCGCACGGCTTCCCGCTCCGCCCCCGTCAGGCGGCCGGCCAGGTAGTTCGTCAAGAGCAGGACCGCCGCGTCGTGACTCATCGGGGATCCATCCTGCGTCTCTGGCCCGGGGACCGCTGCGCGCGGATCTCGTCGAGAAGCCGTCGAGCGTCTTTCAGGCATTTGCACATCTCGACACGGAGGGCGCCTTCGCTGCGGCCGGTGCGCGCCGCGATGTCCGAATAGGGAAGACCCTGCTCGACGTGCAGGGCGATCAGCTCGCGGCACGGAGAGCTCAAGTTCTCCATGATCCATGTCGCAAGTCGCTGTCGTTCGTTTTCAAGAAGGACCCCGTCCGGCCCTGGCGCCGCGTCGGAAGTCTCCTTGCTTATGGGCCCGGCGGCGCGGCGGCGTCGCAGCCAGTCGATGCATCGCCGGTGGGCGAGGGTGCGAAGGAGAGCCTCGATCGGCTTCCTGAGGGCGAACCCGGGCCGCGCCAGGCTGCGGAAGGCATCGAGCATCACTTCCTGCGCGATGTCGGAGCGGTCGGCCGCCGGTATGGCGTACCCGGCATGGCCCACGATCCGCTCGATCGTGTCCCTGACGACCTCGATGGTGCCGGCATCCCCCGCCAGAAAGCGCTGGACGAATTCGACTTCCGGCTCATTTCGCTTCCCGGCCATGCCCCGCCGCCCCCCGACCGATGAATAGGCTAGATCAGGTCCCGCCCCTCCGGGCGACAAACATGGAAGGA
>JANMQK010000221.1:0-9551 GCA_031370485.1 Acidobacteriota bacterium | reverse complement strand
CCAAGGAGGCCATGGATATCGGGGCCTCCGGGACCCCCGCGGCCTTCGTGAACGGCCGCTACGTGAGCGGCGCGAAGGCGCTCGACTTCTTCAAGGGGATGGTGGACGAGGAGCTGAAGTGGGCGAAGGACAAGAACCGTCCGGCATTCACCGTCGGGAAGAGCGTCCGCGACGCGATGCCGCCACAGGCCGCCGCCGAGGCGGGCCCCGATCCGAACAAGGTCTACGATATCCCCCTCGGGAAGGCGCCCGTGGTCGGGGCGAAAACCGCCAAGGTCACGATTCTCCACTACATGGACTACCAATGACCGTTCTGCGTGAGGGTCGGTCCGACCCTCGATCAGCTCCTCAAGGCCTACCCTGACGACGTCCGGATCGCCTACAAGCAGCATCCGTTGCCGATGCACTCCCAGGCGATGATCGCCGCGGAGGCCGCGATGGCGGCCAACGCGCAGGGCAAGTTCGAGGAAATGCACGCGAAGATGATGGCACCGAACCGATCACTGACGCGGGAAAAAATTCTGGACGACGCCAAGGCGATCGGGCTCGACCTCGACAAGTTCACCAAGGACCTGGACGGCAACGCCTACAAAGCGTCCATCGACGAGATGACCGCCGAAGCGATGCGGGTGGGCGCGGGCGGTACGCCGGCGTCGTTCATCAACGGCCGGTTCCTTTCGGGCGCGCAGCCTTACGAAGCCTTCAAGAAACTGGTGGACGAGGAGCTCGCAAAGGCGAAGGGCCAGGGGGCAGCCACCCCCGCGGCCGCACCCGGTCCCTGACGGGCCGCGCCAGGCAACGTTTCGATCGTCCCCGAGCCGGTGTCTGGCTCGTTCTCCCCGACATCGAATGTCATGCTGACCGCCATGAATCATCGCGTGGGGATATCTCTCGCCATCTGCGTTGCGGCACTGGTATGGGTCGCCGGCTGCGCCGGGTCGGGCAGGGTTCCGCGCGACGAGGTCGAGGCCGGAGAGAGCCGCAAGGCCACGTCCGAAATGAGAAGGCTGCCGGTCGGCTGGTTTACCGACCAGCGCCAGAGCGGGCAGGCGGCCATCCCCCCCGCAGTGCGCGCCCGGGCGCTCGACGATCTGCGCGCCCGGGGATACCTGACCCGGACGGCCGGCGCCTGGACCAACGTCGGGCCGGTCAACATCGGGGGGAGGGTCACCGCCCTCGCCGTCGATCCGAACAATTCCACCCGTCTCTGGCTGGGGAGCGCCGACGGCGGGGTGTTCGTCTCCACCAACGAGGGGACGAATTGGAATCCTGTCTTCGACGGGCAGACGGCGCTCTCGATCGGCTCGATCGCCGCGCATCCCGCCAGTTCGAGCATCGTGTACGTCGGGACCGGTGAGGACAATGGCGGCGGTTTCTCCTACGACGGCGAGGGGGTGTTCAAGACCACGGACGGCGGGGCGACCTGGGTGAACCTTGGCCTCTCCGAGGTGCGGCGCATTGGGCGGATCGCGATCGATCCCGCGAACCCGCAGCGGGTCTTCGTGGCGGCCGGGGGGGACTGGTTCAGCCGGGACGCGAACCGGGGCATCTATCGCTCGACCGACGGTGGCTCCACGTGGGACAAGGTGCTGTATGTCGCCGACGACGCGGGGGGCATCGACATCGCCATCGACCCGGTGAACACCAGCCGCATTTACGCCGCGATCTGGCAGAGACAGAGCCTCGGAGTGACCTGGTACATCGGGGGGACCGCGAGCGCCATCTACCGCTCTGAGGACGGGGGCAACAGCTGGACCCGGTTAGCGGGAGGCCTGCCGTCGGGGTCGCAAGTCGGGCGGATCGGCATCGCGATCGCTCCTTCGAATCCGAGCACCGTCTACGCTCTCGTCATCGACGGCCAGGGGCTTCTGCTCGGGATCTACAAGTCGATAAACGCCGGCGACACGTGGACCCTGGCCAACAACATGCTCAGCCTGAACGGGTTCAGCTACTACTTCGGCAACATCCGCGTCGACCCGGCCAACGCCAGCACGATCTATGTTCTCGATTCGGGGCTGTTCCGATCCACCAACGGCGGCACGAGCTTCACGCGGGTCGCCTCGTCTGAGCACCCGGACTGGCACGACCTGATTATCACGGGCACACGTCTCATCGCGGGCAATGACGCCGGTTTCTACCGCAGCAAGAACGGCGGCTCATCGTGGTTCCATGCCGTGACATTGCCGATCACACAGATTTACGGCCTGGGGATCGACCGCCTGCAGCCGAACAGGCGTTTCGCGGGCTCCCAGGACAACGGGGTCCTGCGCACGACCACGGGCGGCGTCTCGAACTGGCAGGGAGTGCTGGACAGCGACGGCTTCCAGTGCGTGGTGGATTACACCAACTCCAACTATGTCTACGCCGAGTACCAGTACGGCAGCATCTTCCGATCGACCAACGGAGGCAGTGGCTTCACGATTGCGACGACCGGGATTCCGGGCACTGAGCGGGCCAACTGGAACAGCCCCCTGACGATGGATCCGGTGGTGCCGAGCATCCTCTACACCGGAGCCCAGCGGGTCTACCGGTCGACCGACCGTGCGTTGTCCTGGATCTCCATCAGTCCGGACCTGACCGGCGGGCCGGGCCCGGGGCCCGACGTGTCGGGGGACCCTGACTGGCGCAACCGGTTCGACCACCTGCAGGACCTGATCCGAGGCACCGTCACCGTGGTGAGCGTGTCGCCGGTGGACACCCGGATCCTGTGGGCGGGCACCGACGACGGGAACGTCTGGGTCACGGACAACGCCGGGACCAGCTGGACACAGGTGAATCCACCGGGGACCGCCTACTGGGTCACCGACATCGCCTGCGACCCATTCGAGGCGAGCGCCGCCTACCTGACGGTGACCGGGTTCCGGCAGGGAGACAGGCTGCCGTACGTGCGGGTAACCCGTGACCTCGGTGCGACCTGGATGGACCTGGGCGGCACTCTGCCCCAGGTCCCCGTCAACACGATCGTCCCCGATCCGGCCTGGCGGGGCCGGCTCTTCGCGGGGAGCGACCTGGGAGCCCACATGAGCGACGACGGCGGAGTGACGTGGTCATTCCTCGGCTCGGGCATGCCCTACCTGGTGGTGATGGATCTGGCGCTCCACGCGCCGGGCCGCACCCTGTTCGCAGGCACTCATGGCCGCTCAATCTACTCCTACGATCTCAATCAACTGCCCGTCGCGGATGGCGACGGGGATGGTGTTGACAATAATCATGATTGCGCGCTGGCCGACCCCGGAACATTCGCGCCCCCTGTGCTAGTGACCCCGCTTCTCATCGAGCCGGCGGGAGTGGACGGAGCGGCGCTTGCCTGGCCGAGCCAGACGGGATCCGCCGGGCAGGGTACGGCGTACGATGTCGCCACCGGCGACCTGGCCGGCCTGAGGGCCGCCGGCACGGGCGCCTCTGCGGCCCTCGCATGCGGCCTCACCACGTCGACAACCACCGACGAGGGAGCGTTGCCCGTGAACACGGGGGTTTACTATTTCGTGCGCGCCAGGAACGCCTGTGGAACAACATCGTGGGGAACCGACAGCCATGGGGTCCCGAGGTCGTCGCCCGCCTGTCCGTGACTTCGGGCCAGGAAACCTGAACGGGCCGGCGCGATGAAAGGAGGCCTATGCGCTCTATCGCCGGAGAGACAGCGATTTTCGCCCGCGGGGCATCGAGGCGCAAATTTTCAGGAAAATGCACTCCCGCGACATCCGCGTGCAGTTCATCGGCGTCTCGGACATGGTCGGCGCCCTGGGGATCCCGTTCGGCGCGCTGCGCTTTCTCAACCGGCGGATGAAATTCCACGACGTGCAGCTAAGCAGCAGCGTGGCCTACGCGTTTCAGGCGCTGGCCATCGACGAACGCCGTTGGTTCTTCCGTCCCACCCTCTGGGAGCAACAGGAGCATGCCGCGGGTCAACGCCTGGAGCAGGGTGGTTCGCCGGAGTGCATTCGAACGTCGGCGGTGGCTTCGAAGACTCCGGGGTGTCGGACCTGGCGTTTCTCTGGATGGTCAGGAAGGCGGAGGAGACGGGTCTCGCCTTGGACGGTGACTTCATCAGCACAAACATCCGGCCGAATGCCGCCGGCGATCTGCGCGATTCGAAGACCCTTGCCTACCGGTTCATGCCCGACTACGTGAGGCCGATGGGAGTTTCGCCGGCCGGGAACGAGACCGCCCATTCAAGCGCCATCGCGAGAATGAAAGAGACGATCGAGCCGCCCTACAAGCCGCCAAACCTCAGGGACTTTCTCGAGCGGGGCGGGAAGGTGGCGGCGTCATGACCATCGGGCGACCGGCGTCCATCTCACTGCTGGCGCTCGCGGCGCTCGGCGCCACCTCGGGCTGTGTTTTTCTCCACCAGGGGTACGGAGACTTCATTACGCCCACCCCCCTTCCGCAGGGCGGTTGCCTCGTGGTCGGCTTTCTGGGTGGCCTGGAACCCTGGGACAACGAAACCCAGGGAGTCAGGAAAGTCGCCCTTCGTCTGCGGGCCCGGAAGATTCCCGGACTTCACGTCGAAACCGTCCAGAGCAACAAGCGGACGCTGGCGCTGGAATTGATCCGTAATGCGTTCGACCGCGACCGGGACGGCCGGCTGAGCGAGCAGGAGCGCCGCTCCGTCCGGCTTGTTCTCTACGGCATGAGCTTTGGAGGGGCGTCGGCGATCCGGGTCGCGCGGAGCCTGCGGGAGATGCAGGTTCCCGTGCTGCTGACGGTGCAGGTGGACAGCGTCGGAAGAAACGACGACCGGATCCCTCCGAACGTCCACACCGCGGCCAACCTCTACCAGACCGAGGGAAAGCTGGTCAGGGGAGAGCCAGTCATCCGGGCCGAGGACCCGGGAAAGACCCGCATCCTGGGCAATCTTCACTTCGAGTACACGGACAGGACGATCGATCTGTCAGCAGTCCCCTGGTACAAGAAGGTGCTGCGCGTGGCGCACTCGAAGATGAACGAAGACCCGCGCGTGTGGGACAAGGTGGAAGCGCTGATACTAGAGGCGACCCGGCCCGATCACGCGGCCTTCCCGTAGTCGGCCGGAATTCCGAAGGCCTTGATCCGCCGGTACATTTTCTGCCGGTTCCATCCAATGAAGCGGGCCGCTTTCGCCTTGTCGCCCCCGAAGCGGTAGAGCGCCTCCTCGATCATCATCTGCTCGCCGGTTTTGTGACGGTGGTCACCCCGTTCCATCTTGGACTTGCCTGCTCCGTCACCGCCCAATCCGTCCTCGGCGCCCGCCTGAGGGAAGAGGGAGATACCCGGCGGGCGGATCCCCTCCGGAAGGTCGCTGATAGTGATCACCGCGCGCGGCGCGAGCAGGACCAACCGTTCGATCACGTTTTGAAGCTCACGCACGTTACCGGGCCAGTCGTACCTCTGCAGCAGGTCGGCGACGCCCGGTCCCATCTGGCGCGCAGGTCGTCCGGCTTTCGCGTGCGCCTGAAGAAAATGAGCGGCGAGGAGGGGGATGTCCGCACGGCGATCGTGCAACGGTGGGACGTCAATCCTGACAACGTTCAGCCGGTAGTAAAGGTCCTGCCGGAAGCGTCCCTCGGTCATCAGCTGCTTGATATCGGCGTTGGTGGCGGCGAGGATGCGAACGTCGACGTGGCGGGAAGTAGTCTCGCCAAGGCGGCGCACCTCGCGCTCCTGCAGCACCCGCAACAGCCGCGCCTGGAGGGCCAGACTCGTGTTCGTGATCTCGTCGAGGAACAGGCTACCGCCTGTCGCTTGCTCGATCAGCCCTGCCCGATCGCGATCAGCCCCGGTGAATGCGCCCCGGGCGCATCCGAAGAGCTCGGCCTCGAGAAGGCTCTCCGGTAGTGCCCCGCAATCAATCGCCATGAGCTTCTTGTCGCGCCGCGGACCATTGAAGTGGATGGCGCGCGCCACGAGCTCCTTGCCTGTCCCGCTCTCCCCGCAGATCAGGATGTTGCACTCGCTGTCGAGGATGCTGCCGATGGTCTCGGTCAGCCGCTGCATGGCGGGGCTTGTCCCGATGAGGCTCTCGAACCGGCCCCGCCCTTCGACCTCGCGGCGTAGGCGTTCGTTTTCGCCGTTCATGCGTCCGAAAAGCCGCGCGTTCTCGATAGCGACCCCTGCCTGGCTGGCGAACGATTCAACGAAGGCTCGTTCCTTGGCGGTGAACAGCTGCCGGGCCCTGCGCGTGTCGAGGTAGATCACGCCGATGATGGTGCCGCGCGATCTCATCGGAACGCAGAGGATCGATTTGATCTCATGGAGGATCACGCTCTCCTGGGCCGAAAGAACGGGGTCCTTGCCGACGTCCACGTTGAGAACGGTCTTGCCCAGGGCGACCTGGTTCACAACCGATCGGCTGAACGATGCCACTTCCTCGAGGCGCTCCCGGTCCATCCCCCGGGCGAGCGCCGGAATCATCTCGGAGGTCGTCTCATCGCGGAGAAAGAGAATGCCCCGCTCGGCGCGGACGTTCTCGATGGCGAGGTCCAGAACGCTGGGCAGCAGGCCGTCGAGATCTAGGATCGATGTCAGTTGCTGGCCGATGACGCTCAACGACGCGATCATCTTCCGCGACACCATCTAGCTGCGGTTCAACCCCGCCAGGTCATGCCGCGCCTTCGTCCCGACCTCGGCCCGCAACCGCTCATATCGCTCGACGGCATCCCGCGTCTGCCTCTGGGCGAGAAACGAAGTCTTGTACCGGGCATCGTCGATGTTCATCGCCAGTTCGTGAATCGTCAGGGCCGCCGCGCGATAGCACACCAGCGCCCGTTCATAGCGCAACTGCTGCTCATTCACCCGTCCGAGCAGGTAGTACGCCTTCCAGTAGTGCGTCCGGTCTGCGTTCTTGCGGGCGATTCGCAGCGCCTCCATCAGCCCCGCCTCGCCCTCGGCCCCCCGTTGCACACCAAGAAGCGCTTCCGCACGGAGCAGCAACGCCCAGGCGAGATGCCATGTCATCCGCTTCTTGCGTGCCGTCTGGAGGATGGGCTGAACAGCCGCCTCGGTCGCTTCGAACGACCCTCCCAGAGCGTGCTCGATCTGCGCCTCCGCCAGGCGAGCGGTCATCTTGACGTCAAAGGGGGACCGGCTTTCGTACTTGGAGATGGCCTCGTTTAACTCCTGCCTGGCGATCTCGAATTTGCCGGCCCCGTAGAGCGCGAGGGCCTTTAGGGTCTTCAACTCCAGCATGGCATGCCACAGGTGAGCTCCCTCTGCGTGTATGCAAGCATGCACAAGCAAACGCTGGGCTGCTTCGAAACGACCGACTCCGGTCAGCGTGGAACCCCAGGCTAAATAGGACACATGATGGGACCTGACTGATTCAAGAGATATCGGCTCACTGAGGAGACCCTTTAACGACCGAACCGCTTCTCCATGGTGACCCGACCGAGTGAACAATTGGGCGAGATTCATCCTGACCATTAGCCGTACTGGTTCTCTGCCCGAATCCGCGGATGTCTTTAGGGCTAACTGGTTAAAATGAACTGCGAGTCGCCAACGCCCCTGGCAGCGATACACCTCCCCAAGATTTATCATGCTACCGCATTTCATTGAACCGGCGGACAGAGAAGAAGTAGTATCCTGTATTTCCTCTTGGTATCGCTTAGACTTACTATACATACCAAGATCTAAAAGAAGCACAGCGATGTTGTTACGACACTCAGCGATAGCAACGACATCGTTCAGATTACGAGCATGCATATATCGTCGTTTTTCGTACTTAAGAGCCGAGCCGTAGCGGCCAAACATCCAGTCAGTTGCAGCGACAGCCTTATATGCGGAGGCCGCCAAATCCTTGGACCCCGCGCGTGCGGCTCGATGTGACGAACGGAAAAGCAGTCGTCGTCCATGAGAGTATTTTCCAATCCAACATAGAGAGGCCCCAAGCTCCTGCATGGCATGGAGACTCTCTCTTAGAAGGCCATGCCGTGTGGCGATGGAGCGAGCTTTCCGGGCCTCCCGTGCTTGTTGTGCGAAGCGTCCCATGAGTGAAGCGCATTCCGAGAGAGCCAGACGTAGGTCAACCGCAATTTTCGGATGACCGTCACTTAGTTGAACCGCAGGTTCAAGAATGCGCCAAGCTTCGTCAACCTGACCAATGCGGACCAAGCTCCTCGCATGGCCAAGGAGCGCAGTTGCCCGAAGAAAGCGTGTGGGGGGCATGTGCTGCAACGCCAATTTGTAGAACTGTATGGCTGTGACGTGGTCGGAATCATGAGCAGCTGTATCCGCGGCTGCCAGACTGTATCGAAAGGCATTCGTGTGATCGGTAGCTGCAGAAAAATGAACTGCAGCCTTCGCGGCAGCTCCATGTCTCTCAGGATGAGAAACATACCACTGTCCTAATGTCGCATGGACCGAATTGACCGAAGAGCTGCTGCAGGTCTCAATAATCCCCGATGCGAGCATTCGTCCAGCTATGCGATAGCTGTGGCCTCTGTGATCACGGTGACAGATCGCGAAACCCTGGTCTACAAGTTGTTCGCATTCAATCTCGATACTTGAGCGGCCTCTACGCAAGATGTCAGCAAGGTCTCCTGAGGAGAGAAACTCGTCAGCAGCCGATAAAGTCAAGATAAGCGACCTGTCTATCGACCGGAGCCCGCGCAGCAGTCGGGCCACCCGAGGAAACATTGCAGAGGGTCGATGCACCTTCTCAAATGCTTCGGTGGGCTCTAGGGATGCGGAGTGTAGGACAATTTGTCCGCGATCCACTAGCGAAGCGAGGAGATCACACGCGAGACCAGGGTTCCCGCCACTTTCTTCATGAACAAACGACACGATGCGCGGGTGAATTGAGTCTACGTCGAATATCTCTTCGATCAGTGCGCGAATATGTGAGATGTCGAACGGCGACAGCGTGTACGGTGTCAAGCGTGCATTAGCAGATAGGGCCGATTCGATTGATGTAAGAGTGAACTGATCTGTGCGAACTCGATCGAGTGAGAGAATGACAGCGTAGGGAACAGAGGCACGCGAATGGATCAATTCTAGGCAGGCCAGTAACTCTTTTCCGAAGTGGGGCAAGTTGTCAAAACATATTACCGTTGGCATGTGATAGCGGTCCATGAGCGCAGAAGTAATGGCATCCTGTGCACTTTTGAGCGAAGCATGCTTGTGATGAAGGTCTAGCATTAGCACGCGAGCCTGGTTCAGCTTCGCTCTAAGAGCCAGACCCTGCAGGACGCGAGTCTTTCCAGTGCCGCTCTGTGCATAGAGCAAGATCACGTTTCCCTTAAGATGGTGGTCAGTCGTGGGAGTTGGGGCAAGAAGGGACTGAAGATCGTTCTGCGTGTTGTCCCGCTGGATCATTCGGGCCGAGCCAGTCCTCGCGGCCCAGGTGTCAGCGGTATCAAGACGAAATGGTCCAGACGGAGAATGCATATTTACAAATCGCACGATCTCCGAAAGGGACGAGGGACGACGAGATGGGTCCTTGGCGAGCAGGGAGAAAATGAGTGAGTGAAGTTCCTTAAGGCTCTGTCGATGTATTGGAGGGGGTGCATCTATTAGGTGAGCAGTAAGGGCAGCTGAAGCGTCTGTGTGGGGTAACGGAGGCGCGCCTGCGAGGC
>JANMQK010000023.1:0-46880 GCA_031370485.1 Acidobacteriota bacterium | reverse complement strand
GATTCCGTCAACGACGGCTTCAACGACACGGACTGGTTCGACAAGGCCGACCCCGCGGGCCAGGTTCCCTACCCTGACGACCCCGGCCTCGTGACCGACCGCGTCTTCCTGAGGAACAGGCCTGCGCCGGCGCTCGTCCCGGAAGAGGCCATGGCGGCGTTCAACGGCGAGGACCCGAATGGCATCTGGACCCTGACCGTCTCGGTCGACGCGGCCGGGAACCGCGGCTCGATCGACGACTGGGATCTCTTCGTCACGACGCTCGATGTCTCCGGTGGGGACTGCGCCCTCAGCTGCCCGGGGGACGTCTCCGTGCCGGCCGAACCGGGACGCTGCAGCGCCTCCGTGACCTACCCTCCTCCCGTGGCAGGGCCCTGTTGCGGCACGGTCACCTGCACCGATGCCTCGGGGGCCACCTTCCCCGCCGGAACGACAACCGTGGTCTGCACCGCGGCCGGAGGCGAGTCCTGCTCGTTCCGCGTGACCGTCGAGCAGTCGACACCCCCGACGGTGAACCTGAGGGCGAACAACACGCTGCTCTGGCCGCCCAATCACAACCTGATCAATGTGGGGCTTGCCGGCTCGGCCACCGACCCCTGCGCCCTCAACACGCCGGTGGGGGTTTCGGTTTTCGCCGACGAGGACGACGAGACGGAGACCGGGGACGGCAATTTCTCTCCCGACGCCAAGCAGATCGCCCTCGGGACGCTCCTCCTGAGGTCCGAGCGAAAAGGGGACGCCGACGGCAGGGTCTACCTGGTCATCGGCACTGCAAGGAACGGCTCGGGCACGCAGGGGTTCGATTGCGTCACGGTCGTCGTTCCCCACAGCCAGTCGAAGGCGGACATCGACTCCGTCCTGGCGCAGGCCTCGTCCGCCAGGGCCTACTGCATGAGCCACGGAACGGCCCCTCCCGGCTACGTGGTGGTGGGGGACGGCCCGATCATCGGGCCGAAGCAGACCGTCGCCCCCAGCCCGGGCCCGCGCTGAGGACCCTGAAGACCGCTCGCTGACCGGCCGGTCGTCCGGCCCGGGCCTGGGCCGCATTCCGCTTGACGGCAGGTCCGGCCGGTCGTACAGGTATGTCAGGAACCAGGGCTTCCAGGGACATTGGCAGGGTCCGCCGCTTCATGTCACTTCGAGTCGGGAGGGACTCGGTATGAAAAACCAATCGCGTGTGGACGTACGTACGGCCGTTGAAATGACGCGGCTCGTCGTGATCGCGGCAGTCTTGATCATGATGTTGCCCGCAGCCGGGGCGCAGGGGGCGCTCGACGAGGTGGGTGGCAGGGGAGGGGTGACCCTCGCCGGGAAAGCGCCGCGGCAGGGGATTCTCGACGACGGGTTCGGGCAGGGGGGGCTGGTCTCGACCACCTTCCCCTCGAACGTTCCGCCGACCCTGAGGCAGGACGCCGAGGTGGCCGCCGTCGCGCTGCAGCCGGACGGGAAGATCGTGGCGGGAGGATCGGGCTCCGGTCTGATCGACCTGGCCCGCTACAATGCCGATGGGACCCTGGATGCCGGGTTCGGCCTGGGCGGACTCGTATCGCCTGCTGCGCCCGGCGCCCCTGAACCCACCTTCAGCCAGCTCAACGCTCTTCTCGTGCAACCTGACGGCAGGATCCTGACCGCCGGGTCTGTACGGGGCGGAAGCCGTGGCCTGAGGACGGTCGACTTCTCCCTTTCCCGTTTCAACCCGGACGGCAGCCCGGATCTAGGATTCGGAAATGTCGGCAGCGTCCGGATGGACCTTTCGGGCGCCGACGACAGCGCCGCCGCACTCCTGCTGCAGCCGGACGGGCGGATCGTGGCGGCTGGAGGGGCGGGCGGGAGTCTGGCGCTGGCCCGCTATGAGCCCGACGGCAGCCTCGACCCGAACTTTGGGACGGGAGGTGTCGTCACCCTTGCCGCGGCGGGTGGCGCGACCGCCCTCTTTGTGGGGCCGGGCGGAGGGTGCCTCGCGGCGGCCACATTCGGCGGCCGGTTCGCGCTCGTCGGCTTCACTCCGGACGGCAGCCTCGACGCGGCGTTCGGGATGGACGGCATCGTCGTCACCGATTTCGAGGGGCCGGGCGACGGGGTCGTCCTGCAGGCCGACGGCCGATTCGTGGTCCTCGGGGCCATCCAGCACAAGAAGTCCGATTTCCTCCTAACCCGGTTCAACCCCGACGGCAGCGTCGATCCGTTTTTCGGGAATCACGGCAGTGTCGAGACCGACTTCGACGACGGCGAGGACTCCCCGGGCGCCCTGCTCCTGCAACCCGACGGCAACATCGTGGCCGCCGGGTCTACCTACAAACCGGGCCACACGGAACGATCCTTCGCCCTCGCCCGATTCACCCCCAAGGGCAAGCTCGACCCCAAATTCGGCAAGAGCGGCAGGACAACGACCGGTTTCTCTCCGTTCAAGAAGCCCAGCCAGCTCGTGCAGTTCGCCGCCGGGGCCCAGGCCCTGGCGCTGCAGCCGGACGGCCGGCTGGTCGCCGCGGGATTCCTCATTCTGACGAGGGAGGTCGGTCAGGATAGATCCTTCGCCCTGGCCCGGTACTTCTGAACCAGCCGCTCCGCGCGAAGCGCTATTTGTAGAGAGAGAAGATGGCGGACAGGGAGGCCGTCTCGCCGCTCACCGGGATGGCGACCCGGACGCGGTCGCGGTAGGCCGAGAGGCCGGCCGCGATTCTCTCCATGACCTTCGGCTCGGACGCTAGCAGGGCACGAAGGTCCAGGACCAGCCGGTCCTCGGTCCGCCTGAGGGCCTCGCGCAGGCCCGCGACGAGCTTCTCGGCCCCGGTGTTGGCCAGTTGTCCTTTGACCCGGACCCAGACGGTCGATTCGGATCGCAACTCGACATCCACAACGTGGGTCGCGGGGGCGGTTTTCCCCAGGCGGTGCCAGGGGCGCGCGGGACGCGACTCCGTCGGCATCCTGAAGGTGTGCCGGATCATCCGCGGGTGCTTCTCGAAGCCGAGCCGGAGAGCGAGTCCCGTCCAGGCCGCCAGTCCCAAGGCCGCGATCGACTGGAGCCGCTCGCCCCAGGTGGGCCGCCCCAGCGTGAGGTGGACACGTCTTTCGAGATCGGCGATCAGGGCGCGCGCCCCGGGGCCCGGCCCGAGGATCCTCCCCGCGAGAAAGGCGGGATAGGTCCGGCGGATCCCGGTGGCGAAACGCAGGGCCTTCCGGCGCAGAATCGGATTCGGGGAATCCTTCAGCCTGATGTATCCGTTGAGCCAGGTCTCGATGGATCGGTAGATGGAGGGCCCGAGCCGCCGGAAATCCTCCTCGAAGCAGCGGTCCTGCGCCGCCTCGATCTCCCCGGGTCGCATCTTCGGGTGCCCCACCATCGCCGCGAACCCCGTGCACTTGCGGTAGTACAGCTCCGGGTCCTCCGCCAGCTCGCGGTGCAGCAGCCCCTCCTTCATGATCCGATCGAAGAAGGGGGTCCCGGGGGTCGGCCCGTAGATCAGGAACTGCGACAGGTCCGGCTTGAGGGCCAGGAGCCCCGACAACTCTTCTTCGATGATCTCCGGCGTCTGGTAGGGAAGACCGACGATCATCGAAGCCAGGATGCCGACGCCGCTCTCGCGGAGTTCCTTGAACAGCCCCTCCACGGGGCGTCCCGACTGCTTGGCGAAGCCGGCCCGGGTCCCCTCGTAGCCGATCCAGAAGCCGTCGATCCCCATCTCGAGGATCTCCTGCACCGTGTACTGGCTGATGGCGCGCACGCTGGCGAACACGAAGATCGACAGCGGGCGCCCCCCTTCCTGGACGCAGTCCCGGAACTCCATCGCGCGCTTCCGGTTGAGCAGGAAATCCTCGTCGAGGATGACGATGGACATCCCGGGCTCGATCTCGAGGTACCGCTCGATCACGCGGTAGATGTCACGCCCCGTCGGCAGCAGACGGACATGTTTGCGTTTGAAGAAATAGGAAGTGCAGCAGAAATCGCATCCGTTGGGGCAGCCGAGGCCGGCGAAGACCATGCCGGTCCGCGACACCTCCCTGCCGAAGACGCTGAGGTGGCTGACGACCAGCGGGTGCCCGTAGGGCATCGGGATCGCGGGCTCGCCCAGGAGGCGCCGCATGAAGCCGACCCCCTCCTCCCGGCAGATGTGGTCGGCGAACGGCCCGAGGACATCGTCCGAAAGAACGGTCCCGTATCCTCCCAGCACGATTTTCGACGCCGGGGCATGCTCTCGGATGAGCGCGACGACCTCTTTCATGCGGTGGAACGTGGCCAGGATAAACGACACGCCGACGTAGTCGTAGCCCCGTCTCAGTTCGCGGATGAGCTCGGCGCGGGTCGGGTACTGCAGCACCGTCGTCGGCGCCTCGAGATTCTCGGCCACGTACTCGAGCGAGTAGTGGATGTGATTGGCGCGCGGGCTGAAGAGCCCCTGCGCTCGCGTCACCTGGCCGAACAGCAGCTCGTACCCCACGCTTGGGCCGTCGCCATGCTTCTCGCCGAGGGGGCGGCAGATGCTGGTCAGGAGGACTCTCGGATGCGACGTGTCCATGCTCGGTTGCGCATCATACCACCTATGCGGGTGTTGGGGGGACGGATCCGCTGGCGTTTTCCCGATGCCCGGACAATATTGATGGGCGGGCCGGGGGCCGTGAAAGTCGCATCACGGTGTTCGGCCGGGAGGTCCGCATGGAGCCGATGGATCCGGTCGCGCCGCGCTGGTCGCCGAAGCCGCGGACCGTGCTGGTTGGATTCGCGCTGTCGCTGACGGTACTCGTCGTCCTGTCGCCGGGGACGGCGCGCGCGGCCTGGGAGGAGATCGCTCGCATCGTGGGCCTTCGGGGCGAGCCGCTGCCCGCCTCGCCCGCCGTCTTCTCGGACCACGAGGCCGGGGAGGTCCCGGGCCTGTCGCCGCAGGAGCAGGTCCTGCGGCTGCTGCCGCGCGCGGCCAACCACTACCAGGGCGCCATCGAGCAGATCGAAAGTCATGTCGAGGCATGGGCGGGGAATGTCCAGTACACGGACGAGCTGTCGGGGATGCTGCGGTCCGCGATGGACTCGAACGACTTGAGGGTCCGGGCGGCGGCAATCGAGATCTACCTCGCGGCCTGGAACGTTCCGAAGACCGCGGAGGCCGTCGACACCTATATCGACAGGGCCAGGAATGTGCGCGAGGAAATCCCGACGGCCCTCTGGGTCCTCGGTCTTCTCGGCAGCCGCGGGGTCGAGACGGAGCGCGTCAAGGACACGCTCCTGCCGTACCTGCGCGATCCCGACGAACAGGCGCGCTTCTGGGCGGTGGAGGGGCTCGCCCTGGTCGCCACCGACGATCTCATCGAGCCGCTTCTCGTGATCTTCCACGACGACCCGTCGCCGGCCGTCCGCGAGCGAGCCGCCTGCAGCCTGGCGCAGAGCGGCATGTTCGAGACGGCCCAGCGGATGAGGGCGGTCCCCGTGCTCCTGAACTGGATGGACGAGCCGGGCCTCGACGGGACGACCCGCGATTACGTCTTCCACGCGCTTCGGGACATCACGGGCGTGTCGCACGGCACGGACCCGGCCGCCTGGCGGGCCTGGTGGAACGAATCCCGCTGAGCCGGCTTGATCCCCATGGCCAGGCGCCCTAGATTCGCCAAATGAAGAAGCCGGGCGGCGGTTTCGGATTCGTCATGATGGCGGTCGTCCTGATGATCGTGCTGTTCCTGGCGACCAAGGCTTGGAAGGCGGTCATGCCGACGGCGGCCCAAGCCCTGCAGCCGGGAACCCCGGGGCAGGTCGATGATCATGGGCAGAAAGAGGCCGGGGACGCGATCCGCTCGGGGAACCTGCCCAACCTGAAACAGATGGGCCAGAACGCCGACAAGTACATCGATCAGATGAAGGACGCCGCCAAGAAGCAGGACTAGTCCCGCCGGGACGACAGCCTACCCCTCCCGATGGAGCCGCGCGGCGATCTGGGCCACGTGGCGTCCCTGGAAGCGGGCCCCCAGAAGCTCGTTCTCGCTCGGCATCCGCTCCCCCTTCCCCCCGGTGATGGTGGTGGCGCCATAGGGCGATCCGCCTGTCATCTCGTCGATGCGCATCTGACCCTGGAAGGCGTACGGCAGGCCCACGACGATCATCCCCTGGTGGAGCAGGGTGACGTGGAAACTCAGGATGGTCGATTCCTGGCCGCCGTGCTGCGTGGCCGAGCTGGCGAAGACACTCCCCACCTTCCCGACCAGCGACCCCTTGAGCCAGAGCTGTCCGGTGGCGTCCAGAAACTGCCGCATCTGCCCGCACATGTTTCCGAACCGGGTGGGCGTCCCGAAGATGATCGCGTCCACCCCGGCCAGCTCATCCACCGATGCGACCGGAACGTGGGCGAACGACTTCTGCGCCTCGACGGCGCCCATCTTCTCGAGCACCGCCGCTGAAAGCGTCTCGGGAACGCGGCGCAACTCGGCCACGGCGCCCCGCACTTCCCGCGCCCCCTCCGCGACCGCCTCGGCCATTTTGTAGATGTGACCGTACATCGAATAGAACACGACAAGTGCTTTCATGTGGCCCTCCATCGCCGGGTTGTTCATGACGAAGCCGAAAGAATACGTGGATTTCATTAACTCTTCCAGAGGCGCGGCTGCCGCCCGCGGCGTTGTATTGACGGGTCGCGCCTTGCTGTGCAAGGCTTCCGGCCGGTGAGGGCCCTGCAGCAATGAATCCCGTTCGAGACGAGCGCCTCGGGGCGACTGTCCGGCATGAATTCAAGTACGTCCTCCGGCCGGAAACGGCACGGCGGGCTGTCGCGTACCTGCGCCCCCTGCTGGAGCAGGACGAGTACTCCCGGCGGGCGCCGTCAGGTTCCTACACGGTGAGGAGCATCTATTTCGACAGCCCCGGGTTCGAGTGCTTCCAGGCCAAGTGCGGCGGCCAGCAGGACCGTTCGAAGTACCGGATCAGGACCTACGACGGCCCGGGCAGCGCGCCGTTCTTCTTCGAGATCAAGAGGAAGCGAGGCCTGGACTATTTCAAGAGCCGGGTAGCGCTCGAGCAGGAGGATCTCGAGGCCCTGGGCAACCGGGATCTTCCCGCGTTCGGGCGGCTCGCGTCGGACGCGGGGACGAGGCGGGCGCTGCACAGGATCCTCTTCCAGTTCTACCGCAAGGCCTATCTTCCGGTGATGCTCGTGACCTACGACCGCGAGGCCTATTCCGGCGCGACCGATCCCACCAGCAGGATCACCCTGGATCGCCACCTTCGCGTGAAGCCGTTCCCCTCGATGGACGGAATCTACGAAGAGGACGGGGTCGGATACCCGATTGGGGACTGGGTGGTCATGGAGGTGAAGTTCTCCCGCACGGTGCCGCGGTGGATGCGGTCGCTCAACACGCTTTTCCGGCTGAAGCCACAGGCTTGCTCCAAGTACTGCACCGGTGTGGCGCACACGCTCGGGGTGAACCCCGGGTCCGCGAAAGGAGTCCGCCATTTCTAACCTCTTCACCGCCTCGACGGTCACCTGGATCAACGTCCTCACCGCCATCCCGATCAGCCTGGTGCTCGGAGTGTTCATCGCCTTCGTCTACAAGAAGGTGATGACGAGCTTCAACTTCTCGATTCCCATCCTGTACACGGTCATCTACGTCTGCATCTCCGTGTCGCTCATCATGATCATCGTCGCGAACGAGCTGGTGCGGGCTTTCACGCTGTTGGGCGCGTTCGCGGTCATCCGGTTCCGCACGCCGATCAAGGACGCCCGGGACGGTGCTTTCATCTTCATCGCGCTCGCCGCGGGGATGGGGGTCGGGGTCGGGCTGTACCTCGAGACCGCGCTCGGGGTCCTGCTCATCGGCCTGTGCATCCTGTTCCTGCACTGGTTCAAGTTCGGCCTGGTCGCGACGAAGGAGACGCTTGTCCGGTTCGTCGTCCCCGGGGGGAAAGCCGACAGCCCCGCGGCCCACAAGGACGTCTTCGAGCGCCATCTCAAGAGCCACAGCCTGGTCAACGTGAGGTCGCTGCAGGAGGGCCGGGCCATGGAGCTGACCTTCTACGTGAGGCCGAAACGCGCGACCGATATGATCGAGTTTTCCAGGGCGCTCACGGCCGTGCCGGGGGTCAGCCAGGTCTCCCTGATCGTCTGCGAAGACGACGAGGTTCCGGACAACGTATTCTGATCGGAGGAGGGGGCATGTCGGACGGTCTCAACGAGCCACACGGCGGCGGGCTGATCCAGCTTCTCGCCGACGAGGCCCGCGCGCGCGAGTTGAAAGAAGCGTCGCGCGACTGGCCTTCGTGGGACCTGACATCGCGCCAGATCTGCGACCTCGAGCTGCTGCTAAGCGGCGGCTTCTCGCCGCTCACGGGGTTCATGGGTCAGGCAGATTACGAGTCGGTCTGCGCGCGCATGCGGCTCGTGGACGGGGCTCTCTGGCCCATTCCGATCACCCTTGACCTGCCGGAGGCGCTCGCGAAACAGCTCAAACCCCGCTCCACCCTGGCCCTGCGGGATCCCCAGGGGGTCATGCTCGCGGCGCTGACGGTCACTGAGACTTGGCGGCCCGACCGGACGGCGGAGGCCCGCGCGGTCTACGGAACGGACAAGCGGGAGCATCCGGGCGTGGCCCATCTTCTCGAGCGCGCCAACCCCTGGTACGTGGCGGGCCGGGTCGAGGGCCTGGAGCCTCCCAGGCATTACGACTTCCGCGACCTGCGCCTGACGCCGGCGGAGGTGCGGGCGGAGTTCGGGCGGCTCGGATGGCGCCACGTCGTGGCCTTCCAGACGCGCAACCCGATGCACCGGGCGCACCAGGAACTCACTCTTCGAGCGAGCAAGGAGATGCAGGCCAACCTGCTGATCCATCCCGTGGTCGGCATGACCCGCCCGGGGGACCTCGACCACTACACGCGGGTGCGCTGCTACCAGGCGCTGCTGCCCCGCTACCCGCAGCACACGGTGAAGCTGGCGCTCCTGCCGCTGGCGATGCGCATGGCGGGACCGAGAGAAGCCGTCTGGCACGCCATCATCCGGAAAAACTTCGGCTGCTCGCACTTCATCGTCGGGCGCGACCACGCGGGCCCCGGAAACGACGCGGCGGGGACCCCCTTCTACGGACCCTACGACGCGCAGGAGCTCTTGCGCCGGCACGAGGAGGAGCTGGGAGTCCGAATGGTGCCGTTCCGCAACATGGTTTACCTGGAAGACCAGGACGCCTACGCGCCGGACAACGAGGTGCCCCCGACCGCGAAGTCCCTGACGCTCTCGGGGACGCAGCTCCGCCGGCGGCTGGCGGAGGGTCGTGACATTCCCGCCTGGTTTACTTTCCCTGAAGTCGCCGCGGAGCTGCAGCGGCGCCACCCGCCCCGGCGCAGGCAGGGGTTCACGGTTTTCTTCACGGGGCTGTCCGGGTCGGGCAAATCGACGATCGCCGGTGTCCTGCTGGTGAAGTTCCTGGAGATGGGCGGCCGGCCGGTGACCCTGCTCGACGGGGACATCGTGCGCAAGCACCTCTCGTCCGAGCTGGGGTTCTCCAAGGAGCACCGTGACATCAACATCCGGCGGATTGGCTTCGTCGCCTCGGAGATCACCAGGAACGGCGGCATCGCCTTGTGTGCCCCCATCGCCCCGTACGACAAGGTGCGAAAGGAAGTGCGTGCGCTGATCGAGCCCGAAGGGGGGTTCCTCCTCGTCCACCTGGACACCCCCCTCGAGGTGTGCGAAGCGCGCGATCGGAAGGGGCTCTACGCGAAGGCCCGGGCGGGACTCGTCAAGGAATTCACCGGCATCTCCGACCCCTACGAGGCGCCGAAAGACGCCGACCTCAGGCTCGACACCTCGACTCTCACCCCCGAGGAGGCGGCCCAGGAGATTTACCTGCTTCTCGAGCGGGAGGGTTACGTCGGGCCCGGGATCTCCGGGCCCACGCTCACATCGTGACCTTGAACCTCCCGCGCAGCGCGAAGGCGAACAGGATCGAGAGCGCAAAGAAGACCAGCAGCCAGTGGAATCCCCGGCCGAGCAGGACGACCTCGGCCGCCGGATAGGTCAGGGTGATTGCCCGGATCGCGCTTCCCTCGGGGAGGGGCGGTTCGGCCGGGTAGAGCATCTGATCCAGGAGATCGGGGCGCACCCTGACGGGGGAGCGCCTGACGACCGCCCCGGTTACGCGCACCGATTTCGTCTCGGTCTCCGGTCCCACGCCGACCGTCAGGTCGTAGTCTCCCGATTTTTCCGCCGCGATGCGCCACACCATCTCACTGAGCGAGGGGATCCAGACCGGCGGGGTCTCGACCCGCAGGCCATCGGGCGCCGTGAGGGTCGCGGACGGTCTCGGGAGTTCCGGCGCCGGGGCCCGATCGTTCCTGAACTCGACCTTCACGAGGGCCGTGCTCCCGGGGCGCAGGCCCTGGTAGGCGTAGTGGAACTCCAGGTGCGCGATCACGAGCGCCAGCGGCAGGATCATCCAGAGCATCGGGACGAGTGACAGTCGGAGGTAAGCCAGGTTGAGCCGCAGCATCCGCCCCTGCGCCGCCAGGATGGCGCGCAGATCGTCGTTGTACAGCCTGATCTCGAACAGGCAGGCGTGGATGCCGCGCTTGACGACGGCAAGTTTCTCCTGGTCGGACGTGGCCTTGAAGACGATCAGCATGCCGATCGCGGTCAGCAGCGACACCACCCCGAGCCCGGCGATCGCGGGCAGCCCGCGAAAGGGGTAGAGGACCGCGTCGAAAAAGACGCGCAGCACGCTGTTGATCATCGACATGGGACGCCCCAGCGTTTCCGGGAGATGTACGCCTCTAGGAGATGTAGCCGAGCCCCCGGAGCCTTTTCTTGATCTCTTCCTCGGAGTCGGCCCCTTCGAGCTTGCTCAGCTCCTTTTCCAGGGCATGCGTGATGAACTCCTCCGGCGAGGAGTACCCCGCGATCTCCGCGTAGCGGCGGACCTTGGCGACCAGGGTCTTCTCGAGCCGGATTTTCGTGGTGTCGAACATCGCCTCCTCCTTGTCCTTTTCAGTTCCCGCCCGCCGCGTGCTCCGGTCCGCGGGACGGGAATCCGTCGATCCCGAACTCGGCCAGGACGGCCGCGGCCAAGTCCTTCAGCGCCGGGGCGGGCCGCCGGAGCGGCCGGCTGCTCGTCAGGATGCCCGGCACCCCGGCCGGGTCCATGCAATGGTCGCCGCTCCATTCGTCGTGGTTGTCGGAGAGCACCTCGCCCCCGACCTCCCCCAGCGCGGACCCGTTGGAGCAGCGCGTGCCCTTCGCGTACCCGACGACGAGATCGGGACCGATGTCGATCTCGCCCCGGTCCTTGTAGGCGTCCTCCCTCTTGAACACCCGGGTGACCGCGGGCCGGCCGGTCCCGGGGTCGATGGTTTCCTCGAGCCGCCGGGCGATTTCATCCATCAGCGCCCGCCGCTCTCCCGGAGGAACGATCCCATTGCGCTCGCGCCCCGCGAGGTTGATGTAGAGCCCGTTCAGGCCGACGCCGTAGGCGCGCGTCCCGAACCAGTCGACGTTCGTGAAGAGCCCCCTGTCCTTCTTGAGATACGGGTTCTTCAATGCGAGGTAGCCGTTGTCCCTGAGCCACGCGTTCAGGTTGAACGAGCGGCGCCAGGAGGTGAACCCGTGGTCCGACATCACGATCAGCGTCGTGCCCTCGCCCATGCGCTCGAGCGTGTACCCCACGACGCCGTCGAGCTGCTCGTAGACCGCCTCGACGGCGTGCTTGAACGGGGCATCGGCCGCGGGATCGTAGGCGGGGTGCCCCGGGTCCATGGAGCGCCACATCATGTGCGAGACCTGGTCGAGGTTGCCGAAGTAGTAGAACAGCAGCCCCGATCGGAATTGAGCCAGCACCTCCCTGTACTGCGCGATGACCTCCTCCCCGGCCATGTGAGCCTGATCGATGAACTCCTGCGGCGTGAAGACGCCGGCGCTCAGCGCCTTGGTGTCCTCGGGCATCCCCTGGGTGTAGAAGCGGCCCCCCTCGAGGGCCAGTTCCCGGGCGTAGGACGCCGGGGTCGTGATCGGCAGCGCGGGGTTCTCCGGGTCGATGTTGAGCGGGCTGACATACAGCTCGAACTCCGGGCGGACCGACTTGAGGTAGAAACGCGCCATCGCCTTGAGGTGCTGCGTCGGGATCATCGTGAACTCGAACGGCACCCAGTCGCTCCATTCCCCCGCGTGGAGGACGCGCTCCTCGCCGCCGAGCGCCAGCATGGCGGCCGGCTCGACCGGGTCGACGTACACGGTGAACTTCGCCTCGAGCTTGGTGCGCTTCACCAGGAACGGGTTGTCGGGCCCGCGGAGCACACCCCGGACGACACCTCCCTCGGGGTCGGCGGTGGAGACGCGGCCTCCCGCGATGTCCCGTCCCGCGAACGCGGAGGGGGCCGAGGTGAAGAAGGAGAAAGTCCCGTAGCCTCCCAGGAGATCGGGAGTTCCCATGCCGCTCAGCTCGTGGCCGGCCGAACCCGACGGGGGGAAGTTGGCGGGCATCCGCATGATCGTGGTGTCGATCCCGCGCCGGTTGAGGACCTCCCAGAACGGCTGGCCGTGCCGCAGCAGCTCGACCTTGCCCGACTGGAGAGGGAACTGATACGGGCCGATCTTCAGGGTCCTCTCGGACCCCACCGCGCGGCTGGTCGACAGATAGGGGAGCATCGTCTTCGGGTCGCGGTGCATGAAGTCGTAGATCCCGTGCCCGCCGGCGTCCATCCCGGTGATGAAGTCCGACCAGGCGACCGGGCTCTGGGGAGGGAGCGCGGTGCCGAGCGGCGACAGGCCGCCCACGGTGGCGAGCCGCGCGAAGTTGGGGGCGCGCCCCTCGGCGATGAGCCGCTTGAGCAGGTCGTAGTCCATCCCGTCGAATCCCAGGACGATGACCCGCGTGCGCGACTCCGCCCCGCCCCTCGTCCCGCCGCAGCGCACACCGGTCCCCGCGACGAGGAGGGCGAGGGCGGCGGCGAGGAGGGCAGCGGGGGCGCGCAAGTGAAGCCGCACTATGACCTCGCGGGTGCGGCGGCCCGCGCGGGCGCCAGGGGATTGGTCTCGAACAGCGACCGGCCTTCCATGTGAGGCGCGGGATCGACTCCGAACAGCCGGAGCGCGGTCGGAGCGATGTCGATCAGGGCGGGCTCGGCCGCGTCGATAGGGTAATTGCAGAAGAAGACGCCAGGGACCAGCCGCGGATCGACACAGTGGTCGCCGCTCCAGGGCTTCAGGTTGTCCTCGAAGACCGGTCCCGCGACCATTCCGGTTGCGCAATCCCACGAGGTCCGATATCCGGCGTTGTACCCGATCAGGAAGTCGGGGGCGTTCGCGAGATACGGGCCCTGGTAGAGCCTCGCCGTCTCGAAGACCTCATTGATGCCGACGTCCCCCTTCTCGGTGTCGACCAGGCCGTTGAGCCTGGCGATGATCTCGGCCTTGAGCTTCCTGGCTTCCTCGCCGGGCTCGACGATGCCGCTGGCCTCGCGTCCCTTCAGGTTCAGAAACATTCCGGTCAGGCCGAGGGCGTAGGCCCGGGTCCGGGACCAGTCGACGTCGCGCAGCCACTCGGCCTTGCCGTCCCGGCCCTCCAGAAGATGCAGGTAGCCGTTCGCGAGCAGCCAGGCATTGACATTGCAGCCGCGGCGGAACGACGTCGACCCGTGGTCCGAGATCACCATCAGGACGTCCCCCTCCCGGAGCCGCTCCATCACCGTCCCCACCAGGGCGTCGTTCCGGCGGTAGATCTCCTCGATGGCGTTTCTGTGCTCGGAGTTCTCCCGCCCGCGGGCCGCGGGGTGCCCTTTCTCGATGTAGCGCCAGAACATGTGCTGGATGCGGTCGGTGGCGTCGAAGACGCACGCCAGCGTTCCTTTCCGCAGCCGGGCGAGAGATGCCAGGAACATCTCCCGGCGCTCGTCGTCGATGTCGTGGGTCTGCTCGAGGAAGGTCCCGTCGTCGATCACCCCCTCGTTCAGGGCCCAGGTGTCCTCGGCCAGCCCCAGGGTCGCGAACGGGCCGATGAGCTTCGAGAGGTAGGTGGCGTAGTAGGACGGGTGCGAGATCGGCATCGCCGGCTTTTCGGGGTCGATCTGGAGCGGCGTGACGTAGAGGGAGAAATGCTCGTCCATCTCGGTCACCATCATCCGGCAGATGCCGGCCACCTTGATGCCCGGCGCCGCGCGGAAGCTCAGCGGGATCCAGGGGCCCAGGCGGCCCGGCTTCAGATCCACGGCGCTACCGTTGACCGCGACGCGGGCGAGGCCGGCCGCGCGGTCGATATCGATGCGCAGGGGGATCTCCATGGGGGGACTCCCCTCGAGAAACGAGTTCTCCGACCCTTTGAGGGTGGTCTCGAACCGGTCGCCGTTGTTCTTCAGCGGGACCCGCAGCCCCCCCTCCTTGAAGCGCGCCCCCGCGGGCCGCGTCGTGTAGAGGAGGAAGGTTCCCTGCGTTCCCAGGAGATCGGGCGCGCACATGGCGCTCAGCTGCGCGCCGTAGAAACGGTCGGGAGGGAAGGTGATCGGCACGCGCAGCACGGTGCTCCAGATGTTCTTTTCTCCCAGGGCGGTCCACCAGGGCTTCGACTTGCGCAGGAGCCGGATCTCGGGCCTCTCCAGCGGGATGCGGTAGCGGCCGAGCTTGAGGACGCGTTTCACGGTGCCGATGTGGGTCGAGGAGAGGAGCGGCAGGTAGGTTCGCCGGTCCCGGTCCAGGAAGTCGAAGATGTTGTGCTTCGCCGGGTTGGTCCCCGTGCTGAACGACGACCAGGCCACGGGCGAGATCGACGGATAGGTTGTGAGCAGCGGGCGGTAGCATCCGGTCCCGGCCAGGCGCTTGAAGTTGGGAAGCTTCCCCTCCCGCATGAACCGGTCGGTGAGCTTCGGATCCTGCCCGTCGAACCCGATGATGATGAGCCGCTTGATCCAGCTCTTCGCGGGCTGGCGGCGACGCACGATGCGCCAAAGAGTCCGGAAAGGCCACACCAGAAGCGACACGATCGCCAGGATGATCGTCGTGAAGAGCACGAGAAACGAGGAGATGAGGGCGAAACCGGCCCCGGGGCCGATGTAGGCGTGAGCGGGTGTCGCGATCGCGAGCGACAGCCCCAGGATGAGCAGGATGCGGCCGCCGGGCGTCCGGCCTGCGGCGTCGGGCCTTACGGAGCCGGCAAGCATGCTGGTATTATAGGCAATCCCCGCGCCGGAGACATGAGTCGCGGGATTCCTGCGGTGATTCGAAGATGCTCTCGGGCCTTCGCCGGCTTTACCGAAGGCTGGCGTACGGCCGGCCGATCGTCGTGGTCTCGGGTCTTCCCCGCTCCGGCACCTCCATGATCATGAAGATGCTCGAGGAGGGAGGGATGCCGATCGTGACCGACGGGGTGCGGACCGCCGACGAGGACAATCCCCGGGGTTACTACGAGGACGAAAGGGTCAAGGACCTCGCCAGGAGCGCGGACAGGTCATGGCTGCAAGGCGCCCGCGGCCGGGCGATCAAGATCATCTCGTACCTTTTGAAGGATCTGCCCGCAGGCAACAATTACAAGGTTCTATTCGTCCGCCGCGATCTTCAAGAGATCCTCTCCTCGCAGGGCAAGATGCTGGCGCGCCGCGGCGAGATGTCGCAGACCGGCGATGCGCGCATGCTGGAGTTGTACGAAAGCGATCTTTGGAAAGCCGCCAGCCTCCTGCGGCGCGGTCCGCAGTTCGAAACCCTCGAAGTCCAGTACAAGGAGATCCTGGATCACGCCGAGGAACAGGCCAGCCGGATACGGGAGTTCGTGGGGCTGCGCCTCGACGTCCCCCGGATGGCCGGAGTCGTGGACCGGCAGCTCTACCGGAATCGCCCCGGCGGGCGCGCCGGCTGAACCGCCTCGCGGCGGCGGCCGAGGACCAGGCGCAGCTTCCGGCGCTCGTGCGCGGCCAGGGCTGCGCCGGTTCGGTCGAGCTCCTCCTCGAACCGCGCCAGGTCGCGCGCGGTGCGAGCGTCTTCGAGAACCTGCCGTAGATCGTAGAAGCGCTGTGAGAATTTCCCGCCCAGCTCGTCGATGAAAGCGTACGACGTTCGGTGGATGGCGCACGGCCCGAAGCGGCGGATCGCGTCCTGGTGGGCGGGAGTGGCGTAGCCCTTGTGGCGTGCGAACCCGTACAGGGGAAAGCGCCGGTCCATCTCCTCCATCAGGGCGTCGCGGACGGTCTTGGCGACGATGGAGGCCGCCGCGATGGAGAAATGCAGCCGGTCTCCGTGCGTGACGGCGGTCTGCGGCTCGGCCACCCCCGGGATGACGCGCGCGTCCACGAGCAGGTGCCCGGGCCGCTCGGCCAGGTTGTCCACCGCGCGCCGCATGGCGAGAAGCGAGGCGTGGTAGACGTTAAGTGTGTCAATCTCCTCGACCTCCGCCCGGCCGATTCCCACGTCCGCCGCCTCCTCGCGGATCACGGCGGCCAGCTCCTCGCGAACCCCCGGTTCGAGTCTCTTCGAGTCGTCCACCCCCAGGATCCCGGCGCCCGGCGGGAAGACCACCGCCGCCGCAACCACCGGCCCGGCAAGAGGCCCGACCCCGGCCTCGTCCACTCCGGCCACCCGGACCACCCCGGAGTTCCAGAGTTTGCGCTCGAGACGGAGCAGGTCGTCGAGCCGCCGCCGTCGCGCCCCCTCCCGCGCCCGCCCGGCATGGGTCATTCCGGGGCCATCTCCCGTCCCTTTTGCAGGGCCCGGCCGAAGAGAGGGCCGTAAAACCCCGAGTAGCGATCGTGGATTTTCTCGATGCTCTCTGCGGTCATGGCATCCGGAAGCGGCGGCACCGCGAGGATCCCGGGGCGGTGTGCACCCGCGATTCTTGCGGTGTTAACCGCGATGTCAAGAGGGCTCTCTGCCGGACCGGACACCATCCCCGAAACGGCGACGCAGCGCGGCGCGGGCGGCATGATAGCCGCACATGCCGTGCACTCCGCCTCCCGGAGGGGTGGAGGAGGAGCAGATGAAAATCGCCGGGTTCGGGGTCGCGTACGGGACGAGGCGGAAAACGGGACGGCAGAACAGCTGTCCAAGATCGGACGTTCCCCCCGTGATGTCCCCCCCGACGTAGTTCGGGTTGTAGCGCTCCATCGCCTCGGTGTTCATGGCGTGGCGGGCAAGGATCCGGTCCCTGAACCCGGGGGCGAACCGCTCGACCTGCCGCTCGATCCTGTCGGTCATATCCTCGGTCGAGCCGTGAGGCACGTGGCAATAAGCCCAGCCGGTCTGCCTGCCGGCCGGGGCCCGCGTCGGGTCGAAGAGGCTCTGCTGCGCAAGCAGCACGAACGGGCGCTCCGGGTGCTCTCCCCCCCAGACCGCGCGCTCGGCGGCGGCGATCTCCCCGAGGGTTCCGCCGAGATGAACCGTGCCGGCCCCGGCGCACCCGTCCGCCCGCCACGGAATGGGGCCGTCGAGAGCCCAGTCGATCTTGAATACCCCCGGACCGTACCGGTACCTCTCCAGCCGCCGCCGGTAATTCTCCGGTAGAGCGGCCCCCGCGACGCGTGCCACCTGCCGCGGCGTAAGGTCGAGGAGGATGGCCCGCGCGGGAGGGAGATCCTCCAGGGCGGCAACCGGCCTGCCGGTGATGATCTCCCCTCCGAGAGATCGGAGCAGGGAGGCCAGCGCATCGCTGATACGCTGCGATCCGCCGCGGGGGATGGGCCATCCCACCGCGTGCCCGGCCGCCGCAAGGACCAGACCGGCCGCCGCCGAAACAGGCCGCTCAAGGGGCAGGACGGAGTGGGCCGCCAGGCCGGCGAAAAGGGCCTGGGCGCGCTGCCCGCGGAAGGCCGACCGGGCCAGCCCGGCGCCCGAGCGCAGCGCCCGGGCCGCAAAGAGGGCCAAGCCGACAGGGTTTCCCGGGAAGTGAAGCGGAGCCAGAAGCTCCGGGGCGAGGCGATCCCAGCCGGCGACCAGGCCCCGCAACAGGCGGCGGTAGCCCGGGCCGTCCTCTCCAAGATATGCCGCGGTCGTGTCAATCGACCGATCGAGCAACGCGGCGCTTCCGTCCTCCAGGGGATGGGCCAGCGGCCGCTCGGGGTGGATCCAGGCCAGACCGTGGGAGGCCAGAGGGAGGGTGCTCAGGAAGGGGGAGCCAGCCGCCAGCGGATGGATGGCCGAGCAGACGTCGTGCGTGAAGCCGGGGAGCGTCAGGGCCGCGGAGCGAGCGCCTCCTCCGATCTCATCCCGCCCCTCGACGACGAGGACCGACCGGCCGGCCCGCGCCAGAACGACGGCGGCGGTGAGGCCGTTCGGACCGGCGCCGACCACGACCGCGTCAACCCGCTCCTTCAGCGGCACGCCGCGCCTGTCCGATATCGCATCATTGGCGGTGTCCCCGGGGGAGGTCCTGGAGGGAGACTCTTTACCCCGATGCACGGGTATCCGTCAAGGGAGCCATCCGCTTCCGGGAGCCGTCGTCCAGCCGGAACCCGAGTACGATCTCGTATCCGAGAATCTAGACGAGCCGGGAGTTCTCATGTGACTTTCCCTGCGATGCAAACATATGAGGATCAGCATGAAGGTCGGTCTTCTCCTTAGTTTTACCTCGGGAAATCGCTTGACACTGTTTGAGATGACGGTAACTATAAGAGGCCATCCCAGACAGATTTATCCCGTGCGAGGGGGGTGCGTGCCATTTTGGGCAATCGTCAGGCATGACAGGTTGGGACACGCGACTCCGAGAGTGCAGTTGCGTCCAGCAGAGAGCGAAGGTCTGTTGCCGTTGAGCGGGAGCCGATATGCGCGGTGACAGGCGGGGACTCAAGCGGTTTCTCGCGGCCGCCGCCGCGCTCGTGGCCCTGACGTTCGTGGCCGGACTCGTGGCCGCGGCCGGCACGGTCACCCTCTACGTGAATGCCACCAGCACCTGCACCAGCGGGTGCGGTGATCAGGCGCAGCCCTTCAAGACGATCCAGGCCGCCATCAATGAAGGCAACAACCGGATCGTCGCGGGCACGGTCACTGGCGCGATCGTGCAGGTCTCCGCGGGCACCTATCTCGAGAGAATCGCCGTCTTTCCGAACGTTCACGTCACCTGTGCCAGCCCGGCGACGACCACGATCGATGCCACCGGAAAGGGTCGAACCGCGGTCCTCTTCGCCTCGGGCGGGACCGGACGGCCGGTCACCGATTTCGGGATAGACGGCTGCACGATCACCGGAGGGTCGGGCGAAAACCGCGTTGCCGAGGGAAACATCGGCGGCGGCGGAGTCTTCGTCTTCGGCGAAGCGGTGGTGAGCAACAACCTGATAACCGGCAACGTCCTTTCGGGCCCCCAGAGCCGCTTCCTCGGGGGCGGGGTCTACGTCGCGGCCGGTGCTGCCGTTATCGTAGGGAACACGATCACCAAGAACGTGGCCTCTTTGACGGGCACCGGTTCTCAGGCCTTGGGAGGCGGGGTCTTCGTCAGCGGACCCCTCTCCGGCGGCGATGGCTTGGCGCGCATCGAAGGGAACCTTATCGCGGAGAACCTGGTCAGCGCCGATGACGGCAAGGGCGGCGGGTTGCGGGTTGACGGCGCCCCCGGCCTGATCGTGGCGCGGAACATCATCATCGGCAACCGGGCTTCCGGCTCCGGGGGAGGCCTCGAGTTGTACTCGACCGCAACGGTCGAGAGCAACCTCTTCTACGGCAACTCCGCTGACGTCTACGGAGGTGGTCTGGATATCCTGCAGGCCACGGCCCAGATAACGAACAACACCATTTTCGGGAACATCCTTACGGCCACGACCGCGTTTGTCGGGTATTACTCGAACTACGGCGCCGGGCTGAACATCGAAGCGCTCGAGTCCCAGGTCAGTGATCCCCAGGTCCGCCTCACGAACAACCTGATCATCGGAAACACCGTGACCCAGCTGGGGAAGGGAGCGGGGGTCTTCAGCTTCCAGGCGAACCCGATCATCAGCAACTCCGATATCTGGTTGAACATCCAGCTGCCGTCCTCCACAAGCAACCTCGACGGGGACTTCAGCGAGCCGATGGTGGTCGGCCTGGCGGGCAACATCAGCCAGAATCCGCTCTTTGTGAACGCGCCGCAGGGCACCGACGTCACCACCGCGACCGGCACGACGACGACCCTGAACGTCCTGGACGCCACGCGCTATGTCGCGGGCCAGCGCATCGAATACAACAACGACGGAGTGTCACGCACCCTCACCGTGGTGAACACCAGTACGCAGACTCTGACCTTCTCCCCTGCGCTGTCGGCGGCTTCGCAGATCTGGAAGCTGGTAACCCTCTGGGGGGCCGCGACCGACCCCTCGGAGAACTTCCACCTGCAGGGGATCTCGCCCGCCATCGACGCCGGCAGCACGACCGTGGTGGTCGGGCCGGACCTCGACGGGAACGTCCGGCCGCTGGAAGGCAACGGCGATTTCTCGGTGATCACAGACATGGGGGCCTACGAATACCTCTTTCTCGACGCGGACGGCGATGGCGTGACCGACTCCCAGGACTGCGCGCCCTTCATCAACTCGGTCTCGGCGGTCCCCGGTCAGGTCGGCAGCATCACCGTGCCTTCGGGCGTCCCGCCCTTCCAGCAGAAGTGGCTGAAGATCCGGCAGGCCAACCTCTACAACGTCTATCGGGGCACGGTGTCCGCACCGTCCTTCGCCTACAACCACTCCTGTTTCCTCGCAGCGACACCGAGCCGTTTGTTCCAGGACACCCAGATCCCGCCGCTCAACACTGCGTTCTACTATGGCATCAGCGGCGTGAACATCTGCGGCGAAGGCGCAATCGGCACCGCCACCGGAGGGGCTCCCTGGTCCAACTCCAGCCCGTGCAGCGTGTCTTCGACCACCGACACCGACGGGGACGGCGTTCCCAACATCAATGACAACTGTCCGTTGACCGGCCCCGCCAGCCAGGCCGATCAGGATCACGACGGCGTGGGTGATGCCTGCGACAATTGCCCCGCTATCTCCAACCCGGACCAGGCCGACGGCGACGGCAACAATATCGGCGACAAATGCCAGGATCTCGACCACGACGGCTATACGGCCGACGTGGATTGCAACGACCAGAACCCCTCCATCCACCCCGGGGCGCCCGAAGTGTGCAACGGGATCGATGACGACTGCAACGGGTTGAAGGACGAGAATTTCGGGACGCTGAGCTGCGGCACCGGCCCCTGCGCGCGGACCGTGAATGCCTGCGTGGGTGGCGTCACGCAGACCTGTACGCCCGGCACGCCGGGTATCGAGGTCTGCAACGGGATCGACGACGACTGCAACGGCACGGTGGACGACAACCTCACGGCCTCGTGCGGACTCGGCGCCTGCAGGCGGATCCCGGGCTGCGTCGGGGGCGTGCCGCAGACCTGCACGCCGGGCACTCCCACGACCGAGGTCTGCAACAGCATTGACGACGACTGCAACGGCGACATCGACGACTACGTGGTGAATACCTGCGGTGTGGGCGCCTGCCAGGTCCAGAACCCGGGGTGTATCAACGGGCAGACACCGCCCTGTCCCACCCTCGGCCAGCCCTCCCCCGAGACCTGCAACAACATCGACGACGACTGCAACGGGGTGGTGGACGACGGCCTGGGAACGACCACCTGCGGGACCGGCGCGTGCCAGCGTACGGGCCCGGTCTGCTCCGCGGGCGCGCCGGGGAACTGCACGCCAGGTCAGCCGACGACGGAGACCTGCAACAACATCGACGACGACTGCAACGGAGTGATTGACGACAATATCGGCACGGTCTCGTGCGGGACCGGCGCTTGCCGGAGAACGTCGCAGGGCTGCGTCGCGGGCGTGCCGCAGAATTGCACGCCGGGGTCGCCTTCGGCCGAGGTCTGCAACGGCGTCGACGACGACTGCAATGGCACGGTCGATGACGGTCTCGGATCGACGACCTGCGGTGTGGGAGTCTGCCAGAGAACGTTCCAGAACTGCGTCGGAGGGGCGACCCAGACCTGCACCCCCGGCCCTCCGTCCACCGAGGTGTGCAACGGCCTGGACGACAACTGCAACGGTATCGTGGACGAAGGGTTCGTCGACACAGATGGCGACGGCATAAGGGACTGCGTCGATCCCGACGATGATAATGACGGCATCCTGGACGACGGGGATTCCTCGGGCGTCCAGGGTGATCATCCGTGCATCGGCGGTGCGACCACCAACTGCGACGACAACTGCCGTCTGGTAGTGAACGCCAATCAGGCGGATCTGGATTCGGATGGAATCGGTAATGTCTGTGACAGCGACGCCGACGGTGACACCTTCACGACGACCGGCAGCGGCATCCCGGTCACGACTGTCGCCGCCACCCAGACCGTGGTCCGCGGGACGAACAGCGACACGATCACGAAAATGCAGACATCTGACAATCTGTACGTGGCCATCAAGGAAACCTCGGTTTCCAACGTCAGCGGGCTCGAGGTGAAGTGGACCTTCGCCATCCCCAGCAGCCCGGCCCGGCACCTGTCGGTCGTCTATGTCGAGGCGAAGCAGTCCAGCAGCAGCGACGGGGACACGTTCCAGTTCTCCTACTCCACCAACGGCACGACCTTCACCAACATGTTCGTCATGAGAAAGACGACGGACGACAACATCCCGCAGTACTACGCGCTGCCGCTCAACATCGGGGGGACGATCACCATCCGGGCCATCGACACCAACCGCACGAGCGGAACCAATCTCGATACCCTGTCGGTGGATCGCATCCACATCGTTAGCTCCGATCCGATTGACTGCAACGACCTGAACGTCGCCATCAAGCCCTCCGCCAACGAAGGTCCGCAGGGCGCGCCGACCTGCTCTGACACCGTCGACAACAACTGCGACGCCCGGATCGACGCGAACGACGAGAACTGCAAGTTCCCCTGATCGATCCCCGTGAAGGCCACGCCCGCTCTGTTGACGCGCCGCGCGGTGCTGTGCAATTCTGATCGTGTGCGAGAGCGATGAGGTCCCGGACAACCTCTCCTGACGCCGGCCGGTCCGCGTCGCCGAGGGCGATCTGGGTCGTGGCCGCGGGGATCGTGGCCGCGGCCTTCCTGGTGCGCTCGCGGTTCACCCCTCCCGTGCCCCGCACCGTCGTCATCAACGAGGTGCTCGCGGCGAACAGCCGGGTCCTCGCGGACGACGAGGGGGACTTCTCCGACTGGGTCGAGCTCTACAACCCGACGGGGGATGCGATACCGCTCGGGGGCTACAGGCTCTCGGACGATCCGGGCGAGACGGACAAGTGGGTCTTCCCGCCCGTCACTCTCGGGCCGGAGGAGCATCTCGTCGTCTGGGCCTCGCACAAGGGAAGGATTTTCCTCGGTCCGGCCGGGACGACGCGCCGGCTGCTCGTGCAATTCGAGAGCGCGGGCCTTGACGACGGCGACCACGCGTTCATCGTCGTCGACGGGGCCGATCGATCACCCAACCGCCGGGGACTGAACCTCGTCCGGCTGGACCATGCCGGCGCGTATGTAGAAAGCCGATCCTTCGGCACGCACGACTCGAAGAGCGAGTCCGAGGCGCTCGCGGCCTATGTCGAGGGGCTGGCCCGGGGCGAGATCGTGGCCCTGGCGGTGGCCGGGGACGCCGCCGCGCACCTCGACGCGGGCGCGCGCTCGGCCCTGGGGTCGATCGGGAGCAGGTTCATCGGTGACCTGGAGACCGGCGACTCGTGGGGCATGGTCGCCGTCGTCGGGCAGGGCCGCGTGGCAGAGGCCTACTCGTCGAGCGGCTCGGGGGCCGCATCGGACGGGACCGCCTCCTCGACCGAGCTGCACGCCGGCTTCAAGCTGAGGCGCAGCGGTGAAGCGGTCGCCCTCCACGCGCCGGACGGCCGCCTCATCGACTCGGTGGTCCTCGGCGGGCAGGTGCTCGACGTCTCGTTCGGCCGCCATCCGGACGGCGGCCCCGACTGGTGCTCGTTCGCCCGTCCCACGCCGCGCGCCAGGAACGCTGCCTACTGCTCGAAGCTGACCGAGGCGCCGCAGCCATCGCTGGCGAGCGGCTCTTTCGACCAGCCGATCACGGTGTCAATCCGCTCCGGGGCGATGACGGAAGTCCACTACACCCTGGACGGCTCGGAGCCCCGCAAGGGCAGCCCGACGTACGGAACGCCCCTCCCGATCGAGTCGACCACGGTGCTGCGCGCACGCGGGTTCCGGAAGGGATTCGTGCCGGGGCCGGTCGTCACGCGGACCTATCTCATCAAGGAAAAGGTCGCCCTCCCGGTCGTGTCCCTGGTGACCGACCCCAGGAACCTGTGGGACGAGACCCGGGGAATCTATGCCGACGGGAAGGATCCCGACGAACCGAACTACCAGCAGCGCGGCAGGCGGTGGGAGCGCCCGGTCGAGGTCGAATTCCTGGACGCCGGAGGCTCTCCAGGCTTCGCCTCGAAGGCGGGGATGCGCATCTTCGGGCGCGCCGTCCGGGTCTACCCGAAGAAAAGTTTCGTGCTGCACTTTCGCGATATCTACGGGCAGACGGCGCTCGAATACCCGGTTTTCCCCGGCAGGAAGAGATCGGTCTTCAGGAGCCTGGTCCTGAGAAACGGGGGGGATGACGGCCGGTGGGACAACCCGAAAATCCGCGACGGCGTCATGCAGGCGCTCTGGGCGGAGCAGGGCGGGCTGGTCTCGGCGAAGCGGCCGGTCTTCGTCTTCCTGAACGGAGCCCCCTGGGGTATCTACGACTTCAGGGAGAAGATTGACACCGATTACCTCGCCCTTGAGTGCGGCGTCGAGGACGCGGATTTAATGCGGGGCATAAGCCCGCCGGTCGCCGGGGACCGCCGCGCATGGGACGAGACCCTGGCGTTCTTCGAGACCCACGGCCTCGGGGACGACGGCAACTTCGCGCGGGCGCGGGCGCTCGTCGATCTCGACAACTTCACGGACTACTGGATCTTCCAGATCTACTCAGGGAACATCGATCTCGAAGAGGCCAACATGATCTGGTTCCGCCCGAGGGCCACCGGGGGACGATGGCGGTGGATCATGTGGGACATGGACGTTGCGTTCGGTCTTGTGCCGCAGAGCCCCGTCACCCACGACACCCTGGCCTGGTACACGCGCGACAAGGCGATGCCGGGACTGGGATTCGACGATGACGACGGCAGCGACACCCTCTGGGCGACGCTGCCCCTGCGCCGTTTCCTGGAGGCAGGTCTGTACCGGGATCGGTTCATCAGGCGTTTCGCCGACCTCCTCAACACGACGCTTTCCCCCGGCCGCGTCATCTCCGAAATCGATTCCCAGGCGGCAGACATCGAGCCTGACGTTCCCCGCGACCTGGCGATCTGGAAAGAGAAATGGGAGGCGCCCCACGCGCTCAGCTACGAGGGGTGGAAGGGCCACGTCGCCGAACTGCGCATGTTCGCGCGCCGCCGGCCTTCCGTCCTCCGGGTCCTGCTCATGCGGAAATTCGGGCTCGGCGACTCTGTCGTCGTGACCGTCGAGGCGCCCGAGGAAGGGAAGGGGTCCGTTCGGATCAACACGATCATGGCCGGATCGCTTCCCTGGACCGGGGTCTATTTTCAGGGCATGCCGATCACCTTCGAGGCCGTGCCCGAGCAGGGGTACGTCTTCGAGGGCTGGGGCGAGCCATCCCTCCCCGACACCGGTACCGCGAGCACGGTGCTCGGCGCCAACCTGCGCCTGCGGCCGCGCTTTTCCCCGCTTGCGCGTTAGGGGGCGAGTCGTCGAGCATCCGCGGCGCGCCGCGGTCGCAGGGGACAAAAAAACGCCCCCACCTGTCTCCAGTTGGGGGCGTTTCCCGATCTGTCTATGAGCCGCCTTTTAGAACTGGGGCTCGCTGGGGCTGGGGAACTCTCCAGTCTTGCAGAACCGATCGCAGATCTTGTTGATTTTGAATCCGTCGATCGTGCTCTTGTTCTTGCACTTGCCGCTCTTGGTCTTCTGGCAATTCGGGTCCATGACCGCCAGCTTGCAGCACTTCTTGCACTTGCCCGTGTCGAGCTTCCCGGACTTGTTCCTGATGTCGCGGCACGAAGTCGGCGGGGGTGGCAGGTCGGCAGGTGTGATGGTTGAAAGGCTGTCCAGGGCCAGGGCCGTGACCAGCGAATCCAGCTTCCCGTTGCTGATGGCGCCGGCCGGGTTCGTCGTGGTCACCTTCACGCCCAGGCTGCCAAGGACGTCTGACGCCATCCGCTCGGTGACCTTGGCGGACATATCGAGTCCAAGGTCGATGCCCTGAGTCTTCAGAGTCCTGATAGCCGCTTCATTATCACGGACGTCGTAGCCGAGCGCCTTCGACACCTTGAGCGCGAAATCACCAACGGTTACGGCGCTGTTGTCCTGCGGACCTGCAAGAGCCGCCCCCGTCACAGCGGCGGCAACCACGAGCGCGAGAACGACCCTCTTCATCACAGTGCCTCCCTCCCACCTTAGGTGGATTGTATTCACTAGATTGCGGTCGCGGTCATTACTCCGCACCACTGGTTCGTGATATTAGACCGAAATGAATCTTGAGCCAATAGTGAGTACGCCCGATCCAGGGTGATGTCAATTACTAATTTGGCGTTTTTGAGGCGTCTTGGAAGGGAAATCGACCTCCAGTAGCAGCCGGCCCAATGAAATATTCTTTAAATAATCAAATCAAAGCTCAGGCATGATTTTGGAGAATAGAGCTATCCCGGACCCCAGACTTCTCTCACTCTCCTAAAAGCCCCGATCTGACGCCCAGGCTCGGTGGCCGGGGGCCCAGCCAGATGTTCCAGAATGCCTCCGCCAGGTCCGCCCCGGGGATGGTTCCCCTCACCTGACCCTCGACCTCCACGAGTAGGCCCCGTTTTGGGATGCCGGTGAAAGAGAGGCTGCCACCTTCCGGCAGATCGACCATCCACCCGTTCAGCCTTTCGACCCGGTCGGCCAGGAGGTCCATCCTTCCGCGCGCGTTCTCCTCGAAACTCTCGGTCCAGCTGTCGACCAGGTCCTCCCGGCGCACGGGACGGAGGAACTTCATCACGACACGTTTGACCCCCTGCGAAGTCACGATCGTCCCGGCATCCGAGCACCGTTTTTCGAGATAAAGCCCGACGACGTAAACCTTGACCTTGAAGAGGGTCGCCTGGCGCAGGCCCATCCCGTTCAGCACGAGACGGCGCCCCTCGACGCCTATCTGGTCGGGAAGGACGACGCCCGCCAGCTCCCCAGCGGCCGAGGTGGGGACACCCAGAAGGCCCAGGAGCGCGATCCCGAGGATCCGCGATGATCCGGTCACGACGGGGCCTGCCGCCGGCCCCGGACCGCCAGGACAAAGTTGAGCTCGGCCCCGATCGCGAACAGCATGCCGGAGATGTAAAGCCACAGGAGGATGGCGATGATCGACCCAATCGAGCCGTAAAGCATCTTGTAGGTCGAGAGGGAATGGATGTAGACCCCGAACAGGAACTTCGAGCCCTCCCACAGGATGGCCCCGGCAAGGGCGCCGGGCCATATCTGTCCCACCCGGCGTCGCACCGACGGGCCGAACAGGTAGAGCGTCAGGAACAGGATGAAGTTGAACGTCACGCCAAGGGCCGCGGTGCTCAGGGTCAGGAGGACCGGCTCCCACGCCGAGGAGAGGGGGGTGTCCTGGACGAGCGTTCTCACGAGCAGGGGGCGGATCCATGACATGGCGATCGAGAGCGGCAGGAAGAGCATCACGACCAGCGCGAGCAGGATCCCGAGGAGCCGCCTCCGCCAGAGCGGACGCATGGTGGGCGCCTGGTGAATCTTGTTCAGGATCTGCTGCAGGTTGTCGAAGGCGGCGGTCGCGCTCCAGATGAGCAGCCCCGATCCGAGCAGCCCCAGGCTCCGGCGGGCGTGGATGATCCGCTCGAGCGCGCGGGTGAGGTATTCGGAGCTGAACGGCAGTTGCTGGATCAGTTCGAGCGGCACGCGCGTGAACTCCTCTCCCATGCCGAACAGGAAGCCGATGATCGAGGCCAGAAGGAGAAGCATCGGGCCGAACGAGAAGAACGTGTAGTAGGCGAGGCTCGAGACGAGGATCGAGACGTTGTCCTCGCGGTACTTCCGCCAAAGCGCCACGAGGATCTCGCGCAACGTCCGCATCATCACCGGGACTCCGGATCGGGAACCGGGGAAATGCCCCTACCGCGCCGGTACGAGCGGCCGGGGCGGAATCGCCGGCGGAGGGGGGAGATCCTTCGGGTCGCGGACGATCCTGGCCATCATGTCCCGAATGGCCGTATCCAGCTGCCCGTCCTGCCCGTGGATGAACCCGTCCGGTTCGAGGTCGATTTCGACGTCGGGGTCGACTCCGTGCCCCTCGATGATCCAGGTCCGGCCCGAGGGGTCGAATCCGCCGAACTCGGGCTGCGTGGTCGTTCCACCGTCGCGCAGCCGCTTGTCTCCGCGGATGCCGACCCAGCCGCCCCACGTGCGCGTGCCGAACACCGGTCCCAGCTTGAACTCCTTGAAGCCCAGCGCGAGGGTTTCGCAGTCGCTTCCGCCCTGGCGGTTGATCAGGGCGGCCAGGTAGCCGTGGAAGGCCAGCCCGGGGGTGGTGTCGACCGCGCCGTGGCGCGTTGCGCCTATCGCCAGCATCTTGCGGTCGAGCTGTGACAGGATCATGGGAGCGACAAACCCGCCGTGGTTCCACCGGTCGTCGATGATGAGGCCCCGCTTGTTCCACTGGGGCGGATAATCCCGGGCGAACTGCTGCAGGCCGCGCCCGCCCATGTCGTACAGGTGGATGTAGCCGATCTGTCCCTGGCTGGCGCGGTCCACGTAGGCCCGCTTCTCACGCACCCAGGTCGCGTAACGGATGCGCCGGTCGTCGGCGACGGTCTTGACGACGATCCGCCGCGCCCCCTGGAGCGACGCGGTCTGGTTGATCGACAGCTCCACCTCCTGCCCGGCGCGGTTGGCGAGGCGGAGGAGGTAATCCTCCCCCTTTTCGAGGCGCCGGCCGTCGATGGCCACGAGCCACATGCCGGGCTTCACGCGGAGGTCGGGGCGGGCCAGGGGCGATGACCACCCGGTGTCGGGGTAGTCGCCGGAGTAGATTTTCGCGATCCGCCAGAAGCCGGTCGCCGGGTCGTAATCGAGATCGGCCGCGAGCAGGCCTGTTCCGATCTGCTTGCCGCGGCGCAGGTCCCCGCCCCAGTGATAGGCGTGCCCCACGTTGAGCTCGCCCAGGACCTCACCCAGAAGGTCCTCGAGATCGTCCCGGCTGGCGATGCGTCCGGCCAGCGGCCCGTACTGCCTCCAGACCCCGTTCCAGTCCACACCGTGCATCTTCGGGTCGTAGAAGAAATCACGCTGCAGGCGCCATGCCTCGTGCAGCATCTGCGCCCATTCCTGCCGTGGGACAACACTCAGGGACCAGCCCTTGAGGTCCACTTTGGCGTCCTTGAGGTCATCGTCCTTCGGGGCGGCCGTGGCCCCCGCCTCGACCCGGAGGAAGCCGTCCTTGGTCCGGTAGACGAGGACCTTCCCGTCCATCGACACGTCGTACGAAAGGACCCCGGAGGCGAGAGTCGAGAGCTTCTCCTTGTCGATGACATAGGTCTGGAGATCGGCGCCGCGCCGTTCGTCGTCCTCGCCGTCCCCGTCCGGGGGCATCATCCCGCGGTTCGGGATGTTCAGCCAGTGGAGCTTGCCGTCGAGCGCCCGGAGGCCGTCGTAGTTTCCGGGGGGAACCGGCACCGCGACCACGCGGTCGGCGAGGCCTTCGAAATCGATGGCGATCGGCCGGGGTTTCGCGTCGGCCTTGTCCTTTTTGTCTTTGTCCTTGGCGTCGGCCTTCTTCTCATCGGTTTTCGGATCGAGGTCGCCGCGGGGGGCGAACGGCAGCGGGCCGTCCGCCTGCAGGGAGACGACACAGGGAAGCGCCGCCTGGTCGATGATGAACCGCGCCTCGATCCGGTCGAGACGGGGATTGATGAACCGGTCGGAGAGGTAGTAGAGGAACTTGCCCTTCGGGTCCCAGGAAGGGGAGAACGAGTTGTACATCGGGTCGCTGACCGGGTGGACCTTCCCGGTCCTTCCGTCCCAGATGCGCGCCTGGTTGTAGCCGGTCTCGAGGCGCGCGGTGTAGGCAAGATAGCGCCCGTCCGGGGACCATTCGTATTGCTGGAATTCCCATTTTGCCGTGTCGGCGACGGTGCTGGCGCGCGTCTCGACGTCGATCACCATCAACCGAAACTTCTCGTCGCCCCAGGCGATCTTCCCGCCGTCCGGAGACCAGGCGGGCCCGTAGTGCCAGCCGGGCTCGACGGAGCCGATCTGCCGTGAGGGCGCGCCATTGTCGGCTGCGTGCAGCAGGAGCTGCTCCTCCCCGTCCACCTCGGTCCAGGAGGCGATCCACCTGCCGTCCGGCGAGAAGGCGGGGAACCTGGTCCGGGCGCTGCTGCTCTCGGTGACCCGCCGGATGAGACCCTTTTTCTTCGTCCGCGTCACGAACAGGTCGCCGCGCGTCTCCAGGACGATGCGCTCGCCGTCCTTGGACAACCCCCACGATCCGAGGTGCTCCATCGGGTCGACGAATCTCTCCCTGACCTGGAGCCGGTCGCTCGGCAGGCGGACCGGCACCTCGGTGTTCCGCCCGCTGACGAGGTCGTACACCCAGAGATCCATCTTGTGCTGGTAGACGATCTTGCCGTCGCCCATCGCCGGCCACCGGACGTCGTAGTCGTCGAAGCGGGTGAGCCGCTTGACGTCGCTTCCGTCCGGCATCATCGAGGCAAGGTTTGGACGCCCCCACCGGTCGGTGACGAAGTAGATTCGTCCATCCTGCGCCCACATGGGGAACGCGTCCTTGCCGTCGTACCGCGTGACTTCCTTGAAGGAGAGCGGGGCGAGGGTCCCCACATAGATGTCCTCGGCCTCTCCCCCCTTGTAGCGCTTCCAGTTGTGGAACTCGAGGCCGATCTTCTGGAAGGCCAGCCGCCGCCCGTTCGGCTCGAAGCTGATCCAGGCCGCGGGCTCGAGCGGGAGCAGCGCCGGGATCCCCCCCTTCGGGTCGACCGTGAAGATGCGGTTGTCGCCGTGGGGAGTGTCGCGGCGGCTGCGGAACAGGACCTTGCCCTCCGCGGTCCAACCGAGGGCCTGGTCCGGCATCGGGTGGACGGTGAGGCGTGTCGGCTCGCCGCCGGTCGCGGGCATCACGTAGACGTCGTCGTTCCCTTCGTACTGGGCGGTGAAGGCGATCAGGCTGCCGTCCGGGGAGATGCGCGGGAATTTCTCGTCCCCTTCGTGGGCGGTCAGGCGCATCCCCGTCCCGCCCTCGATCGGCACCCGCCACAGATCGCCTTCCGAGGCGAAGACGATCATGCCGTGGCCGATCGTGGGGTAGCGATAAAAGCCGTCCGGCAGCGCGTCCTCGGAACGTGCGGAGGCGGCCGGGAGCAGCACGGCGGTCAGAAGGGCGCAGCCGAAAAGGATGCCGCGGGCGGCGAATCTGTACATGGCGCTTCTCTCCATGATGACGGACCCTGTGGAGACGCGAACGCCCGGTTCTACTCCGAAACCCAGGCGGTGGCAAGGGGGCGAAGAGTGCGCCGCCGCCCTGCGCGCCCGTCGTCTCCTGCGGTCTTTGAAAATAATTCCTCCGTAAGGGCTTGACGGGGGGCGGCAAATGAATAAAATTTCGCCGTCATGAATATTTATCGATCGGGCCGGTCGGGCCGACCTAGCGATGGAGGACGATGGTCGTGATGCGCCGCTTCCGGCAGGAGCGGATCGCCAGCCTGATCGGTTCCGGGGGGATCTCCTCGCAGAAAGAGCTGGTGCGCCGGTTGCGCGGCGAGCGGATCCGCGTCAGCCAGGCGACGCTGTCCCGCGATCTCCGCGAGCTCGGGGTCATCCGGGGGCCGGGGGGCTACGCACTGCCCGGCGATCCGCGGGAGGCGGCGGAGTCCTCGCAACAGCAGTCCAAGCACATCCTCAGGGAGTTCGTCCGATCGGTCGCCGCCGCGGGCTCGCTGGCCGTGATCAAGACGGAACCAGGCCACGCCCATACCCTGGGGGTCGCGATCGACTTCGCCCGCTGGGACGAGGTCATCGGCTCCATAGCGGGGGACGACACGGTGTTCGTGGCCGCGGCGGACCACGCCTCGGCGGACAGGATCGTGCAGCGTATCCGGTCGCTCGTCGCGTGAACCAATCCCCGGCCGTCTGGGTCGTGGGAGGGACCGGCTACTCGGGGATCGAGGCGGTCGGCCTGCTCCGCCGGCACCCGTTTTTCCGCCTGGAGAGGGTGCTCGCCTCGCCGGGGTCACAGCCCAGGGACCTGCAGGCGGTCCAGCCGAACAGCACCGCGCGCGGCATGCGCGCCGAGCCCTATTCCCCGTCGCTTCTCGAGTCGCCTCCCGCAGCCGTGATCCTGGCGCTTCCCGATCGGGTCTCCGCCGATCTCGCCCCGGAGTTCCTGGGGCGCGGCACGAGGGTCGTGGATCTTTCCGGTGCGTTCCGCGTCCGCGATCGGTCGCACTATGCGGCGCACTGTGGATTTGATCATCCTCACCCCGGTCTTCTCGACCAGGCCCTCTACGGTCTCGCCGAGCGCGAGGCGGCGCGTCTGCCCGAGGCGACGCTGGTCGCCAATCCCGGGTGCTACCCGACGGCGGTCCTGCTCGCGCTCCTGCCGCTCGCGGACAGCGGGCTTCTCGACCCGCGCCAGGGGGTGATCGTGGACGCCAAGTCGGGGGTCACGGGCGCCGGGCGGAAGGTCGAGGCGGCCTACCTGTTTGCAGAAGTGAACGAAAACCTCCGCCCCTACGGGGACCTGCGCCATCGCCACGTTCCGGAGATCCTCCAGGCTCTCGGCTTCGGCGCGGGGCGGGAGTTCCTGTTCGTCCCGCACCTCCTGCCGGTGTCGCGCGGGCTGATGGCGACGTCGTACGTCCGGCTGGGGCCGGGGGTGGGCGGGGCCGACCTGGCGGGGGCGTACGCCCGCGCCTATGAGGGCTCGCCGTTCGTGAGAATCCTTGGCGAGGGGCGCTGGCCCGATCTGCAAGGAGCGTCCCGCACCAACCGCTGTGACATCGGCTGGATTGTCGATTCACCGGGACGCACGGCGGTCGTGGTCTCGGTCATCGACAACCTTATTAAGGGCGCCGCCGGTCAGGCCGTCCAGAATCTCAATTTGATGTACGGCCGCCCGGAGGCGGAGGGGCTCCCATCATGACGCGCGTGATCAAGATCGGCGGCACGCTTCTCGACGATCCCCGGCGCGCGGCCGCGCTTTGCCTGGAAGTGGTCCGGGGGGCCGCGCAGGGCCCGACCGTCGTCGTGCATGGGGGAGGGCGGCGCGTGTCGGAGGTGGCGCGCCGCTGCGGGCTCAGCCCGCGCTTCGAGGAGGGGCTGCGGGTCACCGACGACGCCACGCTCGAGATCGTCCTGATGGTCCTCGCGGGATGGGTGAACAAGACGCTGGTGGCGTCCCTCGCGGCCGCGGGCGCGCAGGCCGTGGGTGTCGCGGGGGGGGACGGCGCCCTGGCGGTCGCGGAGAAACTCGGCCAGGCGAACGGTGTCGACCTCGGCCATGTCGGGCGGGTCGACGTCGTCCGTCCCGCGCTCCTGCGGCACCTCCTGGACGCCGGGTTCCTGCCGGTGGTGGCGCCCCTGGCGCTCTCCGCCTCGGGAGGCTGGCTGAACGTGAACGCGGACCAGATGGCCGCGGCCGTGGCCCGGGCGCTGGGCGCCGCGACGCTTGTCTTCCTGACCGACGTGGATGGAGTGCTCGACGCAGGCGGCGCGGTCGTCCACCGGCTCGAGGCCGGCGCGGCGCGGCGGATGATCGAATCGGGGGACGTGCGCGGCGGCATGCGGCCGAAGCTCGAGGCCTGCGGCGAGGCGCTCGACGGCGGCGTTTCCGAAGTGCTGATCCTGCCGGGGACCGATGCCGCCCTCCTTTCCGCGGGCGGAATGCCGGCCGGGCGGGGCACGCGGCTGACCCTTTGAGGCCGGGCGGCGTTCCGCCGGCCCGGCGAGAGGACGGGGCATGAAGAGAGAGCATTCGGATGGGGCCGCGGGCCTGGCCGCCGCCGCAAGGCGGGACGGGACTCCCGCGGCGATGGCCGGGCCCGCCACCGAGGCGATCCTGGCGCTCGGGACGCGCCACCTCTACCCGACCTACCCGCGGCCCGGGCTGGTCCTCGAAAAAGGGTTGGGCTGCCGGGTGTGGGACACCGAGGGGCGCGAGTACGTGGACCTCATCGGCGGGATCGCCGTCAACGCCCTCGGACACGCCCATCCGCGCATGGTGGCCGCCATCGCCGATCAGGCCGGGCGGCTCATTCATTGCTCGAACCTGTACCACCATCCGCTGCAGGGGGCCCTTGCCGCGCGGCTCGCGGAGATTTCCGGCCTTCCCCGGGTTTTTTTCTGCAACAGCGGGACGGAGGCCATCGAGGCCGCCATCAAGCTGGCGCGGGCCCGGGCCCGCGCACGGGGCGAGGAGGGACGTGCCGGTCTCGTCGCGCTGCTCCAGGGGTTTCACGGACGGACCCTCGGCGCCCTCTCGGTCACGTCGCAGGAGTCCTACCGCGCCCCGTTCGAGCCGCTGGTCCCGGGCGTGCGTTTCGTCCCGCCCGGCGACACGGAGGCCCTGCGGAGGGCCGTCGGGCCGGACACCGCTGCCCTCCTGATCGAGCCGGTCCAGGGGGAAGGGGGCGTGCGCTTCCTCGAGCCGGCGTTCCTCGCCGCGGCGCGCGCCGCCTGCGATGCCGCCGGCGCTTTGCTGGTCTTCGACGAGGTGCAGTGCGGGCTCGGCCGGACGGGCCGCTGGTTCGCGTTTCAGGAGCACGGTGTGATGCCGGACCTCGTCTGCGTCGCGAAGCCGCTCGGCGGCGGGCTGCCGCTCGGCGCCCTCCTGGGAAGCGAGGAGACGGCGGGCATCCTCGGCGCTGGAGCGCACGGTTCGACATTCGGAGGGGGGGCGCTGGCCTGCCGGGCGGCGCTCGAGTTCCTGGCGGTCGTCGAGGAGGAGGACCTCCTCGCGCGGGTGCGCGGCACGGGCCAGCGCGCCCTGGCGGCGCTGCGCGATCTCGCCGCCGCCCTCCCCGCGATCCGCGAGGTCCGGGGGCGGGGCCTCATGATCGGCATCGAGCTCAATTGTCCCGCGGCGCCCGTCGTCGCGGCGCTGCGCGGCAGGGGGTACCTCGTGGGCTCGTGCCGCGGGGAGGTCCTTCGCCTCCTGCCTCCCTACACCATCGACCCTGGTCTTCTCGAGCAGTTCGCCACAACCCTAGGATCCGTCCTTCGTGGAGAGACCGCATGACCCAGACGCTCCGCTCGGTGGTGCTCGCCTACTCCGGAGGTCTCGACACCTCCATCATCGGTCCCTGGCTGAAAGAGACCTACCGCTGCCGGGTCATCGCCTTCGCGGCGGACGTCGGCCAGGGGGAGGAGCTTTCCGGGCTCGGTCCGAAGGCGATCGCCTCCGGGGCGGACGAGTTCCTGGTGGAAGATCTGAAAGAGGAGTTCGCGCGCGACTACATCTTTCCCGCGCTCCTTGGCGGCGCCGTGTACGAACACTCGTACCTGCTCGGGACGGCGCTCGCGCGGCCGCTCATCGCCCGGCGCCAGGTCGAGATCGCGCTGGCGCTCGGGGCGGACGGCGTGGCCCACGGGTGTACGGGCAAGGGGAACGACCAGGTCCGTTTCGAGCTCACCTACCGCGCGCTGGCGCCGCAGCTCCGCGTCGTGGCTCCCTGGAGGGAGTGGAGCATCAGCTCGCGCGAGGACGCGCTGGCATACGCCGCCGCGCGGGGAATCCCGGTCCCGGTGACCTCCGCGAAGCTCTACTCGCGCGACCGCAACCTCTGGCACTGCAGCCACGAGGGCGGGCCGCTCGAAGACCCCGCCACCGCTCCCGACGAGGGGATCTTCCTCATGACGGCCGGGCCCGACAGCGCACCCGACCAACCCGAGGAAGTCACGATTGGGTTCGAGGAGGGACGCCCCGCGAGCCTCGATGGCGTCCCCCTCAGTCCGGCCCGCCTGGTCGCGGCCCTGAACGGCGTGGCAGGCCGGCACGGGGTCGGAAGGGTCGACCTGGTTGAGAACCGGCTGGTCGGCATGAAGTCGCGCGGGGTCTACGAGACGCCGGGCGGCACCGTGCTGGTCGAGGCCATCCGGGCGCTCGAGAGCCTGACTCTCGATCGCGAGACGGCGCGCTTCCTCCAGCAGGTCTCATTGCGCTACGCCGATCTGGTCTATGGCGGGCAGTGGTTCACGCCGCTTCGCGAGGCCCTCGACGCGTTCGTCGCGAGCGCCCTCCGGACGACCTCGGGAGAGGTGCGGGTCCGGCTCTTCAAGGGGAAGGCGACGGCGGTGGCGCGGCGCTCGCCGCAGTCGCTCTACGATGCCGCGCTCGGAGGCTTCACGATGACCGGCTACCGTCCCGCCGACGCGGAGGGGTTCATCGGCCTCCTCGGCCTGCCGCTGGCGGTGCGCGCCGCGCGGTTCGGCCCGGCCGCGCCGCTCCGGGACGCCGTCCCCGAGGCCGGCCGGCTGAAAGCCGCCGAGGCTCCGCCGAAACGGGCTCTCGCGACTTCCCGGCGCGGCGCCGCGGTCGCCGCCGCGGCACGCCGATGACGCTCTGGGGAGGGCGCTTCCGCGAGGGCCCCGAGCCCCGTTTCGAGCGGTTCGGAGAATCGTTCGGAGTCGACCGGCGCCTCCTGCCGCACGAGCTCCGGGCCAGCGAGGCCTGGGCGGAGGAGATCGAGAAGGCCGGGGCGCTCACACGGGCCGAGCGGGAGACGATCGTCGCGGGGCTGCGCTGGATCGGAGAGCAGGCCGCCTCGGCCCCCGCTTTTCTCGACGGCGGCTGGGAGGACGTGCACACCTTTGTCGAGGCGAAGCTGACGGAAAGGGCGGGCCCCGTGGCCCGCAAGCTCCACGCGGGCCGCTCGCGCAACGACCAGGTGGCGACCGACCTGCGCCTCTGGACCCGGGAGGCGGCGGCCGCCTTGGGCACGGGGCTCGTGGGGCTCCGCGCCGCGCTGCTCGACCTGGCCCGCCGGGACGGCGACACTCCGATGCCCGGCTACACGCATCTCCAGAGGGCGCAGCCTATTCTTTTCGGGCACTTTCTCATGGCGCACTCCGAGCGCTTCGCGCGCGACGCCTCGCGTCTTCGCGACGCGGCCGGGCGCGCCGACGCCTGCCCGCTCGGAAGCGGCGCCCTGGCCGGCACGTCACTCCCGGTCGATCGCCGGCGGCTCGCGGAGCGGCTGGGGTTCGCCCGGCCGACGGCGAACAGCCTGGACGCCGTGTCCGATCGCGATTTCGTCGCCGAGATACTCTCCGACCTGGCGCTCCTGGGGGTGCATCTCTCCCAACTGGGGGAGGACATCGTCCTGTTCGCGACGGAGGAGTTCGGCTTCCTCCTGCTGTCGGACGCGGCGTCGACCGGGAGCAGCCTGATGCCCCAGAAGAAAAACCCCGACCCGGCCGAGCTCCTGCGAGCGCGCGGGGCGGCGCTCATCGGCGCGCCGGTCGCGATGCTCGCGATTCTCAAGGGGCTGCCCTCCGGGTACAACCGCGACCTCCAGGAGGACAAGCGGCTGCTCTTTGGCGCGGTGGACGCCGCGCTCGAGGCGCTCGAGATCGCCGCGCTTCTCATGCGGCACGTGTCGGTCCGCGTAGAGGCGATGCGGCGTGCCGCCTCCTCGCCCGGGCTCTACGCCACGGAAATCGCCGACCATCTGTGCCGCGAGGGGATGTCCTTTCGCGACGCCCACGAGGCGGTGGGACGCGCAGTGCGGCTCGCCGAGGACCGGGGTGTTCCGCTCGACGCCTTGCAAGCCGCCGACTGGAACGCCCTCCACCCGGGTCTCGGCGCGGCGGCCGGGCGTCTCTTCGCGACGCCGGACGCGCTCGAGCGCCGCGGCGCCGAAGGGGGGACCTCGCCCGCGCGCGTGCGGGAGGCCATCGAGCGGCTCGGCGACGACCTGGCGGGCTCCGCGAGCCCGCCGCGCGGCAGGGCGGGAGACCGCGGATGACACCACGCCCGGCCCGGGCGCAGGATGTCGAGGCGATGCTCGAACTGATGTCGCCGCACGTCGCCGCCCTCGATCTCCTGCCCCGTGACCGAGACGATGTGCTGGGGCGACTCGACGAATTCCTGCTGCTCGAGGAGGCCGGGGAGACCAACAGGCTCGTCGGCCTCGCCGCGCTTTACCGCTACGGCCCGGAGCTGGCGGAAATCCGCTCGCTGGCCGTGGCCGGTACCCACGCGGGCCGGGGGTTCGGCCGGCTGCTCGCGCTGGCCCTCCTGGGCAAGGCCCGGGAATCGGGCCTGAAGAAGGTGATCGCGCTCACGCGGCGCCCCGGCTTTTTCGGAGGCCTGGGCTTCAGGCCGACGTCTCTCGAGGCCCTCCCCGAGAAAGTGCGGCGCGACTGTATCTTCTGTCCCCGCCGCGAGCGCTGCGACGAGGTGGCGATGGTGTACGAGCTGTGACCCGGCTGCCCGCGGGCTTCAAGGCCTCCGGGATCGCCTGCGGACTCAAGAAGAAGGGGCCCGATCTCGCCCTGTGGCTCTGCGACCGGACGGCGACCGCCGCGGCGCTCTTCACCACGAATCGCTTCCGCGCCGCCCCGGTCTGCCTGAGTGCCGCGCACCTCATCCGGACCGGCGGCCGGGCCCGCGCCATCGTGATCAACTCGGGATGCGCCAACGCGGCGACGGGGCGCCGCGGCCTCGCGGCCGCCCGGCGGACCGCGTTCGAGGTCGCGCGGCAGGCGGGTGTCGCGCCGGAGACGGTCCTCCTGGCCTCGACCGGCGTGATCGGCGAGCATCTTCCCGTCGCGCGGCTCGTCGCCGGGCTGCCGGCCGCGATCGCCGGACTGGGCGCCGGGGGGCTGGAGCGGGCCTCGCGGGCGATCATGACGACCGACACCCGTCCGAAGACCGCCGAGGCCTCCTTCCGCTGGCGCGGGAGGACCGTCCGTATCGCGGGCTGCGCCAAGGGGGCCGGGATGGTCCACCCGCGCATGGCGACGATGCTCGCCGTTCTGCTGACGGACGCGGCGATTTCACCGGGACTGCTGAGACGCGCGCTCGGGGAGGCATCCCGGCACAGCTTCGAATCGATCAGCATCGACGGCGACACCTCCACGAACGACTCGGTCTTCCTGCTGGCGAGCGGCGCCTCCGGCGTGAGGATCCGCAAAAAGGAGGGCTCGTGGGCGCGCTTTGTCCATTCGCTCGGGCTCGTCGCCGGTTCCCTGGCCCGGCAGATCGTGGCCGACGGCGAAGGGGCGCGGCGCACCCTCGAGATCGAAGTCACGGGCGCCCGCGACCGCGACCTCGCGGATCGAGTGGCCCGGGCGATCGCCTGCTCGCCGCTCGTCAGGACGGCGCTCGCCGGAGGGGACGCCAACTGGGGACGGATCCTCGCGGCCGCGGGGGCGGCCGGCGTGCCGTTCGACCCGGCGGGGGTCAGCGTCTCGATCGGAGGGGTGACGGTCGCGCGGCGGGGCGCGGCCGTCCGGTACGATCGCCGCCGCGTCGATCGGCTGTTCCGGCGTCCCGGGGTCAAGGTCCGGGTCGGCCTCGGGCGGTCGGCCGGGCGCGCCCGCATGCTCACCTGCGACCTGACATCCGGGTACGTCAGGATCAACGCCGACTACCGCTCCTGACGCGAGGCCGCCCCCGATGACCCGTACGAAGCCGCGCGTGGACGGAACCCCGGGAAGGCTGCGGGATCTCTTCCGCCCCACCTTCACCGACCTCGTCGGACTGTTCCTGATCGTCCTGGTGATGCTTCTCGGCGGACAGCGGATGTTCGGGGACGCGGACGCCGCCACGCACGTCGCCACGGGACTCTGGATCCTCGATCACCGCGCGGTCCCGACCACCGACCCGTTCTCTTCGACCTTCGCCGGCCGGGAATGGTTCGCCCACGAATGGCTGACCGACATCGGGATGGCGATAGCCTACCGCGCCACCGGATGGGCCGGGGTGCTCCTGGCCTCGGCGCTCCTGATCGCACTCTCCCACCTGCTGCTCTACCGGTTTCTCGTGCGGCGCGGGAGCGACGCGCTGGTGTCGTTCGGCGCGGTCGTGGCGGCGGCGGCCGCGGCCTGCTCCCACTGGCTGGCCCGGCCCCACCTGATGACCGTCCTCTTTCTGGTGATCCAGACGGTGATCCTCGAGGAAGTCCTGAGCGGCGCCCGCCGCCGCGCCTGGCTGGCGGCGCTGCCGCCGCTCGTGATCGTCTGGGCCAACATGCACGGCGGCTTCCTGGTGGCGTACGTCGTCCTGGCCTGCTACGGCGCGGGGGCGCTGCTCGTCGCCCGTCCGCTTCTCGGTCCGCTCCTGGCCGCGTCCGCGGGGATGGCGACGGCCGCGCTCGTGAACCCCTGGGGGTGGCGTCTACCGGTCCACCTCGTCACGTTCTTCTCCGCGCGCAGCCCGGTGCTTCTGTCCACCGACGAGTTCGCCGCCGCCGCGCTGGACGATCGCGCCGGGGCGGGTCTCGCGATCTTCCTCCTCCTCTGTCTCGCCGGGGCCGGGTGCGGCGTGGGCGCCTGGCTCGCCTGGCGCCGGCCGCAGCGCCCGGGCCGCGGTGGGGCGCCCGCTTCGCCGGGGACGCCGCGCTTCCCCCTGCATCCCGGGACGATCCTGGCGCTCGCAGTCTCGGCGGCGATGGCGTTCCGGTCGATCCGCCACGTCGAGGTGATGGCGGTCTTCGGCGCCATCGTCCTGGCGGACGGTGTGACGGCTTTCCTCCGGGCGAGACTGGACCCGGGGACCTGCGCAGAGCTCGAGGCGATCCGGCTGCGGGAGGTGCGCGCCGGCGGCGGCGCGCTGGCGGCGGCGGTTGCCCTGCTGATACTGTACGTCGGCGCAGGGGGGATGGCCGGGGCGGGGTTCGACCCCGCGAAGTTCCCCGTCGCGATGGTCAGGGAGCTTGGAAAAGAGGAGGTGGTCCCCGCCGGCTCCGTTCTCACGCCGGACATCTGGGGCGGCTACCTTATTCTCGAGTGGCCGCGGGCGAGGGTCTACGTTGACGGGAGATGGGACATGCGGGGCAACGACTTCTGGCAGCGTTACGCGACGATCTACCTGGCCCGCCCCGGCTGGGACCGTCTGCTGCGGGAGGATGGCGTGTCGCTGGCCCTCCTGCCGCTCGACGCTCCGCTCGCGCGGGCGATGCCGGACAGTCCCGACTGGCTGCGCTGGCGCTCCGACGCGACCTCGGTCGTGTTCCGGCGGCGTTGAGCACGACGGTTCGCTTCAGCGGGTCTTCGCTTCAATCCTAAGGAGGGTCTCGATGAGTTTCGAAAAGGATGTTGAGATCGCCCACGGCACTTGTCCCTGCTGGCTGCCTCCCTGGGCCGCCACGAAGTGCCGGAACTGCGCCGTCCAGCAGCAACACCACATCGATAACTGCGAGTGGCGCGGCCACGCCGCCATCCTGAGGCTCCTGCAGATGTCGCGGCTGGACGCTCTCGAAGCGATCAAGGGCTTCGTCGACCAGAACCCGGCGATCTCCGTCGAGGTGAGGAAGGTCCTTCAGGGCGCGGCCTGATTCCGGCCGGGGGGCCGCCCCTCCTCCCGGTCCGACAGGCGCTTAAGATTCTCCGCCGCCGTCCGGTTGCCCGGATCGAGCGTTAGTGTTGTCTCCCAGGCGTGGCGGGCCCCTGCCGCGTCGCCGCGTCTCGCGCTGGCGACCCCGAGGTGGTTCCAGATTTCGGTGTCTTTCGGGTCGAACCTGGCGGCCTCCTCCGCCTCGCGGACCGCCCCGGCGAGATCTCCGTGGCGCGTGGCGATGAGCGACAGGTACAGGTGGGCCCGGGCCAGGCCGCTTTCGATCTCGATCGCGCGGCGCAGCGCGGTCCCGGCCTCCTCGAGGGCCTCCTGCGCCAGGCGCGCCGCGCCGAGGGTCATCCATCCCCCGGCGTCCCCCGGGTCGATCGCGAGCGCCCGGCGCGACTCCCGCTCCTGTCCGGCGTAATCTCCCATCATCCCGCGCGCGGTCCCCATGTTGACCAGGGCGGCCACGTTGTTGTGGTCGAGGGCCAGCGCCCTGCCGGCCGCTTCGATCGCCTCCTCCGGCTGGCGCGCCGCGAGGCAGGCTGAGGCCAGACCCGTCCAGAGGTGGGGCTGGCGGGGGTCGGCGTCGAGTGCCTTGCGGTAAATCGCGATCGCTTCGGCCGGCGTGCGCGCCTCGACCCGCGCCCGCAGCCCGGCGAGGGCCGCCGCCACGCGGCGGTCGTCCGGATCGATCGCCCGGGCCGCCGCGGCCACGGAGTAGGCCTCCGCGGATCTCCCGGACGTGTCGAGGGCGTGGACCAGGACCAGGTGCATCGCGATCGATCGCGGCTCGAGGTTGATCCCGGCGCGGCCGAGCGTCTCGTCGTCCCGCCAGATGCCGGACGCGCGGACCGTCACGACGGAGGCCGCGATCACCAGGGCCGTCGCGGAGGCGAGCCATGCCCGCCGCGCGGCGGGGGAAGCCAGGCGGCGCCACACGGCGCCCCAGGCCTCGGCGGCCAGGAGGCACGCTCCCAGCGCCGGCATGTAGAGATAGCGGTCGGCCTGCATCGCGCCTCCGATCCAGCGGACCTGGAGGACAGGCGCGAGCGGCACGAACAGCAGCACGACACCCCAGGCGGCGGCCGGCGCCCGGCGCTTTAGCGCGATCGCCGCGGCCGCGGCACCCGCCAGGACCGCCGCCCCGGCGAGGGCGAGCGGGTCGAGCATTCCCGTGGCGGGGACGATGACCCGATCCGGCACCAGCCGCCAGGGCGCGAACGCGACCCCGAGGTACCGCGGGATCAGGGCCAGCGCCGTGGCCACGGACTGGGCTTCCGTCACTCCCGGCCTCGCCACCTGACGCAGCGTGCCGAGCACACCTGTTCGCAGCGCCAGGTAGCCGGCGAGGGGGACCGCGAAAACGAGAAACGCGGGCGCGGCCCTGCGCCACCAGTGCGCCACCCTGTTTCCGGCCGGGCCCGCATCGGGGACGCGCGGCATGGCGAGGGCCAGGATCGGAGTGACCGCGGCGGTCTCTTTCGCGAGGAGCGCCAGGAAGAAAAGCGAGGCCGCCAGCCCGAGCCAGCGTGCTCCTCGCGGGGCGCGCGACCAGGCCCACAGGCAGAGAAAAACCAGGAGCGCGCAGTTCACGTCGGTGGACCCGGCGATCCAGGCGACCGACTCGACGTGGGCCGGGTGCACGGCAAAGAGAAGCGCCGCCAATAGCGCCCGGCCGCGCCCCGTCACCTGTTTCAAGAGAGCGAACGCCGCGGCCGAGGCCAGCGCATGGACCAGGACGTTCGTGAGGTGGAATCCGAGCGGATGGCGGCCGAAGAGCCGGGCATCGAGGATGTACAGGAGCATCTGGACGGGGCGGTAATAGTTCGAGGGTTGATCGTCGATGAACGACCAGACCGCCCCGGTCAGGAGCCGCGGCAGGTGCCGGATGTCCCAGAGCCAGGGGTTTTCCAGGATCTGCCGGCCGTCGTCGTAGACGAAGCCGTGACCGAGTGTGCCAAGGAAGACCGCCAACCCGGCGAGGCCGGCCGCGACGGCCGGGAAGCGGCTCGAAAGGAGAACGGATCGCAGGTCGTCGCCACTCTTCATCGGGGAACCCGCCGATGATAGCACGCGCCCCGCGACGATTTGCGGTGCGATCGGGGCCGATTCTGCGGGAGTGGCGGAGGGTGGAATCCCCGCCGGGTGGCTGGAATCCGCGCCCGGCGGGCGTTAGATTGAGACGTGCGTTCGAGGGAGGCGATTACGTTACTGTCGTCAAGGGGCGGGGTGCAGACGCTGTGGGCGATCGGGTGAGGGAGGGTTCGATGAAGCGAGCGATTACGATTGTGGCGGTTCTGATGCTGTCCGGTGTGCTGAGCACGCTGCGGGCGGAGAGTCAGGCCCAGGGTGACGATTCAAAGGACGAATCGGGGAAGCAGGTCCAGAAAACCGTGACGGTGAAGAAAGACGGCAACACGGTGACGCGTGACGCGACGACGACGCTCCCGAACGGGAAGACGGTGACGCGGCACGGGACGGCGACGAAGGACGGCGACACGATGCACCGCGAGTCGACGACCACGGGCCCGAACGGGAAGACGATCCAGAAGGACGTGACCGTGAAGAAGGACGGGAACACGGTGACGCGCGACGCAACCACCACGGGCCCGAACGGCCGGAAGGTAACCCGGCACACGACGACGACGCGGGACGGGGAGACCGTCAAGAGCAAGTCGGCCCACTCCGGCCAGGATCGCAAAGGCGCGAAGGGTCGGAAACCGGCCCGCCCGCGGCACGCGCCGCGCCAGTAACAAACAGGCAAACGGCCGCGGGAGGGAAATCCGCGGCCGGACGAGCAGGCTGAAACGGGGCAGGGTCCCGGCCGGGCGCCGGGGCCCTGCCTCTTCCTTTTGGGGCAACCGTTTTCAGCGACGCCGGCCGGGCTTCAGGCCTCGAGCCGTGCGTCGAGCTCGAACGCCACGTTCCCCTTGAGCGCGTTGCTGACCGGGCAGCCGTCCTTGGCCTTCTCGGCCGCTTTCTGGAACACCTGCGCGTCGATGCCAGGGACCTTGCCCCGCACCTCCAGCCGCATCTTCGTTATCCTGAAGGCATCACCGACCTTCTCGAGCGTCGCCGAGGCCTTGGTCGCGATCCGCTCGGCCGGGGTGCCGTCACGCTCGAGACCCGCCGCCAGCGCCATGCTCAGGCAGCCGGCGTGCGCCGCCGCGATCAGCTCCTCGGGGTTTGTGCCCTGGCCCTCCTCGAAACGCGAGGGGAACGAGTAGGCTCCCTCGAAAATCCCCTTGCCGACGGTGATCTGACCCCGTCCCGATTTTAATCCTCCCGTCCAGACAGCATTCGAATGACGCGTAGGCATGGTGTTTCCTCCTGTGCGGCAGTTAATCACGAAACCCCGGTGCCAGCCAGAGAAGGCGCGGCCCGCGCCCTCGCGGCTCTTGCCCCGGGCGCCCCCGACGTACGAGAATGCCGGCCCCGATTGGGTCCGTCGGCGTGATGAACGAGGTGATCATGATCAAGTCTCTCGCGTTGTCTGGCGTTCTTATCGCGCTCTTGCCGGCCGTGCCGGGAGTGGTCCGGGCCGCCGGGCCGCGGCCGCTCGCCGTCGAGGATCTCGGCGCTCTGCGCGAGGTCAGCGATCCACAGATTTCCCCCGAAGGGGACTGGGTCGCCTACACGGTCGAGACGGCCGACACCGGCGAGGATCGCCACGCCAGCGACATCTGGATGACACGCTGGGACGGCTCACGCACGCTCCGGCTGACCACGAGCGACGAGAAGGAGCGCGCTCCCCGGTTCAGCCCCGACGGCCGGTTCCTCGCGTTTCTCTCGGACCGCGACAATCCCAAGGAGACCGACCAGGTGTGGCTCCTCGATCGCGCCGGAGGCGAGGCCGAGCGGCTCACCGACTTGAAGGGGGAGGTGGAGGACTACGCCTGGTCGCCCGATGGCGCGCGGCTCGCCATTATCGCGGAAGATCCCGACCCCGACGCCACGGAGCCGGGGAAGGCGGGACCTTCCGGGAAGGCGCCCGTGCCGATCGTCATCGATCGCTTCCAGTTCAAGGAAGACGAGATCGGCTATCTCGGCAAGCGGCGACGCCACCTCTACGTCTTCGACGTGGCGGGCCGGAAGGCCGATCTCCTGACGCCGGGCGACCACGATGAATACCTTCCCGCCTGGTCCCCCGACGGGTCCTCGATCGCCTTCGTCACGAAACGGGGCGCGGACCCCGACCGGCACAACAACTGGGACGTCTACGTCATCCAGGCCCGCCCCGGCGCCGAGGCGCGGCAGGTCACGACGAACGACGGACCGGACTGCGAGCCCGACTGGGAGAGCCGCCCCGCCTGGAGCCCCGACGGCGCCTCGATCGCCTACCTGCAGGGGGGGCCCCAGTCGCTCATTTACTACGCGGTCTACCAGCTCGCCGTCGTCCCCGCCGCGGGAGGCCGGTCGCGCCTGCTGGCGCCTGGGCTCGACCGCAATGTCCGGAAACCCCACTGGTCGGCCGACGGCCGTTCCATTCTTTTTCTCCTGGAGGACGACCGCTCGGTCCACCTCGCGAAGGTGCCGGCCGCCGGCGGCAAGGTCGAACGGCTCCTCCAGGGGCGCCGGGTCGTGAGCGATTTCTCCGCGGGACGCGACGATCGGGTGGCGCTCCTGTCGAGCACGCCGCAGGAACCCCCCGAGGTGTTCGCGCTCGACGGTGCCACCACACGGCCGTTGTCGCGCCAGAACCGGGATCTCATGGCCGCGGTCCGGCCCGCGGCGATGGAGGAGATCGCGTTCAAGAGCAAGGACGGGACTTCGATCGGGGCGCTCGTGATGAAGCCGCCCGGCTACCGCGAGGGGATGAAGTATCCCGCCATACTCCGGATCCATGGGGGCCCCGTCGGCCAGTACGCCAACGAGTTCATGCTCGACTGGCAGGTGCTGGCGGCGAACGGGTACGTCGTCGTGGGAGCGAATCCGCGGGGCAGCTCCGGCCGGGGGGAGGCGTTCCAGAAGGCCATCTTCGCCGACTGGGGACACAAGGACGCGCAGGACGTCCTGGCCGCGGTCGACCTCCTGGTCGCGCAGGGGGTGGCCGACCCGCAGCGGCTCGGCATCGGGGGATGGAGCTACGGCGGCATCCTGACCAACTACGCCATCGCCCAGGACCCGCGATTCAAGGCCGCGACGAGCGGGGCCGGGATCTCGAACATCCTCGCGGGGTATGGCACCGACATGTACATCCGCGAGTACGAGGCCGAGCTCGGCCTGCCGTGGCGCGCCACCGACGTGTGGCTCCGGCTGTCGTTCCCGTTCCTGCACGCTGACCGCATCACGACACCCACCTTGTTTCTCTGCGGAGACCGGGACTTCAATGTGCCGCTTCTCAATTCGGAGCAGATGTACCAGGCGCTGCGGAGCCTGGGCACGGACACCGAACTGGTCATCTATCCCGGCGAGTATCACGGCATCGAGAGGCCGAGCTTCCAGCGCGATCGGCTGCAGC
>JANMQK010000401.1:0-15884 GCA_031370485.1 Acidobacteriota bacterium | reverse complement strand
GGCGAAGAGGACACGAAGGGCAACGAGGTCACGCGGGAGACGTTCCGCGTCCTCAAGGGCGCGCCCTTGAACTTCATCGGCAACGTCGAGGGCCGTGACATCTTCAACGGCGAGGCGGACGTGATCGTCTGCGATGGCTTCATCGGCAACGTTTCGCTCAAGGCAGTGGAGAGCTGCGCGGAAGCCCTGCTGCACTTTATGAAAGAGGAGATCTCCAAGTCGATCCTCGCCCGGATGGGCTACCTCCTGGCCCGGCCGGCATTCCGGAGATTCCGGAGGCGGATCGACTACGCCGAGTACGGCGGGGTGCCGCTCCTGGGAGTGCGCGGCGCGGCGATCATCTGCCACGGGGGCTCCTCGCCGCGCGCCATCAAGAACGCCGTGCGCGTGACGATGGATTTCATCCGCAACCGCGTCAACGATCGCATCCACGACGAGATCGGCAAAATGACGCCCAGGGAAAGCCCCCTCGAGGTGACGGGCGGTGGCGCTCCGGGGGGAGACTGAAGTGGGCGCAAGCGGCATGCGGGCCGTCATCCGGGGCACGGGGTCCTCCCTTCCGGCGAAGATCCTGACCAACGCCGACCTCGAGAAGATGGTCGACACCTCGGACGAGTGGATCACGACGCGTACCGGCATCCGGGAGCGTCGCATCGCCGCCGGCGACGAGTGCCTGTCCACGTTCGCCACGCGCGCCTCCCTTGAGGCGCTGCAATCGGCGGGGATGCAGGGCAGCGACATCGACCTGGTGATCTGCGCCACCGTCACCGCGGACACGCCCTTTCCCGCGGCGGCGTGCATCGTGCAGGACAACCTGGGCGCCCGCAAGGCCGCGGCCTTCGATCTTTCGGCCGGCTGCACGGGGTTCATCTACGGACTGTCGGTGGCCGACCGCTTCCTGAGCACGGGAGCCTACAGGAACGTGCTGCTGATCGGGGCGGAGGTGCTGTCGAAATTCGTCAACTGGACCGATCGCGGCACCTGCGTGCTGTTCGGCGACGCGGCCGGGGCGGTGATCCTGACACAGGGAGAGGCCCCTTACGGGGTCCTGGCCACGACGATGCGGGCCGACGGGAGGCTGGCGGACTACATCCACCTCCCGGCGGGCGGGAGCCGCGAGCCCGCCTCCGAGCGCACCGTCCGGGAGGGCAGGCACTTCATCCACATGCGGGGCAACGAGACGTTCAAGATGGCGGTCCGCTCGATGGAGGACTCGGCCCGCGATGTGCTCCGGCAGGCGGGGCTGAAGACCTCCGATCTCGACCTGTTCATCCCCCACCAGGCCAACCGCCGGATCATCGATGCCGTGGGCTCGCGTCTCGAATTGCGCGAGGACCAGGTCTACGTGAACGTCGAGCGGGTCGGGAACACCTCGGCGGCGTCGATCCCCGTGGCCCTCGACGAGGCCGTCCGGAAGGGACTCGTCGAGAAGGGGGATACCCTGCTTTTCGCCGCCTTCGGCACCGGTCTGACCTGGGGGGCGGCCCTGTGCCGCTGGGGATGGTGAGCGCGGCGACGCGCATCGCGTTGGTTTTTCCGGGCCAGGGCTCCCAGTCCGTGGGGATGGGCAGGGCCGCCCGCGACGCGTGGCCTGGCGCGCGTGACGTCTTCGACCGGGCGGACCGGGCTCTCGGGTTCCCCTTGGCGCGTCTGTGCTTCGAGGGACCGGAGGAGACGCTCCGCCTGACCGCGAACACCCAGCCCGCGATTCTCGCCACGAGCCTGGCCATCCTCACGGCGGTGCGGGAGGGGCTCGGCGCTGCCTGGAGCGAGCGGGTCGTCTGCGCCGCGGGTCATTCGCTGGGGGAGTACACGGCGCTCGTGGCGGCCGGCGCCCTCGACCTCGAGGACGCCGTCCGGACCGTCAGGAAGCGGGGCGAATACATGCAGGAAGCCGTTCCGGCGGGGCAGGGCGCCATGGCAGCGGTGCTCGGGCTCCCGCTGCAGGAGGTCGAAGCACTCTGCCTCGAGGCGGCGGGGGGGGAGTGCCTGTCCCCCGCGAACCTCAACGCCCCCGAGCAGATCGTGGTCGCGGGAACCGCCGCGGCCGTCGAGCGTCTCGGCCCGCTTGCCAGGGCCCGCGGCGCGCGCCGCGTGCTGCCACTTCCGGTCAGCGCCCCCTTTCACTGCGCCCTGATGGCCCCGGCGCAGGACAGGCTGGAAAAGCATCTCGGCGCGGTTTCCCTCAAGGACGCCGCTTTCCCGGTGATCGCCAACGCCACCGCCATGCCCGAGCGCCGCGCCGGGGAGTTCCGGACGCTCCTGGTGCGCCAGGTGACTGCGCCGGTCCGCTGGATCGAGACGGTCGAACGGATCAAGGCCCTCGGGGCCGGGGTGATTCTCGAGATCGGCCCGGGAAAGGTGCTCTGCGGTCTTGCGAAGCGGATCGCGCCCGATCTCGCCTGCCTCAGTGTCGAGGACCCGCAGAGCCTCACGACCGCCCTCGCATCCCTCGGCGCGGGCGCCGCCGGAGGGCCGGGATGAGCGACAAGGAGCTCGCGGGACGGATCAGTCTCGTAACCGGCGCCTCCCGGGGCATCGGGGCCGCGGTGGCGCTCGAGCTGGCCGGGCGCGGCTCGGATCTCGTGCTCGCGGCGCGCCAGGCGAAACCCCTGGAGGAGGTTGCCGCGGCCTGCTCCCGGCTCGGGATCCGCGTGCGCGCGGTTCCGCTCGATGTGGCGGACGCCGCGTCGGTCGCCGCCGGACTCAAGGAAGCGCTCGGCCATTTCGGCAGGATCGACCACCTGGTGAACAACGCGGGGGTCACGGGGGACGGGCTCCTGCTCAGGATGAAGCGCGAGGAATGGGACCGTGTTCTCCACACCAACCTCTCGGGCGCCTTCGAGATGAGCCGAGCCGTGCTGCCCTCAATGATCAAGGCGCGGTACGGCCGCATCGTGAATATCAGCTCGGTGGTCGCCCTGATGGGGAACGCCGGGCAGGCCAATTACTGCGCCGCCAAGGCCGGTCTCATCGGATTCACGAAGTCGCTCGCCCGCGAGGTGGCCTCGCGGCAGGTAACCGTCAACGCGGTGGCCCCGGGATTCATCGACACCGACATGACGCGCGCGCTCCCGGACGCGGCCAGGGAGAAGATGTCGGGCCAGATACCACTCGGCCGGCTGGGCACCGCGGAAGACGTCGCCGCGGGGGTCGCGTTCCTGCTCAGCCCCGGAGCGGCCTATGTCACCGGGGAGGTTCTCAACATCAGCGGTGGTCTTTACATGTAACCCGCCGCGAACAATAATTCGCGGGCGCAGGCAACCGAGCGGTCAACGGAGGGGAGGATTATTCATGGCGCAGAGCATCGAGGACAAGGTCAAGGGGATCATCGTGGAGCAGCTGGGTGTCGATCCCGAGGAAGTCACGATGGAGGCGTCCTTCGTGAACGACCTGGGGGCGGATTCACTCGACACCGTCGAGCTGGTGATGGCCCTCGAGGAATCGTTCAAGATCGAGATCAACGACGAGGAAGCCGAGAAGATCCATTCCGTCGGCGATGCCGTTCGCTACATCCAGAGCCACGCCTGAGCGGCGGCGATTACCGGAGGCGGGTGTGAAGGAACGCCGCGTGGTGATCACCGGGCTGGGAATGGTCTCCCCGCTCGGGATCGGCAACGACGAGAACTGGACGGCGCTCGTCGCCGGGCGCAGCGGGGTCGTGCCGATCACGCGATTCGACACAACGCACTATCCCTGCAAGATCGCGGGGGAGGTAAAAGGCTTCAACCCGGAGGACTGGGTTCCCAAGAAAGACGTCAAGAAGATGGACCTGTTCATCCTCTACGCCCTCGCTGCCTCCGACATCGCGCTGCGCGACGCACGCTTCGAGGTGCCCGCGTCGGAAGCCGATCGGGTGGGCGTCTACATCGGCTCGGGGATCGGGGGCCTGCCGTCGATCGAGAGGCAGCACGCCCTGCTGCTCCAGGAGGGACCGCGGCGCATCTCTCCCTTTTTCATCGTGGGGCTAATCGTCAACATGGCCTCGGGACAGGTCTCGATCCGCTACGGGGCCAAGGGGCCCAACCAGGCCGCTTGCACCGCCTGCGCGACCGGCACCCACGCCATCGGGGACGCCTCGAGGATCATCAAGAGGGGCGACGCCGACGTGATGATCGCAGGCGGCGCGGAGGGGGTGATCACGCCGCTGTGCGTCGGGGGTTTCAGCGCCATGCGCGCCCTGTCCGTCCGGAACGACGAACCGACCAGCGCCTCGCGTCCCTTCGACAAGGACCGGGATGGGTTCGTCATCGGCGAAGGCGCCGGGATCGTCATCCTCGAAGAGCTGGAGCACGCGCGGCGCCGGGAGGCGCGCATCTACGCGGAGATCGCGGGGTACGGGGTCTCGGGCGACGCCTACCACGTTTCGGCGCCTTCCGAGGACGGAGACGGACCGGCCCGGGTCATGCGCAACACCCTGCGCGACGCGGGCATCGAGGCCTCGGACATTGATTATGTCAACGCCCACGGCACATCGACACCCCAGGGCGACGTCGTGGAGACGCGCGCCATCAAGGCGGTCTTCGGGGAGCGGGCGCGCAAGGTGCCGGTGAGCAGCACCAAGTCGATGACGGGCCACCTTCTCGGCGGGGCGGGCGGGCTCGAGACCGCGATCACGGCGCTGGCGGTCCATCACGACATCATCCCGCCGACCATCAACTACACAACACCCGACCCGGAGTGCGACCTCGATTACGTTCCCAACGAGGCGCGCCGCGTCACGGTCCGTTACGCCCTCAACAACTCCTTCGGATTTGGCGGCACCAACGCGGCCATCGTCCTGAAGAAGTTCGAGGCGTAGACGTCCGGCCCCTCAGACCTCGTCGAAAATCGAGTCCCGGAGGCAGTTGAGCTTCTGCTCGTAGGACTCGGGGTAGACGAACCATGCCGCGGCGGCGACACTGCTGACGAGCGCATTGCCATCCTGGGGAGTGAAGCAGAACCCGACGATCTCATGACGGTCGTGCACCGTAAGCGTTGGAACCACGAGGACCGCCTGGTTCAGGATGCGCCCGTAGTGCCCGTAGTCGCGGCCGAACGAAAACACCGAGTTCGCCGACTGCTTGTACGTCGTTGCCACGCGGTCGTCGGTCCTGGTCCTTTCCAGGAGCGCCTCGATCGAAGTGGGGTTCTTGACCTTGAGGTTGAAATGGACCGCGTGCATGTACTGGCTGTTCACCTTGATCGCGGAGGAAAAGAGATTCAGCTCGTGGCCAAGCCCGTTGAAGAGGTGCCACGCGTCCCGCGCGTGGTGGGTCCCGAAGCGCTCGTCCTTGTGCCGGTTGACCTGGGGCGAGGGAACGAAGGAGGTGTCCTGGCTGATGTCGTTCGCCCGCCGGATGCACAGGAACCGGCCTTCCCTGAGATTCTCCGGCCCGCCGTCCTGCAGCGCGAACAGATCGATGATCGCCGCCAGGTTGTGCGTGTTGCAGGAGAGGACCTGGATGAACTTGTCGACGCCGTGCTTCAGCGTGCGGTCACTGATGCCCCGCACGTACATCTTGCCGAAGCCGAACTCGGAGCCCTGCGCGATGAACCCCAGCGTGTTGTCCAGGTATTTCTCGTAGAGCTCCTTCTTGTTTTGCATCCCCACGTCCGACGGCGTGCAGTCGATGACCACGGTCGCCTGGCGCAGAGCCTCGTGGTGCTCGTAGGAGGGCTCGATTCCGAGATCACGGAAACCGCGCCGCGCCGACTCGTCGCAGACGAGGCGGGCGCCCCGCTTGATGAGGTTCGTCACCTTCGAGCGATCGGTCAGGAGGGGCGTTCGCTTGTGGAACGTCACTTCGTCGAATCCGAGCTTTTCCTTCTTCTCGGCGAAGAGACCGATCAGCGGCTCGCCAATCGTACCGGTTCCCACGATATGGACGACTTTTTTTCCGGCCATGGTCGCTCTCCTGTGTCACCTGCGAGGGGTCGGGCTTTGCGTCCGGAAAGATACCACCCACCTGGAAAGCGGTCAATGAGCACGATGCCGCCGATTTCTTGACAGCCATGCACCGCTCCCCTAGAATCCTCCCGCAGAACGCCTTCCTCTCCAGCGGATTGTCGGGCGCCGGAAAGCGGCGTGGAGGACGACTTTGACCCATCGCGAAGCGCCCCCTCCCACCCTCCCGGTCGGCGATCTTCTCTCCGAGGGCCCGCCCGATCTGGCCCTGCGGCTGCTGGCCGGGACCTCGGGCCTCGCCAGGCTGATCACCTCTCCCCGGGTCCAGCGTCCCGGCCTGGCGCTCGCCGGGCAGCCGGAGATGCTCGGTGCGGGGACAGTCCAGGCGATGGGCCGGAGTGAGGTGGCCTACCTGGCCCAGATTCCCGCGGGGCAGCGTCAGACGCTGGTCGACCGCGTGGCGTCGGCCCCCGTGGCCTGCTTCATCCTGACCCACGGGCTGGAGGCCTCTCCCGACCTGGTCACCGCCCTGGAGGCTCACGGTATCCCGCTCCTCGCCACCCGCCGGTCCACCGGCCGCCTGATCGACACCCTGGGGCGCTCGCTGGAGGAGAGACTCGCGCCATCGGTCACCCTTCATGGCACGCTGCTCGACATCTATGGCGTGGGGGTCCTGATCCTGGGTCAAAGCGGCATCGGCAAGAGCGAGTCCGCGCTGGAACTGGTGCTTCGCGGCCACCGCCTGGTCTCTGATGACACGGTCTGCATCCGGAAGATCGATGCCATCCTCAACGGGACCGGGCCGGATCTGAGCCGGTACCACATGGAGGTGCGGGGCCTGGGCATCATCAACATCAAGGACCTTTACGGGGTTGCTGCCGTGCGCGAGCGCAAGGACATCGAGCTCATCGTCCAGCTCACACCCTGGGAGGAGAGAAAGGACTACGACCGGCTGGGGCTCGAGGACAAGGGACACACGATCCTGGGATTGCAGCGCCCCTTCATCGAGATGCCGGTCGGCCCGGGCCGGAACCTCTCCGTGCTGCTGGAGGTCGCCGCGCGGCACCACCTTCTGAAGGCCCGGGGGTTCCATGCCGCAAAAGAGCTTGCGGGGCGAATCCACGAGGCCCTGGGGAAGAAGCGGTGAGCGCGGGACCCGCGGCAGGAAGCGCGCAGGATCTCGAGATCGTCGTGATCACCGGTCTTTCCGGATCCGGGAAAACCCTGGCGATCCGGGCCTTCGAGGACATGGGGTATTTCTGCGTCGACAACCTCCCGGTGATGCTAATCCCCGTGTTCGCCGACCTGTGCGCCCGTTCGCGCAAGGACATCACCCGCGCGGCGCTGGTGGTCGACGTGCGGGAGGGGACCTTCCTGAAGGATTTTCCCGCCATCTACGAGACCCTCAAGCGCGGGCCGGGCCGTCGCGTCCGCCTGCTGTTCTTCGAGTCGGACGACGACACCCTGGTCCGCCGCTTCTCCGAAACCCGCCGGCCTCATCCGCTGTCGGACAACGGGACGCTCGAGGAGGGGATCCTCCGCGAGCGCCAGGCGCTCCAGCCGCTGCGTGACCTGGCGGACATGCTCATCGACAGCAGCCGGTTCAACGTGCACCAGCTTCGGCGCTACATCCAGGACCACTTCTCACCCCGGCCCGGGAGCCAGACGCTGGCGATCTCCGTCGTCTCCTTCGGGTACAAGCACGGCGTGCCCTCCGAAAGTGACCTATTGTTCGATACCCGCTTCATTCCCAACCCGTTCTTCGTCGACGGGCTGCGGGCCAGGACCGGCCTCGAACCCGAGGTCGTGGCCTATCTCGAGGACTTTCCGGACTACGCGATCCTCAAGGGCAAGATCCTGGATCTCCTCACGTTTTTGATCCCGCACTACATGCGCGAGGGGAAAAGCTACTTCACCGTCGCGATAGGCTGCACCGGGGGACGGCACCGCTCGGTGGCGATGGCCGAGAGCCTGGGAGAGTCTCTCCGCGGGCACGGCTACGCGGTCAATGTCTCGCACCGCGACCTGGACAAGGAATGACCCCTCCGGCCGCGGGCGAACCGGGCGAGGCTCGCTTCGGGCTCCTGGTGGTCACCCACGGCCGGCTGGCCTTCGAGCTGGTCAAGGCCCTCGACCGGATCGTCGGCGGTGTCGACCGCGTCAAGGCCCTGTCGATCGACTGGGACGACGACCTGCAGGCCGCCCGCGATGCGGTCCAGCGCGCGGTGGCGGAGGTCGATCCCGGCGGAGGCGTGCTGATCCTGACCGACATGTTCGGTGGGACGGCAACCAACCTGACGCTGTCCTTCCTGCGCGAGGGCATCGAGATTGTGACGGGGGTGAACCTGCCGATGCTGATCAAGAGCGCGAACATCCGGCATTCCTGCGGGCTGCGCGAGGCGGCGACCCGCGTCATGGAGCAAGGCCGGCGATCGATCGCCCTGGCCACGGAGTATCTTGCCCCGGATCCCGAGGGATCCGTCGAGGGCCCGTGACCGCGCGGGAGGTTGTCATCATCAACGCGCTGGGGCTGCACGCCCGCGCCGCCGCGCGCTTCGTGCAGCTTGCCAGCCGGCATGCCAGCCGCATCCTCGTCTCGCGCGGGTCCAGGACCGCCGACGGCAAATCGATCCTCGGCCTTCTGGCGCTCTTGGCCGGCCAGGGCACGCGCCTCACGCTCCAGGCGGAGGGAAGCGACGAGGACGAGGCGGTCCGCGCCCTCGCGGAGCTCGTGGCGGCGCGTTTCGGCGAGCCCCAATGACCTCCGGTCGCACTGGGCAGGACGAGCCGGAGATCCTGCGGGGCCTTGGGGTGTCTCCGGGAATCGCCATCGGGCCGGCCCTCATCCTGGAAGGCCCGAGCCTGCCGGTCACCCGGATGGAGATCGCCCCGCAGGCGGTCCCGTCGGAGCTCGCGCGATTCGAGCGCGCGGCGCGGGTCGCCATGAGGCAGCTGAGCCTGCTGCGCGGCCGCGTGCGCCGGGAAGCAGGGGAGGCCTACGCCCGGATCTTCCATGCCCAGATGCTGATCCTCAAGGACCCCGCGCTCAGGAAGGATACGGCCGCGATGATCCGGCGGGAACGGGTCAACGCCGAGTTCGCGCTCCGTACCGTGCTGGGCCGCTACGGCCGCCTGTTCGCCGGGCTCGGGGAGCCCGACCTGCGTGACCGCGGGACGGACATCGAGGATGTCGAGAACCGCGTCCAGATGATCCTCGCGGGGATCACAAGGCGCCGCGATCTCGCCGGCCTGCCCGGGGGAGCGATCGTGGTGAGCGCCGCGCTTTCGCCTTCGGACGCCGCCGGCCTCGGCCGCGCGCGCGTCGCCGGCCTGGCGATCGACGGGGGAGGACCCACCTCGCACGCGGCGATCATCGCCAACGCCCTGGGCATTCCGGCCGTCGCAGGGTTGCGCACCGCGAGCGGGAAGCTGCGCACCGGGGACCTCCTGGTCCTCGACGGAGCCCTTGGCCTCGTGGTGCGCAACCCCTCGCCCGAGGAGCTCCGGGGCTGGCACGATCGGCGGGCCCGTCGCGCGCAGAGAGGCCGCGATCTGGAGACCCTTCGTGACCTTCCGGCCGCGACCTCCGACGGTGTTGGTATCAGGCTCATGGCGAACATAGAGCTCCCCGAGGAGACAGCGGCCGCCCTGCGCTACGGGGCTGAAGGAATCGGGCTCTACCGCTCGGAATTCCTCTATCTCAGGCAGTCTCCGAATCTGCCGGACGAAGAGCAGCTGTACGGCACGTACCGCGATCTCGCGGCGGCGATGCTGCCGCACGAGGTGGTGATCCGGACGCTGGACCTGGGCGGGGACAAGTTCTTCGCCGGGATCCCCGGCAACCACGAACCCAACCCCGTACTGGGTCTGCGGGCGATCCGCCTGTGCCTGGGACGCCCGGAGCTTTTCCGGGTGCAACTGAGGGCGGCGCTGCGCGCGGGGCTTCACGGCAAGGTGCGGCTTCTGCTGCCCATGGTGAGCGGCATCGAGGAGATCCGCGAGGCGCGCGCGCAGATCGACGCGGCCCGCCGGGAGATGGAGCGCGATGGAGTGCCCTGCCAGCCGGAGGTGCCCGTCGGGGTGATGATCGAGGTCCCCGCGGCGGCGCTCTGCGCGGATCGCCTGGCGGCGGAAGTCGACTACTTCGCCATCGGGACCAACGACCTCATCCAGTACACCCTGGCGATCGACCGCAACAACGAGTCGGTCTCGTATCTCTACCGGCCGCTGCACCCCGCCATCCTCGCGCTCATCCGCCGCGTCGTCGAGGTTTCCTCCGCGCGGGGGCTGCGCGTCAGCGTCTGCGGCGAGATGGCGGCCGACCCCGTCGCGGCGGTCGTCCTGATCGGCCTCGGCATCTCCGAGCTCAGCATGAACCCGGCGGCGATCCCGGGAGTCAAACAGGTGATCCGGAGCGTCGCCGCGCGGGACGCACGATCGATCGTTGATGAGGCGCTTGAACTCGACACCGCAGCCGCCATCGAGGAGATGGTCCGCCGCCGCGTCCTTGCCCTGCTGCCCGCCGAGCAGGCTTGCCCGCTGTAGGAGAACGCCGATGCCACGCAAAGTTCCAAAACCCTGGGGCGAGGAGATCATCTTCGCCCACACCGCGCGTTACGCCGGCAAGATCCTCAGGATCCGGAAGGGCGAATCGCTGAGCCTTCAATACCACGTCCGGAAGGAGGAAACCCTCTACGTGCAGGAGGGGACGCTCCGGCTTTCGATCCAGGAAGGCGGCGGGGAACAGGAGCTGGTCCTCGGTCCCGGCGACGCCCACCACATCCCCGCGGGCACACGCCACCGCATGGAGGCGATCTCCGACTGCACCCTTTTCGAAGTCAGCACTCCCGAGCTCGACGACGTCGTCCGGCTGGCCGACCGTTATGGCAGGGTCTAATTCGGGATTCCTCAAGTGCCGCCTTGACATCCGTCCGGGTGTCTCCTACGATGCTTTAACTGTTTTCACTGGGGGTGCCGGAGGGGGACGTGGGACGTTCGAAGGCCGACTTGGCGGCAGCCGTCTATGAAGTTCATGGCGGGTTGTCGCGCCGCGAATCGGTGGCCCTGGTCGACGTGGTGATTGGACGTGTCCGCAGGGCTCTCCAGGAAGGGTCTCCGGTCATGATCAGCGGGTTCGGATCGTTCAGAGTCCTGGAGCGACGGCCGCGCGTCGGGCGCAATCCCCGGACGGGCGAGACCTTTCCGATTGCCGCCGCCCGGCGGGCCGTGTTCCGCCCCTCCCGGACGATGATCGCGGGCCTGAACGCCGGGCCGGCCCGGAAGGGACGTTCCGATGCATGACGAAATCCCCCGCAAGCTGTTCTTCAAGATCGGAGAGGTGTGCCAGCTCACCGACACCCAGCCGTACGTGCTTCGTTTCTGGGAGTCCGAGTTCTCCCAGCTGGCCCCCAACAAGAGTCGCTCGGGACAGCGGCTCTACCGCCGCAAGGATATCGACCTGGTCCTCGAGATCAAAAAGCTCCTGTACGAAGAGGGGTTCACGATAGCGGGTGCCCGCAAGAAGCTCGGGATTCCGGAAGGGCAGGCCGCGCTGGGTGATCTCTTCGAGCCGGCGGGGCCCCGGTCCGCGCCGGCTTCGAATCGCGGCCCCTCCGTAATCGTCGTGGAGCTCGAGGAGATACTGCGCGTGATGAACGCCACCGATCGGCGCATCGAGGGGCGGCGCGACCGTGACGAGGCTTAGAGCCGTCCTCATAGCGGCCTCCCTGGCCCTGCTGCCGGCTCCTGCAACTCGCGCCCTCGCGGCTCTGCCCGCCCGGTTCGACCCCGCGCAGTCCGACCCCCAGGCCATCGTCCTGGCCGACCTGACGATGCAGGCCATGGGTGGCAGTCAGGCGTGGGAGACGACGCATTACCTCCGCTTCGCCTTCGTCGTCGAGAAGGAGGGCGCCGAGATCGCCCGGAGGATTCATCTGTGGGATCGCCGGCAGGACCGGCTGCGCTGCGAGTCCAGGGACGAGGCCGGGCGCGCCGTGCTGGCCCTTCTCGGGCTTCGAACGCGCAAAGGAGAAGCCTACAGGGACGGGGTCCGGCTCGAGCCGGGTGAGGCCAGGAAGATCCTGGACGAAGCCTACGAGGCCTGGATCAACGACACCTACTGGCTGCTCATGCCCTACAAGATGAAGGACCCCGGCGTCCGGCTGCGCCTCGCGGGCGAAACGACCGCGAACGGCATCGTCGACGACCTTGTGCAGCTCACCTTCCAGGACGTGGGGCTGACGCCGGGGGACAGGTACTGGGCCCACCTCGACCGGAAGACGCACCTGATGGATCGCTGGTCGTACATCCTGCAGGATCAGCCGCAGGACGGGCCGCAGACGGTGTGGGACTGGAAAGGATGGCGTCGCGTCGGAGGGATTCTGCTCTGCCCCGAGAAGGTGAAGGTGGGAAAGCCGGCCGTCCGGATCCTCCACCCGATCCTCGAGGTCTATCAGGATCTTCCGGACTCCTACTTCACCCGCCCGGACCCGCTGCCGGCCCGTCCCGGCTCCTAGATCACCCCGAGCTTTTTCCCCACCTCTTCGAAGGCGCCCAGGGCCTCCTCGAGATCGGCCCGTGCGTGCGTGGCCATCATGATGGTGCGCACCCGGGACTTCTCCTCGGAAACCATCGGGGAAAAGATCCCCTGCGCGAATACGCCGCGCGCGAATAACTCGTCCGAGAAGCGGGCGGCCTTGGCGCCGGACCCGATGATGACCGGCGTGATCGGTGTCGTCGAGTCCCCCGTGTTGAACCCCAGCCTCTTGAGGCCTTCCTTGAAGAACTTCGTGTTCTCCCAGAGCCGCGCGTTCAGCCCGGGCTCCTGCTCCATGACCTCGACCGCCGCGGAACAGGCGGCCACGACCGCCGGGGGGTGGGACGAGGAGAAGAGGAACGGGCGCGCCTTGTGAACGTAGAACTCAACCAGGCTCCGGTCGCAGCAGACATAGCCTCCCATGGCTCCGAACGCCTTCGACATCGTGCCGATCTGGATGTCCCACCGGCCCGTCAGGCCGAAGTGGTCGACACTTCCCCGGCCGTTCCGGCCCAGGACTCCCGTGGCATGAGCGTCGTCGACCATCGGGATCGCGTCGAACTCCTCGCACTCGCCGGCGATCGCCTTGAGATCGGAAACGTCCCCGTCCATCGAGAAGACCCCGTCCGCCACGACCAGGATCTTGCCGGTCTTTTTCTGCCGCGCCTCCTTGAGGATCGAGCGAAGATGGCCGTAGTCCCGGTGGCGGTAGATGGCGCGGTCGGCTCTCGACAACCGGCACCCGTCGATGATGCTCGCATGGTTAAGCTCGTCGGACACGATGAGGTCGCCTTCCTGCATGAGCGTCGAGACGACCCCCACGTTCGCCGTGTAGCCCGACTGGAACACCAGCGCGGCCTCCGTGCCCTTGAACCGGGCCAGGCGCCGCTCGAGGTCGAGGTGAACGGTCATGGTCCCCGCGATGGTCCTCACGGCGCCCGGGCCGGCGCCGAATTCCTCGATGGCCCTGCGCGCCGCCTCGATGACCCGGGGATGCGTGGTCAGTCCGAGGTAGTTGTTGGAGGAGAGCTGGATGATCTCGCGCCCATCCATCCGCACCCTCGGCCCCGCGGCCGTCTCGAGGACCCGCGGCAGGCGGAAGATGCCCTTGGCCTTCAGCGCGTCGATCTCGGAAACCAGATACGACTGCAGCCGGTCGTTCATCGGGTCATGCTCCTCACGACGTCGCGATCTTCAGCACAACCTTGCCGCTCTCCCGCGCGATCATCTTGCGAAAGGCTTCCTCGTAATCCTGGAACGGGACGACGTCGGTGATCACCTTGCGGATCGTCTCACGCACCTCCGGCCGCGAAGTCAGCGCGCGGGTCTTTTTCCAGGTGTCGTAGATCTTGCGGCCAATGATCCCCTTGAGCGTCACCCCGCCGAAGATGACATCCTCCGAGTAGCGCTCGACCGTGACCGATCCGCTGGCCGGGAGACCGAACAGGATGACCTTTCCCCCGCGGCGCACCGCCCGCAGCGCGGCGTCGATGGCGTCCGGGTGCCCGCTCATCTCCATGACGAGATCGACCTCCCAGGGCGAGGCGGCATCGCGTATCAGCCCCACCAGCCTCTCGCGCTCCTTCGTCCGGGCGGCGGGGTCTCCGGCCGGGGGAGGCTCGGCGCGCAGCGCCGCGTGCGCCCCCACCTTTTTCGCCAGGTCGAGCCGGAAGGGCGTGGTGTCGACCGCGATGATCCTGGAAGCGCCCTCCGCCGCCGCCACGATGATGGAAAAAAGGCCGATGGGTCCCGCGCCGAAAATGACGACGCATCGATCGCGCGGGTCGTACTCCGTCGCGGCGTGGACCGCATTGCCGAACGGCTCCTCGATGCAGGCCACTTCCACCGGCACCACCGCGGGATCGTTGATCCACGCGCAGCGCGCCGGGATGGCGATGTATTCCGCGAAACCGCCATCGCGATGGACGCCGATGATTCTCTCACGGATGCAAACGTGGAATTCGCCGTGCCGGCATTGGTAGCAGGCGCCGCAGACGATGTGGGACTCGGCCGAGACGAAATCGCCCACCCGGATCGGCTCCGCGGCGCCTTCACCGGCCCCCTTCACCTGCCGCCCGACCTCCACCACCTCGCCGCAAAACTCGTGCCCGATGACCAGGGGGCGATGGAGGTTGTCCGTAGCGCCCGCGATCTTGGCGCTGATCGACGGGTCCCAGTTGTAGATGTGCGCGTCGGTGCCGCAAAGGGACGCGGCCATCACGCGAACGATGACATCTTCGGTTCCGCAACGTGGCTGCGCCACCTCCAGAAGATCCAGCGCTCCCGGACGGGGCGCCACCTTGCAGATAGCCTTCATGGGTCGCCCCCGGCGCTGGCGCGGTGCTACTTGAGAGGACAGGCCGCCCGGCCGTCGCGGCCCCGTGCGCCGGGATTATAGCGTCATCCCCTGAGGGGCACAATCGGCGCGCGGCGGCCCGTTTCGCGAAAGACGGTCGATAAAGCCGTCCTTGACAGGGCGCGGCGCCGGCGGTACCCTTCGCCTCTCCTGCTTCGCCCCTCCCGAATCGCATGCGTCCTCGGAAGGCGTACGGCGCGCGGGAGCGCGATGCGGGGCCCGCACGAGGAGACTGGCCGGCCAGAATGAACGCGAGCACCGAGGATCGTGTTCCGGAAGCCGGTTCCCGCCCGCTGAGGAGTTTCCTGCCCTTCGCGGCGGGCGCCTTCCTGGCTCTGCTCGCCATGGAAGGGATGATACGGCAGGTCTACTCGGTCCGCTTCGTCCGCGCGCCCGGCCTCGGATACATCCGCGAGTCGGTTCTCTACCGTCTCGAAGGGAATGGACGATCCCGCTGGACCCTTTACGACCTCAGGCGCGCCGAACCTCCCGTACCCTCCAAACCCGTGATCCTGGTGCTCGGCGACTCCTTCACCGAGGCCCTCATGGTGAATGACGCCGACGTCTACACGGCCCGCCTGGAGCGAGGACTCAACGCGTCGGGTTTGGATGCGCAAGTACTGAACCTCGGTCTTTCCGGAGTTTCTGCCGCCGACTATGTCGCCAACGCTCCCCTCTACAAGAAGCTCTTCTCGCCCGTCTGGACCGTCGTTCAGCTCAGAGCCAGCGATCTGACCACGGACGCGTGGGAAGCGGGGAAGAGCCACTTCATGCTGGACCGGGGCGGCCAGCGGCTCGAGGTCAGCGCCGCGGTCCCGCATTTCGAGGAGGTCCGCCGCAATCCCTGGAAACAGGCGGTTCGCGCCATCCCCTCGATGCTCGTCTACTACGGGCTGGAGCGGCTGTCGAATTTTGCCGAGGGGGTCGCCGCGGAGCCGCCGCTTTTCCTGGCGGGAAGCGCCGAAGGGGCCGCCCGCGACGACGGCCCGATGCCTGAAGACGACTACCCGGTCGAGCAGGAGATGGACCTCCTCGCGAGCACCTACGACGGACGGGTGACGTGCCTCTTTCTCCCGCGCTTCGATCCCGGCCGCCCCCTGGCGCCG
>JANMQK010000383.1:0-2530 GCA_031370485.1 Acidobacteriota bacterium | reverse complement strand
TCGAGAAATCTCCCGCGCCGTCCCCCAAGCGCCACGTCGGCGCGCACGAGGGGCCAGGCCGCGGCCACTCCGGGTTCCGCCAGCACCGCGGGGTAGATCTCCTCGCGCAGCGCCGGGGCGAGCCCGAAGACAGTCAGGTCCGCCTCGCCGCTCACGGCCCGGAGCCCCCCCTCGAAGGCCCCGAGCGCGTTGCGGTTGATGATCTGTATCGACAGCACCGAGGCCACGCCGAGCGCGACTCCGAAGACGGCCAGAAAGAATAGCGTCCGCCCGGCACGGAAGTGGGCGCCGAGGGCCCGCAGGAAGTAGCGCTTCATCACGTCAGCGCGCTCATCGTGTCGAGTGACCCTTCATCGGGTCTCTAGAATCCCGCTGTGCAGCCGCCAGGTGGCGTCGGCCTGCGCCGCCAGGTCGGCGCTGTGGGTGACGTAGACGAGTGTGCTCTTTTCCTCCGAGACGAGCCTCAAAAGGAGACCCATCACCAGGCGGCCGTTTTCGTCGTCGAGGCTCCCGGTCGGCTCGTCCGCCAAAAGAAGCGGCGGCCGGCGCAGGAGCGCCCTGCAGATCGCCACCCGCTGCATCTCACCTCCGCTCAGCTTCTGCACCAGGTCGTGGGCCCGGTCCTTCAGGCCGACCCTGCCGAGCAGATCGTCGACGCGCGCGTCGAACGCCCCGGCGGGGTCTCCGGCGATCCAGGCCGGCAGCGAAGCGTTCTCGCGCACCGTGAGGTGGGGGAGAAGGTGGAAGAACTGGAAGACCAGGCCCACGGCGTCGCGGCGGTGCAGCGTCAACTCCCTCTCGGTCATCCGCGACAGGTCGCGTCCCAGGACGGCGATGGTCCCGCGTGTCGGGGAATCGATCCCGGCCGCCAGGTGCAGGAAGGTCGACTTGCCGCTGCCGCTCCGGCCGACGATGGCGACCGTCCGCCCGCGCGGCACCTCGACGGTGATGTCCCGCAGAGCGTGGAACGTGCCGCCGCCAGCCTGGTCGTAGGCCTTGGAGACCCCGCGGAACGAGAGCGCGGGGGAGTCGTCGGGCAAGTCGGGGATGCTCATCGGCGGCGTCCGGCGAGGCGGTCAGGAAGAGAAAAATGGCGGAGAGGGTGGGATTCGAACCCACGTGGGGCGGGTTAGGCCCCAACCCGCTTTCGAGGCGGGCCCGTTACGACCACTTCGGTACCTCTCCGTGGGGGTGATTGTACCCCAGGCCCCTTGCCGCCCCGGCGTCGCGACCGGAAGAACTCCCTGAGGAGGGCGGCAGACTCGTCGGCCCGCACGCCGCCCGCCGCCTCGATGCGGTGGTTCAGGCCCGCCAGGCGCCGGCGCCGGAGAAGGGCAACGGCGCCGACCTTGGGGTCGCCGGCGCCATAGACCAGGCGCCCGATCCGCGCGTGCACCATCGCCCCGAGACACATCAGGCAGGGTTCGAGCGTGACATAGAGAGTGGCGCCGGTCAGCCGGTAATTCCGCGCCCCCTTCGCAGCCCGCCGGAGGGCGACGATCTCGGCGTGCGCCGTCGGGTCCACGCGCCCCAGGGGAGCGTTGGCGCCGCTGCCGAGCAGGCGTCCCTCCGCCACGACCAGGGCGCCGACCGGCACCTCGCCCCGCGCCCCGGCCGCGCGCGCCAGCCGCAGGGCGCGGGCCATCCAGGTCCGGTCCACAGCCTGGTCGACGGCGCGTCCCGGCCCCGCGCGCCGGGTCGTGCGACGGCCCGTTCCCGCGCCTCCCATGCTCCGCCTCCCGGGCCGCCCACCCCGGACGCCGCCCGGACCGGGGCGCGCCGGCGGGGGAGCGACTCACGCGGGCATTCTAGGGTGAAACGGATGTGCGCGGGCGGCCGGCGGACGTTCGCGCCGCATCATGGCGTGACAACCGGCAGGATTCACTCCGCCAGGCGTCGACCTTCCGGCGCCCGCTCACGTCCGGCATCCTCCTCGCACCCCGACCGCCGCATGAATCGTTCTGTCCCGGTGGCCAACCGCATTTCGTCCCCGGGGACGAATCACGCCCCCTCCGCCCCCGCCTACGAGCGCCGCCGCCCGGAGGAGAGCGTCCTCTATCGCGTCATCCAGGCGGAGCTCGAATCGTTCCTGGCGGCCGCCCGCGAGCGCGACCGCCCCCTGCCGCGATTCGTGGAGCGCGAGATGCGCGGCTTTCTCGAGTGCGGCATCCTCGCCCACGGATTTCTCCGCGTCCACTGCGCCGCCTGCGGCCACGACCGGCTTGTCGCTTTCTCCTGCAAGGGGCGGGGCTTCTGCCCCTCGTGCGGCGCCCGCCGCATGGCCGACACCGCCGCCCATCTCGTCGACCGGGTTTTCCCGGAGGCGCCGGTCCGGCAGTGGGTCCTCACCCTTCCCTTCGCCCTGCGCTACCGCCTGGCCTACGACTCTGGCCTCACCTCGGCGGTGCTGCGGGTCTTCGTGCGGGAGGTGTTCGCCTCCCTGCGCCGGGGCGCCCGGCGGCGCGGCCCCGTACGGCGGGTGCAGGGAGGCGCGGTCACCTTCATCCAGCGCTTCGGCGACGCGCTGAAT
>JANMQK010000369.1:0-4018 GCA_031370485.1 Acidobacteriota bacterium | reverse complement strand
GCGCGGCCGGAAATTGACATACGACATGGCGGCTGATAGGATTCTGACCGAATCTGAGAACGGTGGTCGAACCTGGATCACTCTCGCCCCCGAGAGCAAGGACGCCCCTTCCGTTGAGCCGAAAACTCGTCATTGAGGGGCTGAGCAAGAGCTATCGCGGCCGGCCGGTAATCACGGACATCTCTCTCCACATCCAGAGCGGGGAAGTCGTGGGCCTGCTCGGGCCTAATGGCGCCGGCAAGACGACCACCTTCTACTGCGTCGTCGGCCTCGTCCGGCCCGAGAAGGGACGGGTTCTGCTCGGAGGCCAGGATGTCTCGCGCCTGCCGATGTACCTGAGGGCGCGCAGCGGCATCAGCTACCTCCCGCAGGAGCCATCGATTTTCAGGAAAATGACCGTGGAGGAGAACCTCATCGCAATCCTCGAAACCCTGGACATGCCGCGTGAGGAGATCCGGGAGCGGACGGCCACCGTGATGGAAGAGCTGAAGATCGAGCATCTGGCGAAGAACAAGGCATACAATCTATCCGGAGGGGAAAGGCGCCGGGCCGAGATCGCCAGGGCGCTTGTGATTTCACCCTCGTTCATCCTCCTGGACGAGCCTTTTTCGGGGATCGATCCGATTGCTGTTGCAGACATCCAGAAAATCATCTATCAATTAAAGAGAAAGGGGATCGGGCTGCTGATGACGGACCACAATGTCCAGGAGACGCTTCGGATCACCGACCGGGCCTACATCATCGCCGAGGGTCGGATATTCCGGAAGGGGACACCGGACCAGCTGGCGGCCGATCCCAAGGTGAGAGAGATATACCTGGGCCACAACTTCCGGCTACTCGGTCACGAACCGGAGCAGGCGCCCCCCAGCGCCTTCCCCGCGGACTGAGAGCCAGGGAGCCGTTAGCCGACAGGACACGACGATGGCACTCGAGCAAAAACTGAACCTCCGGATGTCGCAGCGGCTGATCATGACGCCGTCGCTGCAGCAGGCCATCAAGCTTCTCCAGATGACCAAGCTCGAGCTGCAGGGGGAGGTCACCCAGGAGCTGACCGAGAACCCGCTGCTGGAGGAGCTGCAGGAGAATCCGCCGGAGGCGGAGAAGGCGGACTCGGAGGAGGCGCAGGAGACCGCGGAATCGGCCGACGGGGAGACTGCGCCCGCCGAACCGCCCGCCGCGGAGGAGAAGGACTCCTTCGATGAGATCGACTACGAGTCCTACTTCCAGGACTACATGGACCTCAGCTACTCGCCGCAGGCCCCGGCCGAGGAGATCGAGACACGGCCCCTCGAGAACATCCTGAGCCGGCCCCAGAGCCTCTCGGACCACCTGCTGTGGCAGCTGGACATGACGATCGCGTCGAAACAGCAGAAGGAAATCTCCCGCTCCATCATCGGCAACCTTGACGACGCCGGCTATCTCCGCGCTTCCCTCGAGGAGATCGCCGCCATGGGCCCGACTCACCTGGAAGAGGTGGAGCGCGCCCTGCATCTCGTCCAGGATCTCGATCCCACGGGCGTCGGCGCCCGCGACCTCAAGGAATGCCTGCTGCTCCAGCTCGCATTTCACGACATGGAAGGGACTCCCGCCGAAACCATCGTGCGCAATCACCTCGACCTGGTCCAGGGACGCAAGTTCCGCGAGCTGGCCCAGGCGCTGGGGATCTCGATCGAGGAGGTCATGCACTACGTAGACACCATCCGGCACCTCGACCCCAAACCGGGAAAGAAGTACAACGCCGGCAGCAACAACTACGTGGTGCCCGACGTCTACGTCCTCAAGGTGGACAAGGGCTACACCATCGTGCTGAACGAGGAGGGGCTGCCGCGCCTCAGGATCAGTCCCTTCTATCGCCGGATGATCGACCGCAACAACACCGAGGTCACGCGGGAAACGCGTGAATACGTGCGTGAGAAGTTCCGCTCCGCGTTCCGCCTGATCAAGAGCCTCGAGGAACGCCAGCGCACGATCTACAAGGTCGCGCGCAGTATCGTCAAGTACCAGCAGGGCTTCCTGGATTTCGGGTACGAGCATCTCAAGCCGCTCATCCTGAAGGACGTCGCCGACGACATCGGCATGCACGAGTCGACCGTGAGCCGTGTAGTGAACCACAAGTACATGCACACGCCGCGGGGACTGTTCGAGATGAAGTTTTTCTTCCATTCCGGCATCAGCAGCACACAGGGCGAGGATGTCTCGTCCCTGACCGTCAAGGAGCGAATCAAACGGGTCGTGTCCGAGGAGGACGGAGCGCGTCCCCATTCGGATGCGGCGATCGTGAAAATCCTGAGCGATGACGGCTTGCGCATCGCACGGCGCACGGTGGCCAAGTACCGCGAGGAGCTGCGTATCCCGTCGTCAAACGAAAGGCGCCAGGGCTTCCACTGATTCGCGGGCGCCGGCGCCGAGAGTCCTACGAGGAGACATCCATGACCATCGTGTTCACCGGGCGCAAGGCCCACCTGACGCCCGACCTCAAGGAGTTCGCCGAGGCAAAACTCGGCAAGCTCTCGCGCGTCCTGGACGAAATCCTCGACATCCACGTGATTCTGAAAGTCGAGAAGCACCGCCGCCTGAGCGAGATCGTCCTTAAGTCACGCACGGCGACCCTGACCGCGAAGGCCGAAGGCCCCGAGTTCCACGACTCCCTGGGACAGTGCGTCGAGCGTCTGCTGGCGCAGGCCAAGAAGCACCGGGGACGGCTGACCGCGCGCAGAAAGGGACGCAGCGTCTGGTCCGCTCCCCGGCGCGGTCCGCGGGCCCTGCGGGAGAACCTGACCGGCCTCCCGGGGGTCCCCGCCGACGGCGGGATTCCGATCGTGAGGATGGGGCGCGTCCCGTTGCAGCCGCTGTCGCTGGAGGAGGCGGCCGTGAAGGTGCGCGATTCACACGACGCGATCCTGGTGTTCCGGGAGACCGGCTCTCGGCAGGTGGCGGTGCTCTTCCGGCGCCCGGACGGGCAGCTCGGGCTGCTCGAGACGGAGGCCTGATCCATGCCCCTCGACTTCCAGGCGAGCCACGAGCAGGAGATGATCCGCGAGAGCGTCCGTACGTTCGCCACGGAAGTCCTCAAGCCGCGGGCCGCCGAGTTCGACAGGACGCGCGAGTTCCCCCACGACAACTACCGCCGCTGCGCCGAAATGAACCTGACCGGGATGATGATCCCGGAGGAATACGGCGGGGCGGGGTTCGACGCCGTGTCCTACGTGATCGCCATCGAGGAGGTCTCGCGCGCCTGCGCATCGACGGGGGTGATCCTGTCGGTGAACAACTCCCTGTTCTGCGGGCCGATCCTCCGTTACGGCACCGAAGCGCAGAAACAGGCGCACCTCGTGCCTCACGCCCGTGGGGAAAAGATCGGCGCGTACTGCCTGACCGAGCCGGGAGCCGGATCGGACGCCGCCGCCCTGCGCACTTCGGCCGTGAAGAAGGGCGACCGCTACGTCCTCAACGGCAACAAGGTCTTCGTGACCAACGGGGTTGCGGCCCACACCTTCCTGGTCTATGCGACGGTCGACCCCAAGCTCAAGCACCGCGGGATCTGCGCCTTCATCGTCGGGCGGGATACCCCCGGGCTGCGGCTCGGGAAGCCGGAGCACAAGATGGGCATCACCTGCTCGGGCTCGGTCGAGATCGTGTTCGAGGATTGCGCGGTGCCGGCCGGAAACCTCCTCGGCGCGGAAGGGGAGGGGTTCAAGATCGCGATGGACACCCTGGATGGCGGCCGTATCGGCATCGCCGCGCAGTCGCTCGGCATCGCCCAGGCCGCGCTCGATGAATCGCTCGCCTACAGCGCGAGCCGGGAAGCCTTCGGGCGGCCTATCGCCGACCTGCAGGCGATCCAGTTCAAGCTGGCGAATATCGCCACCGAGCTCGAGGCGGCCCGCCTGCTCACGTACCGGGCGGCCTGGGCGAGGGACACCAAGGGGCGGGTGTCTCTCCAGTCGTCCATGGCGAAGCTCTTCGCCTCCGAGATGTGCATGCGCGCGGCCAAGGAAGCCGTGCAGATCCACGGCGG
>JANMQK010000362.1:0-3581 GCA_031370485.1 Acidobacteriota bacterium | reverse complement strand
CAAGGCGGCCATCCCGGAAATCGACGCGCTGGTGGGACTGAACGACATCGAGCGGATCGCCGAGGCCTGCGCGCTGGAGGCAGGACGCCGCTTCGAGGCCAGCACCTCCGCGGCCCGCTACCTGTACAGCGAGCGTTCGCCCCGCATCCTCGCGACCCCCGGCCACAGCGCCTACCTCAAGATCTCCGAGGGATGCGACCACACCTGCTCCTTCTGCGCCATCCCCTCCTTTCGGGGGGCGCAGCGCTCCCGCTCCATCGCCTCGGTCGTCGAGGAGGCGCGGCGGCTGGCGGACTCGGGCACGGTCGAGCTGAATCTCATCGCCCAGGACACGACCGACTACGGCCGCGACCTCGGCGACGGCACCGATCTCGGGGGACTCATTCGCGCCCTCGATCGGGTGCCGGGCCTGCGCTGGATCCGGGTGCTCTACGCCTACCCGAACCGGATCACCGACGACTTCATCGAGGCGCTCGGCTCCTGCGGGCACGCGGCCCGCTACCTCGATCTCCCCCTGCAGCACGCCGATGCCGGCCTCCTCAAGGCGATGCGCCGGGGCGGGAGCGCGACGACCCACCTTCGCCTGATCGAGTCGCTGCGCGCCAGGGTCCCCGGGATCGCCCTGCGAAGCACCTTCATCGTGGGCTTCCCCGGCGAGACCGAGGCCGGGTTCCGGGCGCTTCTCGACTTCATCGAGGAAGCCCGTTTCGACAGCCTCGGGGTCTTCACCTACTCCGAGGAGAAAGGGACCACGGCGGCCGGGCTCGCGGACGACGTGCCGGATACCGTCAAGGAGGCCCGTCGCGCCGAGGTCATGGAGACGCAGCAGCGGATTGCCCTTGAGAGGAACCGGGCCCGCATCGGCCAAACCGTGGAGGTCCTGGTGGACGGGGTCCATGACGAGAGCGATCTCCTCCTCTGCGGGCGCACGGAAGGGCAGGCGCCCGAGATCGACGGGCGGGTGATTCTCACGGACGCCCCCCGGCCGCTTCACCCGGGGGAATTCGTCGAGGTCCTGATCGAAGAGGCGCATCCGTATGACCTGATCGGGCCGGCCGTCGAAGTGGCTGCCGCCAGGCGGCCGTGACCTCCGTGCGCTCCGCCGGCGAGTCGGCGGCGCTCGCGCTTGCGACCATGCTGGGCGTGGGGCGCGCGCCGGTGGCTTCGGGGACCGCCGGATCGCTGGCAGCGCTCCTCCCCGCGGTCCTGGCCTTGGTCTGGCTTCCCTTCTGGGCCTTCGGCCTGCTGACGGCGGCCCTGTCGGTCGCCGCGGTATGGTCCGCCGGTGTCGCGGAGCGGGTGCTGGGGCGGCACGATCCGGGCAGCGTTGTCATTGACGAGGCGGCCGGGATGTTCGTCAGCCTGTGGGGCCTGCCGCCCGGGGGCGTCACGATCGCCCTGGCCTTCGTCCTGTTCCGGGTCATGGACGTTTTCAAGCCGTTCCCGGCCGATCGAGCCGAGAAGCTGCCGGGAGGCCTGGGCATCGTCGCCGACGATCTCGTGGCCGGGGCTTACGCGAACCTGATCGTGCAAGGGCTCGTCCATGTCTACCGGATGGTCGCCGCATAATCGTTTCCTCCCGGGGGAGAGCCGCCAGGCATGAAGGTCTTCGGCGACATTCCCGATCTCCGGGCGCATCTGCGCGACCCTGTGGCCACGATCGGCAACTTCGACGGGCTGCACCGGGGGCACCTCGCGATTGTCGAGAGGGTCCGCGCGCGCGCCGGGGAGACGGGCGGCAACAGCCTGCTGATCACCTTCGAACCTCATCCCCTCAAGGTGCTCGCGCCCGATCGGGCACCGCGCATGATCACGACACGCCGCCAGAAACTCGCCCTTCTCGAAGGCGCCGGTCTCGATTTCGTGCTGATCCTCCCGTTTACCGTCGAGCTCGCCACGGTCACGGCCGAGGACTTCGTGAGGCGGCACCTCGACGCGGGGCTCGGCGTGAAAGAGGTCTACGTCGGCGAGAACTTCAACTTCGGGCGTGGCCGGGCCGGGAACGCCGAGCTGCTGGTGCGTGTCTGCGAGGACCTGGGAATCCGGGCCGAGAAGGTGGGCGAGGTCTGCTGCCTCGGGAGCCCGGTCAGCAGCAGCCGCATCCGGAGGGCTATCCAGGCCGGGGAGGTCGAGCTGGCCCGCGAGCTCCTCGGGCGGCCCTACGCCGCGGAAGGGAAAGTGATCCGGGGCGATGGCCGCGGGGCGGCCCTCGGGTTTCCCACCGCGAACGTCGGCACCGAAAACGACCTGGTGCCGCAGGATGGTGTCTACGTCACCGAGGCGCTGCTCGATGGCGCGTCCCGCCCCGGGGTGACGAACATCGGCTCGCGTCCCACGTTCGCCGGCGCCGCCTTCGCCATCGAAACGCATCTGCTCGACGGCGGCGGCGACCTCTACGACCGGGCCATCGAGCTGCTCTTCCTGGCGCGGCTGCGCCCCGAGCTGAAGTTTGACTCGCCGCAGGCGCTCGTGGAGCAGGTCCGCAAGGACATTGCCAGGGCCCGCGCCTACTTCGCGGGCGGGGATCGCTGAGGCCAACGCCCCTGCCCGGCCCGCCTCGCCGTCAGCGGTCCTTGAAGAGCTTCTTCCAGGTTTCGCGGGCCGATTCCGCTTCCGAGGTCCGCCGGCCGGGAGGACCTCCCCGCTCCGCGAACGCGAAGAACTCGCAGAAGTTGGCCCGCTCCTTGTTGACCACCAGGTCGGCCTGGGGCTCCGAGCACTGGTTGCTGAGGCCGAGGTCGTGGAAGCGGCAGTTGCGGCAACAGTGCAGATCCTGGCCGCAGCCGGGGCATTCCTGGTCCTTCAGGACCCGTTGTGTCCCCGCGATTTCCGAGCCGCACCTGTAGCAGTAGCGCATCGTCGCCTCTCCGGGAGGGTAACACAGGCCATGCTATGATGCGCCTCCATGGCGCTTGTGGAGCGGCGTCGGGCCCGCGGCCGGCCGCGAGGGACGGGAGCTCAGCCGTTGGGACGATTCATCACCTTTGAAGGCATCGAGGGTTCGGGCAAGACGACGCAAATCCAGATGCTGTCCAATCATCTGGAAGAGCGCGGGATCGACCACGTCCTGACGCGCGAGCCGGGCGGCACTCCGATCGGCGACCAGATACGCCGCGTCGTGCTTCATCCCGCGAACCGCTCCATGACCCCCGCCTGCGAGCTGCTCCTCTACGCGGCGGCGAGGGCCCAGCATGTCGAGCAGGTGATTCAGCCGGGCTTGCACGCGGGGCGCGTGGTCCTCTGCGATCGCTTCAAGGACGCGACACTGGCCTACCAGGGATATGGCCGCGGACTCCCGCTCGAGATCATCACCCGCCTGCACCTCCTCGAAGCGCTCGCGATCGAGCCGGATCTCACCCTCCTGTTCGACCTGGACCCGGCGGGTTCCCTCGAACGGGCGAACGCCCGGGACAAGGGGACGCAGCGATCCGAGTCGCGCTTCGAGATGGAGGACCTGGAGTTTCACGCCCGGGTCCGCGAAGGCTATCTGGAGCTCGCCCGCCGGGAGCCCCGCCGGTTCGTGGTCCTCGACGCCCGCGGACCGGTGGCCGACGTGCACCGGCGCGTCCTGCAGGCGGTCG
>JANMQK010000342.1:0-2957 GCA_031370485.1 Acidobacteriota bacterium | reverse complement strand
CCATCGGCGGCGCGTATAATGAGCCGGAAATGCTGAGCCCTCTCCCGCATTTTTCCGGGTGGACCCGGCGCCTCGCTCTGGCCGCCATTGCCCTGATGCTGGCGTCGGCGACACAAACCCCGGCCGCGCCGCCCGATGCGGCCGCGGCGGCCGCGCCGCAGGCCCCGCCCGCCGAAACGGCCCCTTCCCGGGAAGAGCAGACGCTCACCGGGAAGATCCGGGGGACGGTCGTGGACCAGGCGCGACGGCCGCTCTCCGGCGTGCTGGTTCAGCTGGCCTCGAAATCGGAGAAAAGCCTTCTGCGTGTGACCGGGACCGACGAGAAGGGGCAATACCAGTTCCAGGATCTGCCGGCGGGGACGTACGAGCTCGAAGTCGGGGCCGGCACCGGGCTGGGGTCGAAGAAGGGGGGCATCGAGGTGCGGCCGCCGTTCCAGAACATCGTCGATTTCCGCGTCGGTGGCAAGGGCGCCGCGCCGGGGTCCGCGGCGCCGGCGCCGGTCGCTGGATCGCCGTTCGCGGGGCCGCAGGAGGCCGTGACGGTGCGAGGCCGTTTCCTGGACCAGCAGAAAAGGGCGATCGAGGAGGTCTCGGTCGCCCTCATATCGCTCGAGGGAAAGGGGACGTTCCAGGCTTCTTCCGGGGAGGACGGGGCCTTCTCGATTGGCGGGGTCCCGCCGGGGCGGTACCGCGCCCGCGTCACCTCCCCGGGACACGTGGCGCTCGATCTGAAGTCCATCGTGGTCGCGCCGCAGGCCGGCCTCGACCTGAGTCTTCTCCTGGTCGACTATCCGCTGCACGTGAAAACTGGCGAGGGGGACCTCCTGCCGCACGAGGAGCCGAAGCCTCTGCCTCCCTCAGCGCCCTGAGACTCCGCCGGGCGCCGGGCGCTTCCTGACCGCGTAGTACCCGCTGCGGGTCCGGATGTCGACGCTCTTGCCGGGGGCGTTGAGCTTGATCTTCCGCCAGCGGCCGTCCCAGTTGGCGCTGCTCGGCTCGTAGGTCAGGTAATACTGGCCCTTCAGCTCGGCCGCGATCTGGTCGTAGACTTCCTTCAACGCGTCGATCTTGTCGGGGAAGTAGGCCCGCCCGCCGGTCTCCTCGGCAAGCGATTTCAAGACATGCCTCAGATCGAGATCGAGGAAGCTCGTCCCCAGGCCGATCGAGTAAATAATGATGTCCGAGGTCTTCGCCTCGTCCAGGACCCTCTTGAAGGAGAACTTGCTGGCGGTGTCGTCGCCATCGGTCAATAAGATAATCGCCTTGCGCCCGTCGATTCCGCGCAGCTTCCGGTACGAGGCGTAGAGCGCGTCGTAAAGCGCCGTGCCTCCCAAAGCGCTCGTGCTGTCGATGGCCTTGCGCAGGTCGGCCTTCCCGGCCGTGAGATCCTGCAGGAGGTAGACCTTCTCGTCGAAATCGATGACGAGCGCGCGGTCCTCCGGGCCCAGCGCCTCCACGAAGCTGCCCGCCGCTGCGTGCACCGTGTTCATCGAGGGCTGCATGCTGCCGCTGCTGTCGAGAATCATCGCCAGGGTGACGGGCCGCTGCTCGATGTAGAAATCGATGATGGCCTGCCGGACTCCGTCCTCCTCGAGGACGAGGTCCTCCTTCTTCAAGTCGACAACGAACGGGTGCCCGCTCTCTTGCGATCGGGCCGTGGCGTACAGGATGACGCGGTTCACCTGCACGGCGTAGTTCAGGATGACCCGCTTCAGGATGACGGTGTCGGAGACGGTCACCCCCTCGCGGTGATAGGCCATGGCGCGGATGACCCAGGAGCGCGGCTCCGTCCCGAAGTCGAAGACGCACCGGTACGGCGCCTCGGTGTCTATGAAGATCAGCTTGTCGTCGACGTAGAACTCGACCTTCTCGACCAGGCCGGGGTCGGCGGCCGTGACCTCCACCTCGATGTCGGACCTGCCGAACCGGAAGTCGTCCCTCGCGGGGTTGGTGATCCTGATCGCGAAGCCCTTGCGGCTGCGGACCTGGGGGGCCTTCGGCAGCCCGGGATCGATCTCTTGAGGGTACGCGGGGGAGAGCATGAGCCCCAGGGCGCAGAGCGCCGGAACGATGTGCCGCGCCGGACCTGTCATCGGGCCTTTCCCTGCTGCCGGCCCGCGGGCCGGGCTGCCCCTTCCCTGGTGCCGCTTCCCGCCGCAGGGGCATCGAGCGACTTCAGCAGGCGTTGCACGCGGGAAGTCTCGGGGCCGGAGGGGGCCCGTTCCAGGAAGGCGGCGTAGGAGGACCGCGCCTCCTCCTTGCGTCCAAGGCGAAACTGGGCGTTGCCGAGATAGAGCCGGGCCTGCGGATCGTCAGGCTGATCCTTGAGATACGCCGCGAAAGTGTCCGCGGCGCTCTCGTCCATGCCCAGCGCGGCCCTGGCTACCCCGAGGTTGAACTGCGCGGCGGCGTGCAACGGACCCGCGGAGAGATCCTCGAAGATCCCGATGGCCGCGGGATACTGGCGCGCCGCGATCAATTCGAGCCCCGTTTCGAAGCGGATGTGCGCCAAGTCCGGGAGCGCGGGCGCGGAAGGACCGGCCTGGGGCGCCGCGGGAGCCGCCGCCACGATCGCCGCGGCCTTCTGCAGCAGGTCGGCGGCGCGGCGGTGCGCTCCACGCTCCGACAGGAAGCGGGCGAGCGCCAGGAGATTCGCCGGCTCAGGCGGCTCCTTGCCCGCCGATTCCAGAAGCGCCGCGTAGCGTTTCTCGTCGGCCCGCGCCGTCTTCAGCGCGTCGCTCACCGTCCGGCGCATCTGCGCGTCCTCGATGCCGCGCTCGAGGAGTCCTTGGAGGACCTCGCGGGCGGCGCCGAAATCCCCCAGGCTGCGCTTAAGCACGGAGAGCGCCAGGTGGGCGCCCGGGTGGTCGTGATCCTGCGACAGCGCCGCCTGGATCTCCGACTCGGCCCTTCCGTAGCTTTCGAGATCGATGTAGATCCGGGCCAGCGCCACGTAC
>JANMQK010000334.1:0-11929 GCA_031370485.1 Acidobacteriota bacterium | reverse complement strand
CTAGAAAAGCCAGCTCACTCCCCGCGCTTGCCGCGCGCGGCACCGCCTGCGACGAGCGCGCGCAGCGCGTCGCGTCCCCCCTTCAGGATCGGCTGCCCGTGGCCGAAGCCGAGCACCTCGAACTTCAGCTCGAGCAGGCGGCGGGCGCTGTCGCGGCTGCCCGCGGGGTCTTCCTGGTACTTGTCCGGCAGGTACTCGAGCCCCCTCCCCGAATCGTTGATCACCAGGTCGGAGCAGAGGAGCGCCCCCGGGCTCGTGGCGAGATGCAGCACGTAGTGGGCGCTCGACGGGCCTGGCGCGCGGATGGCCTGCAGACCGCCGGGCAGCGTGTCACCGTCCCTGAAAGTCATGTCGGGGGTCTCGTCGAGCCCCGACGCCTCCACGGGGGCATGGACCTTGGCCCCGGTCTCCCGTCTCAGGCGCCAGGCGGAGCGCTGGTGGCTGGCCGCGGCGACCACGATCGCCTTCAACTTTCCCAGCCGCAGAAGCAGAGCAGGCTCCAGGGGAACGGGGTCGACCAGCACCACATCGCCTTGATGCACGACGACGAAGGAATCGCTTCGAGTCTTGATCCGCTCGTCCTTCACGCTGTAATGGAAAAGCCCCGGCAACAATTCGTCCACATCCCTGGCTTTCGCTTTCGGCTCTGACATGGCGTCCTCCCGGCCCGATCTTAGCGCCGAAACGAAGGCGCGGTTGCCTGCATGGTACGCTTCGGCCATGGGGTTCTATCGCCGGGCCGTCCTGCCGTGGCTGATGGAGAAAGGGATGTCCCGCCCGGAAGTCCTCGATCTCCGCCGGCGGGCGCTCAGGGACGCGGCGGGGCGGATACTCGAGATCGGGTTCGGGTTTGGCGGGACTCTCGCAGCGTACCCCGCAGCGGCCTCGCGGGTCGCGTGTCTCGTCGGCCTCGAGCCGAACCGCGGGATGAACCTCCGGGCGGCGCGCAAGATTCCCGCGGCGCCATTCCACGTTTCGATCGTCCGGGCTTCCGCCGCGGCGATCCCGTTCCCCGGCGCCACCTTCGACATGGTCACGAGCAACTGGACCCTCTGCAGCCTGCCGGACCTTCGTGCGTCGCTCGGGGAAATCGTCAGGGTGCTCCGGCCCGGGGGCCGGTTCCTGTTCCTCGAGCACGGCCGCGCGCAGGACCCGCGGGTGCGCCGGCGGCAGCGGCTGCTGGCCCCCCTCTTTCACCTGCTCGCGGACGGCTGCCGGCCCGACCTGCCGATCGACGAGGAGGTCCGCGCCGCGGGCCTGTCGATCGAGAGCCTGGAGAGATTCGAACCGCCCATAGGCCCGCGCACGGCGAGGCAGTTCTACCTCGGATCGGCCCGGCGCTGAGGGCGGCGGCCCGGGGGTCGCGGGGCACGCGGTCGCGGCGGCGGGATCGGCAAAGACCGCCGGACGGCCGCCGCGCCGCTCCGCTCTCCCGCACCCGGCCGCTTGAAAGGCGCGCGGCCAACGGGTGCGGTCCGAGAGGGCCCCGCGACCCCCGGGCCGCCGCCCTCAGCAGTGCTCATGGGGGTTGCAACGACGCGCTTGACAGTGTTTGTCTGACTTGCGTACTGTCATGCTCGGCTCACAACTCGAGGACAATCCACCATGCGTCTTGTCTCTTCACATCGTTCCCGAGTACGGAATCCCCCCATCGCCCTAAAGATTGGCTTGCCCGTTTCGCTGTGTGTCGCGATTCTCTTCGGGTGTGGCGGGGGGTCGGGGGTGCCGCCGCCTCCGCCGCCGGGGGCGATACCGGCCGGGCAGTCGATCGGGACGGGAGGCGTGTCGGGGCGCGTCCTGTTCAAGGGCACTGCTCCGCCGCGACGCGCGATCAGCATGTCGGGGGAGGCCGCGTGCCACAAGCCGGGCAGCGAGACCTACACCGAGGACCTGATCGTCAATGCCGACGGCACGCTGCGAAACGTCCACGTTCACGTCGTCTCGGGGCTGGGAGACCGGGTGTTCGCGCCTCCCGCCGCGCCGGCGGTGATGGATCAGCAGGGTTGCACCTTCGCCCCGCATCTTCTCGCGGTCCAGACCGACCAGGTCATCGAGTTTCGCAACAGCGACCCGGTGGTCCACAACGTGCACGCGCTCAGCACGGTGAACAGGACCTTCAACCGGTCACTCTCCGCCAGGGGGCAGACCTTCAAGCGCTATTTCTCCAAGCCGGACATCGTCAAGGTCCGTTGCGACATCCACGCTTGGATGGCGTGCTACGTCGCCGTCGGGGCGAACCCGTTCCAGGCGGTGACCGGGGAGGACGGCGCCTTCACTCTCGAAGGCCTGCCGGCCGGCACCTACGAGATCGAGGCATGGCACGAGACCCTCGGCATGGCGCGCCAGTCGGTGACGCTGGGGGACAGCGAGCGCCGCGCGATCGAGTTCTCCCTCGCGCGCCCATGACGCAGGCGCGCGGACCGCTCCACCCGCATTCCCGGATGAAGGCCCCCCTCCTTCCCGCGATCCTGATCGCGGCCGCCGGCGTCGCGCTCCTGCTCGCGGCCGGCCGCCCGGCGGCGCCCGAGGGGGCCGGGGCGGACGGCGAGGGGACGGCTGCCCGGCTCGCCGCGCGGATGCTCGCCTCGGGGTCCCTCGAGGGAGATCTCCAGATGCTCTGCGACAGGATTGGCGGCCGGCCGACCGGAAGCCCGGCCTGCGAGCGGGCCATCGACTGGGCGGTCGACCGGTTCCGGACGGCGGGCGTCGACCGGGCCTGGACCGAGCCGTTCACGCTGCCGCTGCGCTGGGACGAGGAGCGCTCGCGCGCGGAGATCGTGGCCCCCGACAGGCTGCCGCTGCGGGTGATCGCCATGCCCTATTCGCCGGGCACGCCCAAGGGCGGCCTGACGGCGCGGCTCGTCCTTCTGGGGGCGGGGGGCGCGGATGATTTCCGCCGCGCCGGCGACCGGCTGAAAGGCGCCATCGGCCTCGTCTCCTCGAAAGTCATCGTCACCTGGGAGGATCTCTTCGAGGACTACATCCGGCTGCCCGCCATCCTCGAGCGCGCCCGCGAGGCCGGCGCTGCCGCTCTTCTCGTCACCGGCGGCCGCGAGGACGGCATGCTCTACCGCCACGTCGCCACTTTCGGCGACCCGGCCCCGCTGCCTGTCGGCATCCTGGCGCGCGAGGACGGCCTGCGCTGCGAACGGCTCGCCGCGGATGGAGATGTCAGGCTCACGCTCGATCTCGGCGGCCGGATCGGGAAGGCCTTCGAGTCGCGAAACGTCCTCGCCGAGATCAAGGGACGCGATCTGCCGGACGAGGTCGTGCTGGTCGGCGCCCACCTCGACTCGTGGGAGACCGGGACCGGGGCCCTCGACAACGCGGCCAACTGCGCCATGGTCCTCGACCTGGCCCGCCAGATGAGCTCCCTCGGCGAGCGCCCGCGCCGCACGGTGCGGTTCGCGCTGTTCACGGGAGAGGAGCAGGGGATGTTCGGATCGCTGGGGTATGCCCGCACCCACCGCGCGGATCTCGACCGCCACGTGGCGGTGGCGATCTACGACGCGGGGACCGGCCGGATCACGGGGTTCAGCCTGGGCGGGAGGGAGGACCTGAGAGAGGCGGTGGTCGCGGCGCTTGCCCCGCTACGCGGGTACGACGCGAACACGCACACGGTCGACGCCTTCGTCGGCACCGACAATTTCGACTTCCTTCTGGAAGGAGTCCCGAACCTGGTGGCGAACCAGGAACCCTCGAACTACATGGCCAACTACCATGCCTCGTCGGACACCTACGACAAGATCGATCGGCGCGAGCTGCGGTTGAACGGGGCGGTCGCCGCGTCCCTCGCCTGGGGCCTCTCCCAATCGGGTGCGCGCGCGCCGCGCCAGGACCGCGCGGCGATCACGGCGCTCCTGCGCTCGACGGGACTTGAAGACCAGATGAAGACCTTCGGCATGTGGAAGTCCTGGGAAACGGGGAGGCGCGGCCGCCCTCATTAGAAGGGCGGCCGTGCCGTTTCAGCCCCTCAGCTGGCGCGCCAGGCGGATTGCCTCGTTCACGCCCTTGTTCGCGCGCAGCGCCTTGACGCGGCTCTTGTGCTTCGGCGGCAGGTTCCGGATGAGCCCCATGTAGCGGCCCTGCAGGCGCAGGGTCTTGCTGACCGGCCGGCGGCGGGCCCCGACGCCGTTACCCGCGGTGTGGATACCGCGAACCAGCCGTCTCAGGCCGACGGTGAGGCTCTTGAGCCCCGTCTCGATCTCGGACATCGCTTTGCTCGATGATGCTTTCGACAACTTTCTAGCCATTCATTCCTCCATTGTTCGATTGAGTGCAGATTCTTTGCGTCCGGTGCCCTTTATTGTTATCACACCCTGCACCCTATTGACCACGAAATTCTGCAATCTCAAAGAGCGGGCAATGCGGTTTTTCGCGGGGGATTGAAAAAGGGCAGGGGCACGACGGTCGCGCCGGCCCGCCGCCGGGCCGCCTCGACCGTGAGCTCGATTTCGAGCCGGGCGCCTGAAGCAGCGTGCGCAGTCTCGACACTGGCGAGGGCGATCATCTTCTTGAGTGTCGGCGACCAGGTGGTCGAGGTCGCCTTGCCGACCTGCCGCCCGCCGCCATAGACCGGCACATGGGTCCGCGACGCCGTACCGGTCACGTGCGGCGGCAGCCCCGCTTCGTCGAAGCGGGCCTCGACGTCGGCCCAGTCCACTTCCAGCCCCGCCAGCGCGCGCGCCGGGCCGCGGCGGTGCGCCTCGAGAAGTGCCGCGCGGCCGATGAAATTCTCCTTGTCGAAGGAGACGAACCTCCCCAGCCCGATCTCGAACGGGCTGAAGGTCTGGGCATCCGTCAGGGCCCGCCGGCTGCTGTTGTAGTCGACCTCGATGAGCAGAAGCCCCGCCTCGATCCGCGCGACGTCGAGGGCCAGCATCCCCGCCGGGTGAATGTCGAACCGCCTCCCCTCCTCCATGAGGGCGTCCCAGACCTTCACGGCGTCGGCCCACGGCATCCAGATCTCGTACCCCAGGTCCCCCGTGTAGCCGGTCCTCGAGATGTCCACACCGACCCCCGCGATCGACCCCCGCGTGACCCGGAAGAACTTCAGGCCGGCGATGTCCGCCTGCGCCACGCAATTGAGCAGCCGCGCCGACGTCGGCCCCTGCAGCGCCAGGGCTGCGACACTCTGCGAGATGTCGGTCACCTCGACCTCCATGCCGAGGGCGTTCTGGCGGAACCAGCGAAGCGACGGGTCGGCGGCGGTCCAGCGGTAGCTCGTCTCGTCGAGACGCGACACGGTGCCGTCGTCAACCACCTTGCCCCGCTCGTCGCACCACGGCGTGTAGACCACCTGCCCGACCGCCACCTTCGTCATGTCGCGCGTGACGATGCGGTCGACGAGCTTCATCGCGTCCCGCCCCCGCACCAGGTACTTGTAAAGGGGCGAGATGTCGATGAGGGCCGCGGCGTTCCGGATGGCGTTGTACTCGTGCTCGTGGTGCGTCTCGTAGGCGCTGACCGTGTAGTACCCGGCCCACTCGCGGTAGTTCAGGCTCTCGCAGAGCCGCAGCGTCCTGTCGTGCACGGCCGTCCCGATCGGCATCCCCGCTCTCCCGGCTTCCAGGCTTCTCCAATTCACATCACGGAAGCGGAGATTATATTAGAATCACCGCTCTTCTCTGACTGCCGTTTCATCATGCGGTCATTCTCCGGCCGGGGCCGGAAGGGCGGACCATGGGCGTGACCTACGACGCTGTCGTCATCGGGGGCGGCCATAACGGGCTGGCGCACGCGGCGTACCTGGCGCGCGCCGGCAAGAAGGTCGTCGTCCTCGAGCGCCGCCATGTCCTCGGCGGCTCGGCGGTGACCGAAGAGGTCTTCCCCGGGTTCAAGTTTTCGGTCTGTTCGTACGTGGTGTCGCTCCTCCGGCCCGAGGTCATCCGCGATCTCGACCTGCCGCGGCACGGCCTCGAGATCCTGCCGCTCGACGGCACCTTCACCCCGATGCCCGGCGGCGACTACCTCTGGCGCATGGACGATCACGCGCGGTCGCTGCGGGAGATCGCGCGGCACTCGAAGGTGGACGCCGAGGCGTACGAAGAGTTCGGCCGCGCGATGCTGCAGCTGTGCCGGTTCGTCAAGCCGATCCTCTCCATGACGCCCCCCGATCCTCTCTCCCTCACGCTGGGCGATCTCAAGGCACTCTGGCCGCTCGGGCGCAAGTTCAAGGCGCTCGACCCGGGGGACAAGTACAACCTGGTCCAGCTGATGACCATGAGCGCGGCCGATTTTCTCGACCAGTGGTTCGAGACCGATGTCCTCAAGGCGACGATGTCCGCCTCGGGGATCATTGGCACGTTCCTGGGCGTCCGCTCCCCCGGCACCGCCTACGTGCTGCTGCACCATTACATGGGGGAGATTGACGGGGCGTTCCGCGCCTGGGGGTTCGCGCGCGGCGGCACGGGGGCGATCAGCATGGCGATCGCCGCCGCGGCCCGCGAGGCCGGTGTCGAGATCAGGACACGCGCCGCGGTCGCGCGGATTCTCGTCAAGGACGGCAAGGCGCGCGGTGTCGTTCTCCAGAACGGCGACGAGGTCCTCGGTGACATCGTCTCATCGAGCGTCGATCCGAACCTGACGTTCCTCAAGTTCCTGGAGCCCGGGCACCTTCCCGAGGATTTTCTCGAAGGGGCGCGGCGCTACAAGTTCCGCGGCTCGTCCGGCAAGGTGAACATTGCGCTAGACGCCCTGCCGGAGTTCACCTGCCTCCCCGGCCGCGGGGCGCACCTGCGCGGCGCCATCTCGATCTCGCCGTCGCTCGAGTACATGGAGCGCGCCTACGACGACGCCAAGTATGGAGACTATTCGCGCCGCCCCTACATCGACATGGTGATCCCGAGCCTGACCGACCCGTCGGTCGCCCCCCCGGGCAAGCACGTGCTTTCCTGCTTCGTTCAGTACGCGCCTTACAAGCTCAGAGAAGGGACCTGGGACGAGAAGCGCGAGGCGTTCGGCGACACGGTCGTCGACACCATCGCCCAGTTCGCCCCCAACATAAAGAAAATCATTCTTCACCGGCAGGTGCTGACGCCGCTCGACCTCGAGCGCGAATTCGGCCTGACCGAGGGGAACATCTTCCAGGGAGAGCTGTCGCTCGAGCAGCTCTTCTTTCTCCGCCCGGTGCCGGGCTGGGCACGCTACCGGACTCCCGTGCGCGGCCTCTACATGTGCGGCTCGGCGACCCACCCCGGTGGCGGCATCATGGCTGCGCCCGGCCGGATCGCCGCGCTCGAAGTCCTCAAGGACTGGAAGAAGGGACGGATCTAGGACCATGGCGGCGGTGCGCGACGTGGTGATCATCGGCGCGGGGCACAACGGCCTCGTCACCGCCTTCTATCTCGCGCGGAAAGGATTGCGTCCGCTGCTTCTCGAGCGGCGCGAGGTCGTGGGCGGCGCCGCGATCACCTCCGAGATACATCCCGGGTTCCGCTGCCCCACCCTGTCGCACGCCGCGGGGCCGCTCCTTTCGAGCGTTGTCTCCGACATGCGGCTCCTGCACCACGGCCTGCGGATGGTCCGCCCCGAGGCGCAACTCTTCGTCCCGGGCCCCGACGGCCGCGCGCTCGTCCTGTGGAGGGACGCGGCCCGGTCGACCGAGTCGATCATCGCCTTCTCCAAGGAAGACTCCCGGCGCTACCCCGACTACCTCGCGGCGCTCGGCCGGATTGGCACAGCGCTCAGCGGGCTGCTCGAGCAGACCCCCCCCGACCTCGACAGCCCCTCCGCAGCCGACCTCTGGCGGATGTTGCGATCGGGCTCGAGGCTGCGGCGCCTCGAGAAAAAGGACTTCTACCGCACCCTTCGCTGGGCCCCGATGGCGGTGGCCGACGTCGCCGCGGAATGGTTCGAGACCGAGAGGCTGCGGGCGGCGGTCGCGGCGCGCGGTGTCTTCGGCACGTTCCAGGGCCCCTGGTCCGCCGGCACCGGGGCGCTGCTTCTTATGCGCGCGGCCGCCGGCGATACCGCGACCGCGGGCGGCACCGAGTTCCCGGCCGGAGGGATGGGCGCCCTGACGCAGGCGATGGCCGCCGCCGCGCTCGAGGCGGGCGCCGAGATCAGGGTCGGCGCCAGGGTCGCGCAGATCGAGGTCAAGGATGGCGCCACGACCGGCGTCGTCCTCGAAAGCGGCGAGGTGATCCCGGCGAAGGTCGTTGTCTCGAACGCCGACCCGCGCCGGACGTTCCTCGATCTTCTCGACCCGGCCCATCTCGACCCCAGCGTGATCGCCCGGGCCCGGAACTACCGATCCGACGGCGCGACCCTCAAGGTCAACCTGGCCCTCGACCGGCTCCCGACCTTCGCCGCGCTCCCCCGGTCCGGCTCGGGGGCGGCCGACGGCAACGCGGCGCTTTCGGGGCGCATCCACATCGGGCCCGAGGTGGACCATCTCGAGCGTGCTTTCGACGACGCCAAGTACGGCGGGATGTCCCGCAAGCCCTGGATGGAGGTGACGATTCCCTCCCTCGCCGACCCGACGCTTGCCCCGCCCGGCAAGCAGGTCATGTCGATCTACGCGCAGTATTTTCCGCGCCGCCTGAAGACCGGCGACTGGAAAACACGCCGGGAGGAGGCGGGAGACCTCATCGTGCGCTCGCTGGCCGAGCACGCCCCGGACCTTCCGGGCCTCGTCCTCGCCCGGCAGGTGATTACACCTCTCGATCTCGAGGAAACCTACGCCCTGACCGGCGGCCACATCTTTCACGGCGAGATGTCACTCGACCAGCTCTTCGCCACCCGCCCCTTCCTCGGATGCGCCCGCTACCGCGCGCCCATCAAGGGGCTCTACCTCTGCGGCGCCGGCACCCACCCCGGCGGCGGCGTCACGGGCAGTCCGGGCCGCAACGCCGCCCGAGAGATCCTCAAGGACCTCCGCAGCCGATAGCATCGCCATGAGACGCATCGTCCGGCGCGCGGCGTGGATCCTGGCGGCCCTCACGCTTCTTGCGGCGGCCGGAGCATTCTGGCTGGCGCGCGACCCGACGCCGCGCATCCTCGCACGCCACGGCCGTCTCGTCTCATCGTCGGAGGGCCCGGCCACGGTTGACGCCGGCCACCTCGTTCACGAAGCGCGCCTCGGCGCCTCGAGCGGGCTTCGGGTTGATTTGGCGGTCAAGCGGCCGGCCGGAGGCCGGGGCGCGGGCCCGCTCGTCCTGATCCTCGGCGGGCACCGGACCGGGGCCGAAGCGGTCCACCTGATCCACGACACCCGCGGCACGGTGGTCGCCGCGCTTTCCTACCCCTCCAGCCTCGATCCCGCGACGAGCGGACTTTCGGCCATCCTGGCGGCCCCGGCCATCCGGGCCGCGGCGCTCGACACGCCGCCGGCGCTGATGCTGGCGCTCGACTACCTCCTCGCGCTCCCCTACGTCGATCCCTCCCGTGTCGAGCTGGTCGGTGTCAGTCTCGGCGCTCCCTTCGCCTGCATCGCCGGGGCGCTGGATCGGCGGGTGTCGCGCGTCTGGTCGATTCATGGCGCCGGAGATCCGCTCGCCCTTCTCGAGCACAACCTGCGCGACCGGATCCACGCGAGCCTGCTTCGGGCGCTAGCCGCCAGGGCCGCTTACCTCATCCTGAACGGCCCCCGTCTCGCCCCCGAGAACTGGGTCGCCCGGATCGCCCCCCGGCCGTTCATCATGATCAATGCCAGTGAGGACGAAAGGCTGCCGCGCGCCGCCGTCCTGAGGCTCTATGCGAGCGCTCTCGAGCCGAAGGAGATTTTCTGGATGGGCGGCTTGCACGTCGGTCCGGAGCGGACCCGGGCGATCGAAGCGATCGTGGACAGGGTCCTCGATAGAGTGGTCTCCCGACCCGCCGTTTCGCTTGACTGATGACGGAATTGTCATAGGTTATCCCTTATGGACGCCGTCAGCGCCGCGCCGGCCAGGGCGCACACATCGGCGGATCCCGAGCGGGACAGGCTGCGGATCGCGGACCTTGTCTTCGACGCCGCCCCCCTGCCGATCATGGTGACCGACTCGTCGGCCCGCATCATCCGCGTCAACCAGGCCTTCTCCGAGGTGACCGGCTACGTCGCGGCCGAGGTCCTGGGGACGAACCCCAGGATCCTGTCGTCCGGCCGGCACGACCGCGCCTTCTACCAGAAGATGTGGGAGACCCTGATTGCGACCGGAGCCTGGGAGGGGGAGATCTGGAACCGCCGGAAAAACGGCGAGATCTTCCCGGAGGTCCTTGCCATCAGCACGGTCCTCGACGACAACCGGAATGTCAGCCACTACATCGGGATGTTCCGCGACATCACCACGCGCAAAGAGAGAGAGGCCCGGCTGCAGCACCTGTCCCAGCACGATCCGCTGACCGATCTTCCGAACCGCACCCTGTTCATGGATCGCCTGGACCAGGCAATCCGCCGGGCACGCCGGATGGAGCAGCGGTTCGCGCTGATGTTCATCGACCTCGACAGGTTCAAGGCGATCAATGACTCGTGCGGCCACCTGGCGGGCGACCAGACGCTCCAGGAGGTTGCCACGCGGCTGCGCATGGTCGTGCGCGACATGGACACGGTGGCGCGCGTCGGAGGTGACGAGTTCGCCGTCATCCTGCCCGAAGTCTCCGCGCGAGCCCCCGCCGCCGCCCTGGCCTCCCGCATCCTCGACGCCCTCGCCCGCCCGGTTGTCGTGGCGGGCCAGTCGTTCACCGTGCGCTGCAGCATCGGCGTCTGCATCGGCCCCGGCCACGACGGGACCGCGGAAGAGTTCCTCCACCGCGCCGACGCCGCCATGTACAACGCCAAGCGCGACGGTGGCGCGAGTTACACCTTCTCGGACTGAATCACTCCCGGAAAAAGAGCGGCCGCAGGTCCTCCACGGGCACGAAGCGGCCCGCCTGCCGGAATATCGCGCGCAGGGTCCCCGGCGCCAGATCGCGATGGATCGGGACGGTAAGCGACTGCCGCGCGCCGTCCGGAGTGATGCGCCGGAGCTTGGCGTGACTGCCGCGCGTCGCCACCACCTCGAACCCGAGGCGCCCAAGCCCCGAGAGCAGCTCGCGCGACGACAGCCTTCGCAGGACAGGCGACATCAGGCGGATCGCGCCCCAATCTCGTAGGTGAGAGAGATCCTCGGAACAGCCACGACGCCGATCTCCGCCGGGTCTTCCCCCTCGAGGTGCAATGCGACCGCCTCGCGCACGTTGGCGACCAGCTCGTCGAGAGTGCGGCCTTGCGTTACGACCGCGAGCTCCAGGCACTCGGCCACGTACCAGCCACGCTCACGCGTGAGCACAACATGCACCGTGTCGCGCGGCGCGGAGAGAGCGCGCGGCCCGTATGTCCCCGCCGTCTCGCCCACGCGGGCCGTCTCGTCCGCCCCGGCCGGCCGCACCGGCCGCCGCCCGGCGCCCCGCGAACCCTGCGCCCGGCGCTGCGCGGGCAGGATTTCGTACTGTGCGCGCGCGACCCGCTTGAAGTAGGCCCACCGGTGGGGATGGTTCGAAGGGGCATTCACGCAGCAGCGGCTGACGATGTGCGTACGGACCGTGCTGGCGTTCAGATGAGGCAGGGCGCGGACGACTTCATCCGGCCGGAAGGTCCAGCCGCCCCGCTCGCGGCAAAGCCGTCGAGCGGCATCGAGGACTTCGTCGTGAACGGCCATGGCGTCGTCTTGTTCCTCGTGAAAGTTACCCTTGATATATGTCAATGTCAAGTTGAACTTTCATGACTTCCGACACGGAACGCCAGCCTCGATGTCAATTATCTGTCGGCGCTTCGGCGTGACGAGTCCCTGCCCGGCACTTATATTCCCTCGCTGGCGCCGCCTTTTCAGGACGGGCGGGCGCGAGACCGGGAGACCCTGAGTCCGGGCGAACGAGCGCGAAGCGAACTGCTTGATGGAGAACTACCAATGAAGATGAAATCCTTGAGCGTCGGGATCCTCCTGGTCGGTTGCGCGGCGGCGACCGCCTG
>JANMQK010000208.1:0-1893 GCA_031370485.1 Acidobacteriota bacterium | reverse complement strand
ATCGACACCCTGCATGTTGAGCACGATCTGCTTGTGATCCGCGTCGAGCAGGTCCTGAACCGCCTTGCGCAGCTCGAGGTCCCCCCCGCCGAGCGTGATCTTCCCCTTCAGATCGACGATCTTGCACTTCCCCGCGTCCCTGACTGATGGCTTCATGTGATCTCTCCTTCCGCTGATGTCGCCCGGACTTCGACGCCGGTTGGCCCGTCGCCGTTCCAGTCATCTTGGCACACTCCGCGGTTTGGGGGAAGCGGTGCGTCGTTGGGGTAAACTCGGGGGCCCCAGGAGGAGATGCGGAATGATTTCCAGGCGCCGACCGGTTGTCCCCGGGCTCACCGCTGCTCTCGGCGCGCCGATCGTTGCGCTCGGTTTGCTCTTCGCGACCGCCTGCGCCAGCCGGGAATCGAGCGCGGGAGGGGCCGGCGGCCCCCACGTCGCCGCCACGAACCTCTTCGCCTCCAACCCCCTCTGGGACGACGGGCGGGCCGAGGTGAACGCATATGACGCTGCCGAGCGGCGTTACGGCGTTCTGCGGCCATTCACCGCCTACCTCATCGTCGTCAAGGAGGACTTCTCGCGCGCGCAGCTCGTCAAGGCCGACGCGGGGCACGACCCGGCCGACCTTGTGACGGTGCTGAAGATGAACCAGGTGATCAACTACCAGACCGGCATCTATTCCTACCACCAGATGGCCTCGACCTTCTTCGAGCGCGGCTCGATGGACCTGCTGAAATTCTCGCTGACTTCGTTCGAGTGGTGCGGCAACTCCTACAAGGAGTACGAGCGGCGCGGCGACAAGGCCCGGCTGCACGTCCACACTTACTGGGACGGACAGGCCGAGGCGACCTACGACCTCCCGGTCGGTCCCGACATCGTGCTCTACGACCAGGTCCCCCTCTGGGTGAGGTCGCTGCCGCAGGAACCGGGAGCGTCCCGCACGCTGCGGCTCGTTTCCGGGCAGATCGGCTCGAAGGGCCCGAAGCCGGAGGTGCAGGCGGCGACGCTCCTGGCCGCTGGCGAGCTGTCTCTGACGACACCCGCGGGCAAGTTCCAGGCGCTCCGCTGGAAGCTGAGAGCAGGCGACGCGGCGTCTGACGCTGCCGGGAAAGCGCCCGACGTCTACTTCGTGGCGCGCGAGTTTCCATATTTGCTGGTCGGGTGGGACAAGCCTGACGGCGGCTCCTACCGCCTGAAGTGGACCCAGCGCCTCCCCTACTGGCAATTGAACGCTCCGGGGGGCGAGCGCTACCTGATCGGGCCTCCGCCCGCCGGGCAGAGACGGCCGTGACGACCGGCCGCCCCTCCCCTTCGGTCCTCAAGATGGCGGCGCCGCTCGTCCTGTCGTTCTGGATGAGGTCGCTCTTCACCTTCGTCGACACGGCCTACGCCGCCATCCTCGGCGACAAGGCGGTGGCGGCGATAGGGCTCTCGATCCCGCTCGAATTCCTGATGATCGCCTGCTGGGTGGGGGTTTCGACCGGGCTCACCTCGAGTCTCTCGCAGGCGATGGGCGCCCGGGCGGGGGCGCGGATCGAACAACTGCTGGCGACGACGCGGCGGATCGTCTGGGCGCTCGTGCCTCTGTTCGCCGCAATTGCGCTCGGCGTCTATTTCGGGGCGCACCGCTTCGGGCTCGACCCGGAGGTGGCGCGGCTTTTCGCGACGTACGCCGGGGTTCTCATCGGCGGCTCGGCCTTCACCGCCTTCTGGTCGATCCTCCCCGACTCGATCGTCAAGGCCCACCACGACACCCGCTCGACGATGTGGGCCGGCATCTGGTCGAACCTGATCAACGTGGCGCTGAACACCCTCTTTCTCTTCGTCTTCCACTGGGGGATCTTCGGCATCGCCTTCTCGACCGTGGTCGGAAGGTTCGGCGGGCTCATCTACGCG
>JANMQK010000315.1:0-3726 GCA_031370485.1 Acidobacteriota bacterium | reverse complement strand
CAGCGTGTCCAGCGCGGCATCGAAACGGATGTCGTCGCACGACGGGGGTTCGACCGGGGCGATGCTGCGGATCTCATCCAGACGGCCCACGTAGGCGCGTAGCTCGGCGGCCAGGGCCCTTGGATCGATGGGCTCCACCTGTGGAGCGGCTGCGCACTCGGCCAGCAGCGCTTCGATCTGGGTGTTGGCGATCATGTAAAAACGTCTTTTTTTGGACAGTCGCCGGCGACGGATTGATCGGCGAGCTCGGCCATCTTTCTTCGTAGATACCGGAGGTAGGAAGCGGAGGGGGGATGGTGGAGGAGTTCCTCGATGACAGGCAGGAAGTAGTGCAGTGATCGTATCGGGGGCAGAGGCAAGGCATCGGCGGGTCGGTGGGTCCGTCGTAAGATGGCCAGCAGGAAGGCGGCCTCCACGATGTCGATGGTGACGCCGCGCTGGTGAAGCAGAGCCGCCAGTTGCCGGTCCTGGCTTCGAACCCGGCCCTGGGTATGTGGCAGCCTTACGTAGGCGTCGATGATCCATGCCACGTAGGCCGGCAGAGCTTCGGACGAGCCGCCGGCTGGTGTCACTTCTTGATCCTGCGGGCGGCGGTTTCCTGCTCGCTTTCCCGCACGCGGTAGCTGGACCCCTCGATCACGGTGACCTCGGCGTGGTGGGTGAGCCGGTCCAGAAGTGTTGCGATGCAGGTGGCGTTGGGGAAGACCTGGTTCCACTCCTTGAAGGCGCGGTTGGTGGTGACGATGAGGGACTTTTGCTCGTAGCGGCGGTTGACGACCTCGTAGAGAAGATCGGCGGCGTGATTGTCGTAGGACAGGTAGCCCACCTCGTCGATGCACAACAGGTGAGGGCGGCTGTAGTGGGCGAGCTTTCTTCGGCGCAGCTCGGGCGAGTCGACCTGGAGGTCCTCGATGAGCTCGGCGGCAGTTCTGAACAGCACGCTGTAGCCGGCCAGCACCGCGGCGTGGGCGATGTTTTTGGTGATCATGGTTTTGCCCAGGCCGTTGGTGGCGACCAGGATGAGGTTGCGGGCTTCCTTGAGGAACTCCAGTGTGAGAGCGCGCTCGATGGCGTCGCGCTGGATCTTTTTGGGCCACTGCCAGTCGAAGTCGGCCATCATCTTGAAGCGGCCCAGTTTGGAGCGGGCGAGTCTTCGCTGTAGTCCGCGCCGGCCGCGTTCGGTCAGCTCGGCGCGCGCGATCTCTTCGAGCAACTCGCGGGGGGCCCAGCGACCCTTCACGGCCCGGGCCAGAACATCTTCCAGATTGGTGGAGGTGGCGTACAGGCCCAGCTGGGTCAGCTGGCGTGACAGGTTATTCGTCGGGGTCGTGCTGTCCGAGTTCATCGTAGGTCTCCGGGTCATGGGGTTCAACGTGCAGGTGCTCGAGCTCGGGACGACGCGTAAGGCTCACGGGCGCCAGTGCGCGGTGATGCTTGAGCCGATGTCTGTTGGACAGGATGAAGGCCACCGAGGAGGCTCGTGGCGTCTGACGAGCCAGGGCCTCGCCCACGGCCGCGCGCAGCTCACTGGCTCCGTAGTCATCGAGTAGCCGCAGTAGTTGCGCGGTCTGGGCGTAAGCCGGCTCGCCCCGGTGCACCGCCGCCTCCAGCAGCGCTTCGACTTCCGGGGCAGCGCCCAGCAGCCGGCCCGAGGCGGTGGCGCCCAGCGCCTTGCGCTTGTGCTCCAGCAAGGCCTGTTGATGGACCGGGTCCACCACGAGTTGGTGACGGTCGTAGCTGCGCCGGTGAGAGGCAATCAGGCGGTTGACCTCCAAGATGCGCACCGTGGTGTCTGAGGCCGCAACGGTGAGTGTGCGGCCCACACATTCAGGCGGAATCGAGTAGTCGTTCAGATCGAAGCGCACGTAGATGGTCTTGCCGGCCCGCACGTTGAGGACCGAGTCCGTGTCGAACCGATGAGCCGGCAGAGCCAACAGCAGAGCTTGTTCCTGCCTGAAGGCGTCCTCAACGGTGCGGTCATCCCCATCGGGCCAGCGCCGGCGATGGGCGATCTCGTCTCGCCACAGATGGGCCTGGCGGTTGAAGTCCTCAAGGGTGGTGAAGGGCCGACCCGCGAAGAAGCTGTCGCGGATGTAGCGAATCGCCCGTTCGACCCGGCCCTTCTCGTTTCCGCGGCCCACCGCGCAGGGCTGCGCGGTGCAGTGGTAGTGGGCGCACAGCTCGAGTAATCGCGGGTTGAACTGCACCGCGGTGCCGACCCTCTGAAGCACCGCCGAGCGCAGGTTGTCGTAGAGGATCCTCCGGGGCACGCCGCCGAATAATTCAAACGCCCGCACGTGGCCGCGCAGGAAGTTGTCTAAAGACTGGTCAAAGAAGAACTCCAGAGCCAGGCCTCTGGAGTACGACAGCGTCAGCACGAACAAGCTCAGCTTGCGGCGCGCCTGACCCACCGTGACTTCGCCGAAGTGCGCCCAGTCCGCCTGGGCTTCTTCTGCCGGGAAGGTGCGCCGGCGCAGGAAGGCCTCCGGAAGAACCGGTCGCAGGGTGGCCACCAGGCGGCGCACCTGCACGATGCCTCCCGCATACCCGCGCGAGCGGATCATGGCGAACAGCCGCGTGGAGCGCAGCCGGGGATAACGCTTGAGGGTTTCCCGGATGAACTCGAGGTACGGGTCCGTCAGGCGGGGGCGTTGAACTCTGGGGCGGTTGAACCGGTCCGTGCGCACCGCCTTGCGTACGGTGTCCGGATGCAGGCCCAGCTCAACGGCGATGGTGCCGATCTTCCAGTGCTCGGCATAGTAGAGCCTCCGGATCTCAGTGACCTGTTCGGGGGGAATCATCTCGCTTCACTCCCGTCGTCTGAACGTCTCGATGAACTCGCCGCGCCGGCCGCACACCCGGCAACACACGCGCCGCCGGTGCTCCACATCACCCTTGCCGGTGGGCACAACCGGATCGGGCCCAGCGATGCTGTCAGAAGTCAACTCGACCGCGCTACCCTGATCCGTCACGCGACAGATCACCTTGCGGAGTCGGTACGCGCGCTGGCGGTCACGATGATCGAGGCGTCCTTCGAGGCTTTGCTGGTGGCGGCGGTTGGCGGAGCGCCGTTGCTGCCGCCGGGTCGTTTCACGACACGGCCCGCTGCAGTAGCGCTGGCCCCGATAGCAGGAACGGCAGATGAAGAACAGCGCGCCACAGTCCCGCGCGTGGCAATGCTGTTGAAAAAACAGCAGTTGCTGCTCGCTGTCCATCCCGTCTCCGGGGCGGGGCTGGACAGACGGCGCAGATCATGCCAAGGTTGAATCCGTGTATGGTGGTGGGCGATCTCTGATCGGCCCGCTCCGCCTCGGACCCCGGTCGCTTCCAACGGCCGGGGTCTTTTAGTTCCGCCTTGCGGGTCAGGATACCAACAGGAAACCAGGGCGGGGGCGCCTTCGGCGCCGATGATGCCAGGCACTAAAAGATCGATGATGGTCCAGAAATGATCAGTTCCTGATGAGCGCTAACACTGAGGAATCGCGCCTCTGGTAGGACGGACCGCGACACAAGCCTCGAAGCCACCCCCGCACCCCATTTTCAGCGAACCGGTCATGAGTTACCTGCTGCGCGAGGCGCACTGAGCCGAATCGTCCCTGAACCATCGGGGCGTGCAGGAACAGGTGTCCATCTGGGTGTCCATAACCCTCGTACTGTACGGTCGCTCCCCGTAACCCTCGGAAACGGGAAAGGGCAACGAGTTGGTAACTTACTGATTCCGTTGCC
>JANMQK010000200.1:0-2477 GCA_031370485.1 Acidobacteriota bacterium | reverse complement strand
TCTTTTCCGCCCGCGTCTCGAGAGCGAAAGCGGCAGCAAGGATGCGTTGCTTCTGAACGTCACGGCCGAGTACCTGACGCTTCTCATCTTCAGCGGGGAGCGTCTGGTCTTCTACCGCTGCAAGGCGCACCCCTCCGACGGCGGTCCCGAGGAGAGCCTGAAGGCCGTCGGCCGGGAGCTTTACACTTCGCTGGCGTTCTACCAGGAAAAGCTCCTCGGGCGCGGCATCGACCGTGCCTTCCTGCGCACGAGTGGCGTGCCGCGGGACGAGGTGCTGCGCGCCGTCTCCAACGAGCTGGCCTGTCCGGTCGTCTGGCTGGAGCTCCAGCAGATGCTGGCCGTGGCCGACTCAGTCGTCCTGGACGACGAGGACGCCGCGCGCGCGGCGCCGGCTGCCGGGGCCGTGGCCGGGAGGCGCGGGTGAGGCCAATCACACTGAACCTCGCGTCCAGGCCGTTCCGCAACAATACGACGGTCGGGTCGCTTCTCGCCGTGGCATCGCTCGTCCTCGTCCTGGCGACGGTCTACAACGTCTACTTCTACCTGAACTACGGCAGCAGCTATGCGCAGCTCCAGGAGGGACAGCAGCAGGAACGCGCCCGCCTCGCGTCGCTCGAAACCGAGGAGCGCACGCTCCTGAAGGGGGCCCAGGAACGGAACTTCCGCAGGGTCTACGATCGCGGGAAGTTCGCGAACGACCTGATACTCAAGCGCAGTTTCTCCTGGACGCTGCTGTTCAATACCCTGGAGGCGGTGATGCCTCCGGATGTCATGATGCGGTCGATCCGCCCGAACATCACCGCCGAGGGAATCTCGGTCCGCGTCGAGGGAGTCGCCAAGGGGCATGGAGCGCTCCTGACCCTCGAGGACAAGCTGATCCACCACCCGGCGTTCGCCAAGGTCTACCCGAGGAACGAGCGGCGGCTCAACCCGAACAGGCCGGAGATCGATTTCGCGCTGAATTACGACTACCTGCCGGCGCACGCCATCCCCAAGGACCTCGTCGCCAAGGGGGACTTTGTCGTGGGGAACGAGGCTGCCCCTGACGCCGCCGCCACCACGGCACCGGCCGCCGCGGCCCCAACCACCGCCCCGACCCCAACGGCGGCCCCGGAGAGCACCGGCCCCGCGGTGGCCGCGGCCGCCGCGCCGTCAACCGGGGCGCCCCCGCCCGGCGCCGGGGGGCAGGTGGCTTCCGCGCCGCGGGTGGCGGCGGAACCTCCCGCGGCTCTCCCGGAGCGCCCCTGGTTCGACATGGCGGCCGCTCTCGCCTCGGTCGGGCGGGATGGCCGGCCGCGCACTCCGGATACCCTGGCACGCACGCTCATCGCCCCGGGCGGGTTGTACCTCCCCGCGGTCGCACCCACGGACAGGCCGGCGGAGAAAAAGGCGCCCGGGCGGAATGGCTCGAAGACCGGATCCCGGGATTTAGGCCCCCGGACCGGGCACGGCAAGGGGGATCGAACGTCGGGGGAGGCGGGTGAATCTGGAAGCCAGGGCGCCCTCAAGGGCCCCCAGGGGGGATCCCTTGGCCCGGTGGCGGCGCATGCGGCGCCGGCCGCCGGCGCTCCGCCGCGCGCCGGCGCCATCGCCGGAGGCGGAGCCGCGCGTCCGGTGCACCTCGACAAGGGCGCGGTGCCGGCCCAGCGCCTCGATGTTGCGCTGACCTTCGTGGCGCGCCCGGTGGGCGAAATTTACCGGTCGCTGGCGCGGGCTCACGGAGTGACCTTCGACATCGACGAGGGGATTGACCAGGCGAAAACGGTGACCGCGAACCTGAGCGGGAAGAATCTGGCCCAGGCGGTCCGCATCGTGGCCGACTTGGCGGGTCACCGCGTGAACCGCAAGGCGGACGGTGTTTACCGCGTCACCCTTGGAAGCGGCGCCGCCTCGATCTCCGACCCCGTTCTCGGCGAGGAGGATCTGCGGCCGGCGAAGGTGGAGCCATGAGCCCCAGGCCGAAACGAAAGCGGTTCGACGTGCGCCAGAACCTCTGGCCCCTGCTGGCGGTGCTCGGCGTGCTCCTCCTCCTGAATCTCGGGTTTTACCTTTTCCTGAACAGGCCCCGGCTTCGGGCCCTGGACGATTTGAGCTCAGGGCGCAACGAAGTGCGCCGGGCGCTCGTGGCGACCAGCCGTGTGCGCGACGCCCTGCGGGAGCAGATCAGCCGGTACGACGATGAGACCGTCAGGCTCAAGGAGTTTTACGACGATCGGCTGGGCAGCCAGAGTGACAGGATGACCACGATCCAGAGAGAGATCCGCGACATTGCCGTCGAGTTCCGGATCGATCCCGACACCATCGACTACAACTCCGACGAGGTCGAGGGGACCGACCTGACCCGGTTCCAGATCACCATCCCGCTGGTCGGAGGCTATCCCAACCTGAGGCAGTTCATCAACCGCGTCGAATCGTCGCCGCGGCTGCTCATCGTTGACAGCATCGAGCTGGCCGGGGCGCGCGAGGGCGGCGCGATG
>JANMQK010000256.1:0-1753 GCA_031370485.1 Acidobacteriota bacterium | reverse complement strand
CGAACGCGGACTCGATCTCCTGGATCATCCCCAGGGCGATCGTCTTGCTGTCTCCCGGGAACTGCTTTTCGACGAAGTACCGCCCCAGGATCTCGCCGAGCGCTTCGTCCGTCGCGTTGACGCAGCGCTTCCAGCGCGGCTGGATCTCCTTCTGGCCGCTCAGCGTCTTTCCGAAGTACGCGAAGTGCTCGTCCACGAAGGCCTTCGGGAGCTCGGCGGAAACTGCGTTCAATAAGTGCCACCTGAGATAGGCGCGCAACACCGGAGGCTTGGCCTTCGCCGCCGCGCGCGCCATCCCCTCGAAAAATGCCGGCATCCCCACGTTGATCGAGTCCATCCCGGGATAGCCCGCGGCCTCGAGAAAGGCGTCCCAGGGCAGGGTGGGCGCCGTCGTCTTCAGGCCCGCCAGATCGATCTTGTGGTAAATCTTGTCGGGGTCGCGGGTGTCCTCCTTCGGGAGGGACACCTCCGCCAGCTTCGTCTCGAAGGCGATGATGTCGCGCGCCTGGCGGCGCGCCTCCGGCCGCGGCGTGCCCGCGAGCGACAGCATCCGGGCGACGTGGGCCTCGTACTCCTTGCGCAGCGTCCTGCTCCGCTCGTCGTTCTTGAGGTAGTAGTCCCGGTCAGGCAGGCCGATGCCCCCCTGGAAAAAGTGCGCGATGTTGACGTTGGGATCCTTGAAGTCGGCGTCGAAGTCCGGGGCGAACAGCACCGGGACCTGGACCTGCTGGAGCTTCCCCGCCATGGCCATCAGCGAAGTCGCGTCCTTGACGGCGTCGATCCCGGCTAACAGCGGCTCGAGCGGACCCACCCCCTTGCGCTCGACGGCCTCCTCGTCCATGCAGGCGCCGTAGTAGTCACCGACCTTCGCGACATCAGCGTCGCCATCCTTGTGCCGCGCCGCATCCTCGAGGATCCCCCTCAGCACCGCGAGGTTCCGCTCGGTGATCTCGGTGAAGCCCCGGCCCCAGCGGGGACGATCGGGCGGCAGCTTCGTGGTGTCGAGCCAGGTGCCGCACGCGTAGCGGTAGAAGTCCTGGCAGGGATCGGCCGTGCGGTCCATGGACTGAACGACACTGTCGGCGATCTCCTTCGGGCCGAGACGGGCGACGGCGCCGCCCCCGCTACCTGAGCCGCCCACCTCGCTCTTCGCGACGGGAGGCTGTCCCTCCCGGGTCACCTCGCAGCCGATCGAAAGCGCGAGCAGCAAGAGGCACATCAGGGTCTTCACGGGACTCATTTGAGACTCGTTCATTCACGACTCCTTGAGACGAGGGTCCAAGTCCGGGCTGCGTGATACGCCGCGGATCCCGCCTCGGGTTCCAAGTTTTGGAGCCGCCATCATACTCTCGCCCGGCGCTTCGCGGATCGGGGCCGCGGCGCGTCCCGAAATCCGCTAGAATCCCCCCTCGGTCACCCGACCCAGGAGGACTCATGATCCGACGAAGCCGCCTGTTGCTCTCCGCCTGTCTCGCTGTTATGGCCACCCTCGGCGCCGGATTCCCAGCCGCACCCCGTGAGGAGGCGGCCGCCCGCGGAAAACCATACGACGCCGCGATGTTTCGCGGCATGAAGGCGCGCGGCATCGGGCCCGCCGTCATGGGCGGCCGGGTCTCCGAGATCGCTCTCGATCCGAAATCCCCCGCCACCTTCTATATCGCCCTCGGGACCGGCGGCATCATGAAGACCACCGACAACGGCGGGACCTTCCAGCCGATCTTCGAGAAAGAGGCCGTCGCCTCGGTCGGCGCCG
>JANMQK010000252.1:0-2266 GCA_031370485.1 Acidobacteriota bacterium | reverse complement strand
CCGTACATGAGCGGACGTACAGAGTCGAGGTCGTAGGTGCGGGCTTTGACCTGAGAGCTCGCGTCGGCCGATGGGACCGAGATGGCTCCAAGCGTCGCGGTGCCGAAGAGGGTGGCGTAGAGAATGCCGCCGTTGGCGTCCGCGCTCCGGGAGTCGTCGTTGTCGAAGGTCCAGTAGGACACTTGCAGGCTCCCGAGGCCCTTCCCGAACCCGTATCCGAAATCGGCGCGCCACGTGGTGGGGGTGGCGTTGTCGATGACCAGCCGATCCACGACCGTGTTGTTGGCGGACGGGGTGCTGATCCGGTTCGCGAAGTGCTGGTCGAGCCCCGAGGGACGGGTCGCGGCCAGATCGAGCGCCGCGAACCATCCCTTGTAATCGGGGTCGAACGCCGCGGCCGGCGTGGCCGGAACGAACATCCCGGCGACGACCAGGAGGGCGCAGGCCAGGAGGCGGACCGGGGTCATCGGGACCCGAACCGGAAAACGATCCCCGCGTGGACGCTGTTGAAGGCGACGCTGTCGCGGCTGCGCTGGGCGAAAGGAATCACGTCCTCGAACCCGGAGATCGGATCAGCCACCAGCCCGTCCCAGGTGGAGCCGCCGTACCCGAGGTAGTACTTCAGGCGACCGTAGGTCCAGACGGCGCGCGCGTCGTAGTCGCGGATCTCCCCCCGGACCCTGCTGCTCGACCCCTCCAGCGAGTCCGTGACGGTGACGCTGCTGCCCACCAGTTCCTGGGCGGCGAGGGCGTCCACCTTTGCCTGGAGGAACGATACCGCCAGGCTCCCCTCGAGAGAGAAGTGCTTCGAGAAGCCGAAGACGGTACCCACGCCGAACCGGATTCCGGCCGCGGTCGTCTTGATGTGCCTGTTCTGAACGATGAGACATGGACAAACAGTGGCATTGATGTCGGTGTTGTGAATCGCTTCGAACCCCCTGTCCTCCTCGAAGGTCGCGGAACGGAGACCGGTTATCCAGTTCACGGTGAGAACATCCCCAACGACCAGCGGGCGGACGTAGTCGACGTCGATCGTACGCGCCTTGACGCTTGAAGTCGCGGTGACGTCGGTGGGCGGGTCGTTGAAGTAGATATAGGTCATCAAGCTTGGTCCGAACCCGAACAGCGACGGGTACACGGCATCGCCGAAGGTCTTTGTCAGGCTTTGATCGTTGTCGAACGTCCAGTACGATACCTGCAGGCTCCCGAGCCCCCTGCCGAACGTGTACCCGACGCTGCCGCGCCAGGAAAAGTGCGTCTCGTTCTCCAGGTTCTGGCGCTCGGCGAAGCCCGTATCGGGGTCGATCGTGACCGCGTACTGCTCGTCGAGGCTGTTGGGCTGTGTTGAGGCGAGGTCGAGAGCCGCGAACCAGCCCTGGACGTCCGCGTCGGCCGCCCGCGCCGGTGTCGCGATCGACAGGATCGCCAATGCGGCCATCCCGCAAAGGGCCGGGAGAAGGACCCGGGCTGCTGGCCGTGCCGGTCGGTTCATGGGCGCCTCCTCTACCGGACGACGCTGCCGCCGTCCCAGGATCGTTGGGATCGGACCAATCTCTGAACCTCAATCATCCCTTGATCGTGCTGCCGTTTATAGAACATGTCACGCGCGCGGGTCAAGCCGATGGGAGAGTGAGGTACCCCCGATCGGGCCGGCGCTTGACCTTCATCGAGGGGCGCGCTAGCCTCCCCTCCGCGCCGGGGAGCGCAGAACGGAGAGGGGCCATGGTTCGAGCCGCACTGCACCAGGCCGGCCTCGGCGCCGAGAAGCACTTCCGCTGGAGAGGCGGCGAAGTGACCCGCATCGAGGGGTTCACCGACGCCGTCTTCGCCTTCGCCGTGACGCTTCTTGTGGTGTCCCTCGAAGTGCCGGCCACCTTCACCGAATTGATGGGCGCCATGCGGGGCTTCCCGGCGTTCGCGATCTGCTTCTGGATCCTGATGTCCTTCTGGTACAACCATTACCTCTTCTTCCGCCGCTACGGGATCCAGGACGGGTACTCGCTCACGCTGAACGCGGTCCTCATCTTCCTGGTGCTGTTCCTTGTCTATCCCCTCAAGTTCCTCTGGACCGTCGTTCTCGGGGGCCTTTTCGGGCTCGAGTCCGGTCCGGCGCATGGCGAGGCCGGGCCGATCATCGGCCCGGGGGACGCGCCGGCGTTGTTCTTCGTTTACAACGCCGGCTTCATCGCCGTCTGGGGCGCATTCGCACTCCTCTACTTGCACGCGCTGAGGCAGCGCGAACGGCTGGATCTGGACGCCGTCGAGG
>JANMQK010000239.1:0-22593 GCA_031370485.1 Acidobacteriota bacterium | reverse complement strand
GAACGGCGTCGGGCGCCGCGGCGCCCTGTCCGGGGACCGGGGGCGTAGCCACCTTGGCCGTGGGAAACATCCACGACCAGAAAACCATGAATCCGATGATGAGGACGATCGCGAGCGCGAGTCTTTTTTCCATCAGGTAATCGGATCGTAGCCGCCCCGCGACAGCGGGTGGCAGCGAAGCAGACGCAGGAAGGCCCGGGCCAGCCCGCGGAGAACACCGTGCCTCTCCACGGCCGTCGCGGCGTACTCGGAGCAGGTCGGCAGGAAGCGGCACGCCGGCGGTAACACCGGCGACACGAAGCGCCGGTAGGCGCCGAGGAGAGCCAGGACGAGAAACCGCGCGGCCCGGGAGATCACGACACCTTCCGGAACGGCTTGAGGCACTCGAGGAGTTCCGCCTCGAGGCTCCTGTAGTCGGCGTCCGGAAGACCGGGTCGGCCGTTCACCACGATATCCACCTTGGAAAGCCCGGCCTTGTGCCTGCGGAAGATCTCCCGCAGCAGCCGCTTGGCCCGGTTTCTTTTGACAGCGCCCCCCAGCCTGCGGGTCACCGTAATGCCCAGGCGCGGCCGGTCGAGGTCGTTGCGCATCACGAACAGGACGAATCTGCTCGACGGAATTCTCCGGCCCCGGTCGTAAACGACTTTGTATTCACTGCGCTTGCGGATCCGATCCGGAGGACGGAGGCTTTCGCCGCCGATCACACGGTGAGCCGTCTACGACCTTTCGCGCGGCGGCGCTTCAGGACCAGCCGCCCGTTCTTCGTCGCCATCCGCGTCCGGAAGCCGTGCGTCTTGTGACGCCGGCGGTTGTTGGGCTGAAAAGTGCGTTTCATCTAAGATCTCCATTCCCACGCGGCGTTGCGATCGTGTGCAGGGGAGTGATTATTATGGACTTGGCGCGCGCGCAGTGTCAAGAACACAAGCCGCCGTTCGCGGACAAGGGGGCGTTTTTTCGCGTCCCGATCGTCCGCGGGTGAAAAAAAGGTGGACGATCCACGAAGAGTCTCGTGAAAAATCTTGATCAGGTTCCGGCACGGTGCTATAGTCCGCGCCGTTCAACTCAAAAATTCCTGTCGACGCGTTCGGTTCCTGCGGTCTTGGATTGAACCGTTAAAGTTTTCGGGAGCCTCAACCCGAAGAGGTCGTGGTGTATCCGAATTCCGGTTCGAGCTTTTCAGGATGGTCAGAGGCACAAGATATTCGGCAACCGGGTCCGAAGACCCAATACCTCGGGGCGGGACTTGCAGGTTTACATAAGAATGGCCTGACCGACCGGCGTTACGACCGCAACTCGTTATTATTTAATTAGTTACATAGCCATTAGATTTCCACACTTGTGGAAAAGTTGTTGATAAGATGAGCGGGATAACGACCAAAGTGGCTGCCAGCATGCGTTCGCAGGAATCGAACCGGTCGAACGGACTCCACGGAGCCGATCGCGCATGAACCTCTGGGAGAGAATCCTCTCGTGCCTTGAATCCAAAGTGAACAGCCACAGCTTCAACGTCTGGCTGAAGCCGACGCAACAGATGTCTCTGGCCGGAAGCAGGCTCCAGGTGGAGGTGCCCAGCCTGCTCTTTGCAGATTTCATCACGCGGAACTACCTGGATTTGATCAGGCAGAGCGCCCACGAGCTCGACTGCGGCGATCTGAGCGTCCATTTCACCAGCCGTCAATCGGCGGATCTCCGCAAGGGGGACGGCTCTCTCGACCGGGTGAGCGACGCCGCCCTGGGCGGCTACGGCCCCGCTGCCGGTTCCAGGGGGGGCGGCAGGGGCGATGCGGGCCGGCCGATCCCGGCGCAGTCCGAGCCTCCCCCGCCTTCCCCGGCGCCCTCGCCGGGCCTGAATCCACGCTACAGCTTCGGGTCGTTCGTCGTCAGCTCCTGCAACCAGTTCGCGCACGCGGCAGCGCTCGCCGTCGCCGAGCAGCCATCGGCCGTCTACAACCCGCTGTTCATCTACGGCGGCGTGGGGCTCGGCAAGACACACCTGATGCACGCCATAGGCTTCCACGTGAGCCGCGCGGTTCCCGCCCTGCGGCATCTCTACATCAGCACCGAGACGTTCGTGAACGAGCTGATCAACTCGATCCGATTCGAGAAAACCCTCGATTTCAAGTACCGCTATCGCAACGTCGACGTGCTCCTCATCGACGACATCCAGTTTCTTGCCGGCAAGGAGAGAACGCAGGAAGAGTTCTTCCACACCTTCAACGCGCTTTACGAGTGCCAGAAGCAGATCGTGATCACGAGCGATTGTTCCCCGCGTGACATTCCGACGCTCGAGGAGAGGCTTCAGTCGCGCTTCGAGTGGGGCCTGATCGCCGACATCCAGCCGCCCGACCTGGAGACGAAGATCGCCATCCTGAAGAAGAAGTCCGAGGAAGACAACGTCGTTCTTCCGGAGGACGTCGCGTTACTTATCGCCGAGGGCGTCAAGACCAACATCCGCGAGCTGGAGGGGTCGCTCATCAGGCTGATCGCCATGTCATCGTTCACCGGCCGGCGGATCGACCGCGCCATGGCGGAGGAGACCCTCAAGGACCTGCTCGATGACCGGAACAAGACCGTCACCGTGGACGCGATCCAGAAGTTCGTCGCCTCCCACTACCGTCTCAAGGTCGTGGAGCTCAAGACCCGCAACAACTCGCAACACATCGCATTCCCCCGCCAGATCGGGATGTACCTGGCGAAGCGGCTCACCGACAAGTCGCTGCCGGCCATCGGCTCGCTCTTCGGCGGGAAGCACCATACGACCGTGATACACGCGATCCGGAAAATCGAGGCGCTGCGGCTGAAGGATAGGGAGTTCGACAAACTGATCGGAAGGTTCCTGGAGTCGTTCCGGTGAATCATCCACAGTTGTGTGTGGATCGGCCCGCGGGTCGCTGTGGATCCACCGACGGACGCCGGGCGTCCACAGGCGACCGCGAGGTTCTCCACAGGTATTGCGCCGGCGCTCCCGGCCGCGAAGCGGCGCCGGTGGCGGGCTTGGCGCTCTTTCCTGATCTTCCACACCCCCTACTGATGCTAGAATCTTTTCCTCCTTACCCAGGGGGAATGAGCCGATCGTTTCAGCGGGAGACCTTATGGACTTTGTAACGAGCAAGGAAAACCTACTGAGAGAGTTGCAGTCCATGCAGGGAATCGTCGAGAAGAAGAGCACGATTCCGATTCTCTCGAACATCCTCATCGACGCCAGAAAGGACCGCCTCGAGCTTCTCGCCACGGATCTCGAGGTCGGTGTGCGCAGCACCTGCGAGGCGACGGTCTCGAAGCCCGGAGCGGTGACGCTTTCGGCGCGCAAGATCTTCGACATCGTCCGGCTGCTTCCCGACGCGGAGGTGCGGTTGAAGGAGGAGGACGGCCACTGGGTCGTCATCACCTGCCAGAAGTCCCGTTTTCGCATCGTCGGCCTGCCGCGTGAGGATTTTCCCGTCATCCCCGAGTTCGACTTCTCGAAGGGGGTCCCCCTCGAGAGAGCTCTTCTCCTGGACATGATCAACAAGGTCCTGTTCGCCATCACGACCGACGAGAGCCGCATCGAGATCAGCGGCGCGCTGATGATCCTCCACAAGAAGCACCTGACCATGGTGTCGACGGACGGGCACCGCCTGGCGTTCGTCGGCGGGCGGCTCGAATCGGGCTCGTCCGAAGAAAAGGTCGAGATCACCATTCCACGGAAGGCGGTCCAGGAGTTGTCCCGGATCGGCGAAGCCGAGAAGGAGATTCTCTTCGGACACAAGGATAATTACGCATTTTTCAAGGCGGGTGGCTCGGTCCTTTCGACGACGTTGGTCGCCGGAAAGTTCCCGGAATACGAGAAGGTCATTCCCGAAGGAAACGACAAACTGCTGCGCTTCGAGTCGGGACCACTGGCCGACGCCATCCGCCGCGTGGCCCTTCTCTCGAGCGAGCGTTCCCGGGCGGTGAAGTTCTCTGTCGGCAAGAACGTCATCGAGATCAGTTCGAGCAACCCGGAGGTCGGGGAAGCCACCGAAAGCCTGGATGTCGACTACACCGGTCCGGGGATGGAGATTGGTTTCAACGCCAAATACATGCTCGATTTTCTGCAGGCGATGGGGCCCGGCGCCGTCATACTCGCGCTCAAGGACGAGCAGACGCAGGGTGTGATGAGGCCGGTCGGCATGGAGGGGCGTGATTATCGCTACGTCGTTATGCCGATGAGGATATAAGTATAAGATAAAAATACACTTACAGGATTAGAACCGGATCGTTTCCTATATCATTTGTATAGGACCTGCTTCCGGCCGAATACCGCCCTCCCGATATTGCCGGCGGCGCCCCTAAGTATGATAGAATCACCCGGTTTCCGGCCAGGTGGCCGGCGAACCGGAGGGCGCACCCGCCGGGCAGCCGAGTCCAGCCCGACAAGGCCTATGGAGCCGGGCGCCCCGGGACACGGCCATAGACCCCACCATGCCCTCGACACCGGACGGAACTCTTGAATTTGGCGGTCCGTGATGGCCGCGGGTAAGGGTGACGACACGATGGGAGCTGACGCCGAGGTTCGGCCCGCCGGAACCATGGACAAATACGACGCCTCCAATATCAAGGTCCTCGAAGGGCTCGAGGCGGTTCGCAAGCGCCCGGCCATGTACATCGGCAACACGGCGGCGGGCGGTCTGCATCACCTGGTGTACGAGGTTGTCGACAACAGCATCGACGAGTCCCAGGCCGGGTTCTGCGACCGCATCGAAGTGACCCTCCACATCGACAACTCGGTGACCGTCGTGGACAACGGCCGGGGCATCCCCGTGGACATGCACCCGACGGAGAAGCGCCCCGCCGCGGAAGTGGTCATGACCGTCCTGCACTCGGGGGGCAAATTCGACAACGACAGCTACAAGGTCTCGGGGGGCCTCCACGGGGTGGGCGTGTCGGTGGTCAACGCGCTGTCCGAGTCGCTCGATCTCGAAATCTGGAGGGACGAAAAGGTCTACGAGATGCGCTTCGAGCGGGGCAAGCCGGTCACCCAGTTCCGCCAGACGGGCACCACGAAGAAGCGCGGCACGAAGATCCATTTCCGCCCCGACTCGACCGTTTTCGAGGACCTGAACTTCTCGTTTGACACGCTGTCGCAGCGCCTGAGGGAGCTGGCGTTCCTGAACGAGGGCGTGACCATCCAGATCGAGGACGAGCGGGCCGAGAACAAGCGGCACGAGTTCTCGTACAAGGGCGGCATTTCGTCCTTCGTCGAGCACCTCAACAAGAACAAGGTTGTCATCCATCCGAAGCCGATCTTCATGCGCGGCGAACGGGACGGTGTCGTCTCGGAGATCGCCCTGCAGTACAACGACGGATACAACGAGATCGTCTTCTCGTTCGCGAACAGCATCAACACGATGGAGGGCGGCACACACCTCTCCGGGTTCCGCTCGGCGCTGACCCGCACCATCAATGCCTGCGCTGCGCGGCTGATCACCAAGGAGCAGGTGGGCCTTTCGGGTGAGGACGTGCGCGAGGGCCTGACGGCCGTGGTCAGCGTCAAGCTGTCGCGCCCGCAGTTCGAGGGGCAGACCAAGACCAAGCTCGGCAACAGCGAGGTCAAGGGGATCGTCGAGGCGGTCATCAACGAGAAGCTCTCGAGCTACCTCGAGGAGAACCCCGCCGTCGCCCGGAAAATCCTGGAGAAAGGGCTCGAGGCACTTCGGGCTCGCGAGGCGGCCCGCAAGGCCAAGGAGCTGACGCGGCGCAAGGGCGCCCTCGATTCGGGCTCCCTGCCGGGGAAGCTCGCCGACTGCCAGGAGAATGACCCCGCCAAATGCGAGCTGTTCATCGTGGAGGGGGACTCGGCCGGCGGATCGGCGAAGCAGGGACGCGACCGGCGCTTCCAGGCCATCCTCCCCCTGCGCGGGAAGATTCTCAACGTCGAGAAGGCCCGTTTCGACAAGATGCTGGGAAGCCAGGAGATCCGCACGGTGATCACGGTCCTCGGAACCGGGATCGGCGAGGGAGACTACGACCACGCCCGCCTGCGCTACACCGGATCATCATCATGACCGATGCGGACGTGGACGGCTCGCACATCCGGACGCTGCTCCTGACCTTCTTCTACCGACAGATGCCGCAGGTGGTCGAGAAGGGCCACCTCTATATCGCCCAGCCGCCTCTCTACAAGGTGAAAAAGGGCCGCACCGAGACCTACCTGGCCAACGACGACGACCTGAACCGTTACCTGATGGCGACGGCGGCCCAGGAACGGGTGGTCACGGTGCCGGCGCACGACAGCCGGCTCGAGGGGAATGACCTCCGGGCGATGCTCGATCGCCTGGTGCGCTACCGGACGCACCACGATCATTTGAAACGGCGCGGCTTCGAGCCCGAGCTGATCGAGATCCTGCTCGACCAGAAGATAAAGGACATCGCGACGTTCGAATCGCCCCAGGCGCTCGAAGTGCTCCGCGAGGCGGTCCTGAAGGCCGGATTCAGGGCCGGCGACCTCGCGCGGGACGAAGAGCACGGGCGGTACACCTTCGAGGTCGCGGCGCGCGCGCGGGGGCACGCGGCCGCCGTGGTCGGCTGGGATCTCGTCTCCTCCATAGAGTTCCGGACTCTCAGCACCTTGGACGGTGACCTCAAGGACCTGAAGCGTCCGCCGTTCCTCGTGTCCGAGAACGGCCACGAGGTGAGTGTAGGAAGCCGACTCGAGCTGCTGCGCTATCTCATGGAGGAAGGCAAGAAGGGGATAGGCATCCAGCGCTACAAGGGGCTCGGAGAGATGAATCCCGTGCAGCTCTGGGAGACCACGATGAACCCCGAGACCCGGCGCCTGGTGCAGGTCAACGTCGCGGATGCCGTGGAAGCCGACTCCATATTCACCGTCCTCATGGGCGACGCTGTCGAGCCCCGCAGGCGGTTCATCGAGGAAAACGCTCTCGAGGTCCGCAACCTCGACGTCTGAGTCCCGGAGGCCCGCGGGCCTCCATCCCGGAAAAGGCGCATGACGGACACAACCCAGATCCCAGGCGATTTGACCCGAATCAACATCGAAGACGAGATGCGACGGTCCTACCTCGATTACGCCATGAGCGTGATCATAGGCCGCGCCCTCCCGGACGTCCGTGACGGCTTCAAGCCGGTCCACCGGCGCGTGCTCTTCGCCATGCACGAGGCCGGCAACGACCACGACAAGCCGTACAAGAAAGCGGCCCGCATCGTCGGAGACGTCATGGGGAAATACCATCCCCACGGCGACTCGGCCATCTACGACACCATCGTGCGCATGGCCCAGGATTTCTCCATGCGCTACCCGCTGGTGGACGGCCAGGGGAACTTCGGCTCGATCGACGGCGACGCGGCGGCGGCCATGCGCTATACCGAGGTCCGCATGGCGAAGCTGGCCCACGAGATGCTGGCCGACATCGAGAAGGACACCGTCGACTTCGGCCCCAACTACGACGGCCAGCAGAAAGAGCCGCTGGTCCTGCCCTGCCGCTTCCCGAACCTCCTGGTCAACGGGTCGTCCGGAATCGCGGTCGGCATGGCGACCAACATTCCGCCGCACAACATGGGGGAGGTGGTGGACGCCATCATCGCGCAGGTCGAGGACCCCGAGATCACGATCGACGGCCTGATGCAGCACATCAAGGGCCCCGACTTCCCGACAGCCGGATACATCCTCGGACGCGAGGGGTTCGTCCAAGCGTACCGCACGGGCCGCGGCATCTTCTCGATGCGCGCCCGGGCCGCCGTCGAAGAGGGCGGGAAGCGCGGCAAGGACCACATCGTCATCACCGAGATCCCCTACCAGGTGAACAAGACGCGGCTCATCGAGCAGATCGCCGACCTGGTCAACGACAAGAAAATCGACGGCGTCACCGACATCCGTGACGAGTCCGACCGGGACGGCATCAGGGTGGTGCTGGACCTGAGGCGCGACGCCGTTCCCAAGGTCATCCTGAACAACCTCTACAAGCACACCCAGATGCAGGAAAGCTTCGGGGCGATTTTCCTGGCGATCGTCAACAACCGGCCCCAGGTCCTGAACCTCAAGCAGATGATCGGCTACTTCATCGATCATCGCCGCGAGGTCATCACCCGCCGGACCGCGTTCGACTTGAGCCGCGCCGAGGAACGCGCCCACATCCTGGAAGGGCTGAAGATCGCCCTCGACAACCTGGACGAGATGGTCGCCCTGATCCGCGCCGCCAAGTCGCCGGACGAGGCGCGGCAGTCGATGCGGCTGCGCTTCAAGCTTTCGGACATCCAGGCGCAGGCCATCCTCGACCTGAAGCTGCAGCGGCTCACCGGCCTCGAGCGCCAGAAGATCGTCGATGACTACACGGAAACGCTCAAGCAGATCGCCCGGTTCAAGGAGATCCTGGCCAACGAAAAGCTGATCTATGGCCTGATCGTCGAGGAGCTGCGGGAGATCCGGAAAAACTACGGCGAAGGGCGCCGCACCGAGATCGTGGCGCGGCAGGACGAGATCTCCGTCGAGGACATGATCGCCGAGGAGGAGATGGTGATCACGGTCTCGCACGCGGGCTACATGAAGCGCAATCCCCTGACGCTCTACCGCAGCCAGCGCCGGGGCGGCAAGGGCAAGATAGGGATGACGACGCGCGAGGAGGACTTCGTCGAGCATCTGTTTGTCGCCTCGACGCACGCCTCGATCCTGATTTTCACCACCCGCGGCCGCGTCCACTGGCTGAAGGTGCACGAGATCCCGCAGATCGGCGCGGCCGGCAAGGGAAAGAACATCGTCAACTTCGTCGAGCTCGGGACCGAGGAGAAGGTCGCGGCGCTCGTCGCCACCAAGGACTTCGGGGAGGACCGCTACGTCGTCTTCTGCACGCGCAAGGGCATCATCAAGAAGACGGCGCTGTCGGCCTACGGCAACCCGCGGGCCGGAGGAATCATCGCGATCGGGGTGGACGAGGACGACGGGCTCCTGTCGGTCAATCTCACCGACGGGAAGCAGGAGATCTTCATGGCCACGGCGCAGGGCCAGGCGATACGCTTCCCGGAGGAGCAGGTCCGTCCCATGGGACGCGGCGCCCGCGGCGTCATCGGCGCGCGGCTGCGCGAGGACGACGCGGTCGTCGAGATGGACGTCCTGGGAGCCCGTAAGGACACCACGATTCTCACGGTCACGGGGAAGGGCTACGCCAAGCGCACGGAGCTCGGGGAGTACCGCCTCCAGGGGCGCGGCGGGTCAGGCATCATCAACTGCAAGATCACCGACAAGAACGGCCCCGTCGTCAAGGCGATGGAAGTGGGCGCGGACCACCAGGTGATGGTGATCACCGCCTTCGGCAAGATCATCCGGACCGACGTGCGGGACATTTCCCTCTTCGGCCGCCCGACCCAGGGAGTGCGCCTCATCAACCTCGACGAGGGGGACAGTGTCGTGGCGGTGGCGCGGGTGGCGGAGCAGGAGGTCGATCCCGGAGAAGGCGGCGAGCCGGAAGCTCCGGCGACGCAGCCCTCCGGCGGCAATGGCAAGGACGCTTAACCGGAAGGCCTGACGTGCCCCACGACACCCTGGATGAGCTCAGGCGCCGCGACCGCGAGGCCGAAGCAGGCGGCGGCGAGGAGCGGATCTCGCGGCAGAAGGCGGACGGCAAGCTGACCGCCCGCGAGAGGGTGGCCCTCCTCCTCGACCCCGGTTCCTTCCAGGAGCTGGACAAATTCGTCGTCCACCGCTGCAACGACTTCGGGATGGACGGACAGCGGATCCCCGGAGACGGAGTCGTCACCGGGCACGGCGCGATCGACGGGCGCGAGGTCTTCCTCTTCGCGCAGGATTTCACCGTGTTCGGCGGGTCGCTGAGCGAGACCTACGCCCTCAAGATCTGCAAGATCATGGACCTGGCGATGAAGGTCGGCGCCCCCATCATTGGCCTCAACGACTCGGGCGGCGCGCGCATCCAGGAAGGGGTCGTGTCGCTGGGCGGGTATGCGGACATCTTCTTGCGGAACACTCTCGCGTCGGGGGTCGTGCCCCAGATCTCGGCCATCATGGGACCCTGCGCGGGAGGGGCCGTCTACTCCCCCGCGATCACCGATTTCAACATCATGGTCCAGGGGACCTCCTACATGTTCATCACCGGCCCCGACGTCATCAAGTCGGTGACCCACGAGGACGTGACCAAGGAGGATCTCGGCGGCGCCATGACGCACGCCTCGGTCAGCGGCGTGGCCCATTTCGCGGCCCCCGACGACCGGGCCGCCCTCGCCGTCATCCGCGACCTGCTTTCGTACCTCCCGTCGAACAACATGGCGGATCCGCCGCGCCTCCAGCCGTCGGCGGACCCCGATCGCGAGGACGAGCGGCTCGACACCCTGATACCGGCCGAGCCGAACAAGCCGTACGACATGAAGACGGTCATCCGGATCATCCTGGACGGGAGCGACTTCCTGGAGGTGCACGAGCACTATGCAAGAAACATCATCGTCGGGTTCGGGCGCCTGGACGGTGGTGTCGTGGGGGTGGTCGCCAACCAGCCGGCGGTGCTCGCCGGAACCCTCGACATCGACGCCTCGCTCAAGGGCGCCCGCTTCGTGCGCTTCTGCGACGCGTTCAACGTGCCACTCCTCGTCTTGGAGGACGTGCCGGGCTTTCTGCCGGGCACCGTCCAGGAGCACCGGGGCATCATCAAGCACGGCGCCAAGCTGCTGTATGCCTTCGCCGAGGCCACGGTGCCGAAGGTCACGGTCATCACGCGCAAGTCGTACGGCGGGGCCTACTGCGTCATGGGCTCGAAACACATCCGGACCGATTTCAACTTTGCCTGGCCCACGGCCGAGATCGCCGTAATGGGCTCCGAGGGGGCGGTCAACATCCTGTACCGCAGGGAGATCCAGGCGGCCAAGGACCCGGAGGCGCTGCGCCGGAAGAAGGTGGCGGAGTTTCGGGAGAAGTTCGCGACTCCGTACATCGCCGCCGAGCGCGGTTTCGTCGACGAGGTGATCGAGCCGCGCATGACCCGGGGCCGGCTCATTCGCGCGTTCGGCCTGTTGCGGAACAAGAAGGACACGAACCCTCCCAAGAAGCACGGAAACATCCCGCTGTGACGCGAACGCCCCGCTCCGCCGGGAAGCGCACGAGGGCTGCGACGGAAGGCCGGGGGACGGGCCGTAAGGCTGCGGTCCGGAAGGCGACGGCGCCGCCGGCGCGGGGCCGCGCGGAGGGAGGGCGGGCCCCGCTGCGCCGCGTTCTGATCGCCAACCGGGGCGAGATTGCCCTGCGCGTCCTGCGCGCCTGCCGGGAAATGGGGCTCTCCCCGGTTATCGTCCATTCGGACGCGGACCGCGACTCGCTGCCCGTGCGCCTGGCGGACGAGGCCTACGCCATCGGCCCGCCGCCGGCGGCGGCCTCGTACCTCGACATCGACGCGATCCTCCGCGCGGCGCGGCAGGCGAAGGCAGACGCGGTCCACCCCGGGTACGGCTTTCTCGCCGAGAACCATGAGTTCGCCCGGGCCTGCGGCGAAGCGGGATTGATCTTCATCGGGCCCCCTCCCGAGGCGATGCGCCTCCTGGGAGACAAGGTCGAGGCGCGCAGCCTCATGGCGCGGCGCGGCGTCCCGATCATCCCGGGTCTCGCCGGGCGCTCCGAGGACATCGCGGCATTCCGGAAGTTCGCGCGCGCCGCCGGGTATCCGATCATCATCAAGGCGGCGGCGGGTGGCGGCGGCAAGGGGATGCGTGTCGTGCGCGAGGACAGGGAGCTCGAGCCGGCGCTGCGCGGCGCCCGCTCGGAGGCGAAGTCCGCTTTCGGCGACGATGGGGTCTTCGCCGAGAAGTACCTCGAAGGGGTCCGGCACGTCGAGATCCAGATTCTGGCCGACTCCCATGGCAACGCGGTGCACCTGGGAGAGCGCGAATGCTCTCTCCAACGCCGGCACCAGAAGCTGATCGAGGAGTCCCCGTCGACCGGGATCGGCCCCGTCGACAGGGATCGCATGGGACGGCTCGCGCTCGAGGTCGTCCGCGCATCCGGGTACACGAACGCCGGAACGGTCGAGTTCCTCGTCGACGCGAAGGGAGAACCCTACTTCATGGAGGTCAACGCGCGGCTTCAGGTTGAACATCCCGTGACGGAGATGGTCACCGCCGTGGACCTCGTCCGTGCGCAGATCGAAGTGGCGCGCGGGGATCGACTGGCCCTGAGGCAGGATCAGCTGCGGCCGCGCGGCTGGGCGATCGAGTGCCGCATCCTGGCGGAGGACCCCGCGAACGGCTTCCGCCCCTCACCGGGGATCGTCCGGGCGCTGAGGCTCCCGTCGGGCCCCGGGGTGCGCGTGGACACGGCGCTCACGCTCGGCGACGAGGTGACGATGCACTACGACGCGCTCATCGCCAAGCTCGTGGTCTGGGGTCGCGACCGCGATGAGGCGATCGCGCGGATGCGGGGGGCGCTCGACGAGTTCCAGGTGGGAGGGATTCGCACCACGATACCGTTTCACCGGGAAATCCTCCGGGACCCCGGCTTTCTGGCGGGGCGAATCGACACGGGGTATGTCGAGCGGATTCTCCCGGCGATCAGGAAGGCCCTCGAGGCACCAGGGCCGCATGTCGAGGCGGCGGCGATGCTCGCCGCGATCGCCGCGACCGAGGACTCGCCCCGGCGGACGCTGCCCGCGGGGGCGGCCGGCCCGAGCGCATGGGCGATGGCGGGACGCCGCGCCCAGATGGAAAGCCGCCTCGTCAGGGCCCCGCGGGCCTAGGGAGAGATCGAACAATGCGCTACCTGGCGACAGTCGGCGGCGGGCAATTCAAGGTCGAGGTGGCGCGCCGCGGAGCGGGACGATACTCGGTGCGTCTGAACGGCATCGAGCGCATGGTGGAGACGCGCGCGGCGGGGGGCTCGACGATCCTGTCCCTCGACGGCCGTGCCCTCGAGGCGTTCGTCGCCCCGCAGGCCGGCGAGCCGGGGACCTCTTCAAACCCGGGTTACGACGTCGTCATCGCGGGCAGGCACTACGAGGTCGGCCTGACCGACCCACTGCGCCGGGACCTCGCCGCGGCCGGCGCCCCGGCTGAGGGCCGCATCGACGTCCGCTCCGTCATGCCGGGGAAGATCGTCGCCGTGCTGGTGAAGCAGGGGGAGCGGGTGCAGGCGGGACAGGGCCTGGTCGTGGTCGAGGCCATGAAAATGGAGAACGAAATCGCCGCGCCGCGGGAGGGAATGGTCGCGCGGATGAAGGTGACGAAGGGGGAGGCGGTGGAGGCGGGTGCGCTGCTTGTCAGTCTCGAGTGAAAAAAACGGGGCGGCGCCAGTGTGACGCCGCCCCTTCGATGCACCTCGGATTTTTTCCGCCGGCTTTACACGGCCAGCCCGGTTCTCAACGGATCGACGCGGCCAGTTCCTTGCCCGGGCGAAAACGCGCCACCTTGCGCGCCTTGATCTCGATCTGTTCTCCGGTCTGCGGGTTGCGACCCACGCGGGCCTTGCGCTTGGAGACCGTGAATGTCCCGAATCCAACGAGCGCCACGCGGTCGCCCTTCTTCAGCGACTTGGTGACGCCGTCAACGAGAGAATCCAGTGCCTTGCTGGACGCCGTCTTGCTGATGCGGGCGTCCTTGGCGATCTTGTCGATCAGATCTGCCTTGTTCATCGAGCCACCTCCTCGTGAAGGGTTGATGTAACAGCCACGCCAGTCAACAGTGAGTTAGCTGCCTTATAGCAGAGGAGCAAATCCCTTGTCAACACAGAACCGGCGCGCCCTTCAGGGAGGTAGTGCTCTGAACTGCGCGGCGCGCCTGCACGTTGCGGTGTGGCGTCAGCGAAACGGCGCGGGGACAGAGCGTGCCTGACCGGGCGGAGGCGCTGCTGCGCGGGATCGCCTCGGAGGCGATCATGGCCTGCGACCCGGCCCTCGCCGTGGAGCGCGCCGTCCGGATGGGCGCCGGGAGGATCGTCCTCTGCAACCGTCCCGTGCTCCTGAATCGGAAAGGGCGCCTGATTGTGGTTGCGCTGGGCAAGGCGGCGCCGCGCATGGTCGAAGGTCTGATGGCCCGCGTCGGGCAGACCGAAATGAAGCGGACCATCCGGGGACTGCTGGTCTCGCCCCGCGACGATTCGCGGCAGCGCCCGCCCGCCGCCCCGGCGGGCCTGGCGAGCGCCCATGGCGAGCATCCGATCCCCGGCCGGTCCTCGTTCGCCGCGGCGCGCAAGGCGCTGGCGCTCCTGTCGCGGGCGGGGGAACGTGACGATGTCGTATTTCTCGTATCGGGCGGCGGTTCGGCGCTCCTTGCGTCGCCGCTCACGCCTTACCTGAACGCGGCGCAGAAAGCCGGGCTCCACCGGGTGCTCCTCGCCTCGGGCGCCCCCATCGGATCGATCAACACCGTCCGCAAGCACCTGTCGGCCGTGAAAGGCGGCAGACTCGCCGTCGCCGCCCGCCGCGCCAGGAGCCAGACAACGCTGGTTGTCTGCGATGTGGACCCCGAGCGGTACGAAGAGGTCGCCTCGGGTCCCTCGCTCGCCGATCGCTCGACACTCGAGGACATGGTCTCCATTATCGATCGCTACGGCTTCGCCACGGCGCTTCCGGTCAGGATCCTGGAAGCCCTGCGCGCCGGTCGCCTCCCGGAAACCCCCAAGCCGGGCGAGCGGGTGTTCAGGAAGTCGCGGTCACAGATGATCCTGTCGAACCGCGACCTCCGCAACGCGGCGGTCAGGACCGGCCTGTCGCAGGGACTGTCGGCGGAGGCCCACCCGTATGAAGTCATCGGCCCGGTCGAGGAGTCGGTTGAGTCGGTGGCCCGGGCGATCGAAGCGGCGCCTCCGGGGACCCGGCTGCTGGTGCTGGGCGGGGAGGTCCTGAACGTGCCGTCCGGCCCGGGCATGGGAGGGCGCGCCCAGGAGTTCGCCCTCCGTCTCGTGCTCCGGATGTCCGGCCTGCCGGCCCGGCCCTGGGCGTTCCTGGCCTGCGGCAGCGACGGGAGGGATGGCAATTCCCCCGCGGCGGGCGCTTTCGCCGATTCCTCCACGCTGGATCGGGCCCTCGCGACGCGGCTCGACCCCGCGAAGGCGTTGCGCGATTCGCAGTCCTACCGCTTCTTCAAGAGGCTGAAGAATGACGTCACGCTGCCGCCGACCGGCACGAACGTGCGCGACATCTACCTTCTGCTGACCGGCGATCCGCTCCCCGCCACGCGCGCCAAAGGATCGAGCGGTCCCGGCGCGATCCTCGTCTGACGGCGCGGCGGCTTCACCCGGCGAAACGATCGAGCAAGGTCGCGGCCAGGATCAGGAAGCTGACCCAGCCATTCAGCGCGAAGAACGCCTGGTTCACCCTGCTGAGGTCCTTGGGGTGAACCAGTCGGTGCTCGTACCAGAGGAGCGCCGCCGTCACCACGATACCGGACAGGTAGAACCACCCCAGGGGCAGAAGCGCCGGAAGAGAGAGAAGCAGGATGACCGTGAGAACATGCATCGCGGAGGAAATCCTGAGCGCCCCGGGGATTCCGAAGCGCAGCGGAACCGAGTGCAGCTTCTCCCTGGAATCGACCGCCACGTCCTGACAGGCGTAGATGATGTCGAACCCGGCGACCCAGAGAGCCACGGCGGCGGCGAGCACGAACGCCGGGCTCTCCACCGAGCCGCGGACTGCGATCCAGGCGCCCAGCGGCGCGAGCCCGAGCGAAGCCCCGAGGTGCCAATGGGTCAGCCAGGTCACCCGCTTGGCGTAGGAGTAGGACAGCACCAGGAGGAGCGCCGGCGCCGCGAGGAGGAGCGCCAGGCGGTTCAGGCTGGCCGCGCTGGCGAAGAACAGGACGACCGCGGCCATCATGAAAATCCAGGCGAATCCCAGGCTGAGTTCCCCGGTCACGAGGGGCCGCGCGGCCGTCCGGGGGTTTCGGGCGTCGAACCTGACGTCGGCGATGCGGTTCATGACCATGGCCGCGCTCCGCGCGCCGACCATCGCCCCCAGGATTCCGAGGCCTTCACGCCAGGACAGCGCCGTTTTCCCCGCCATGAGCGCCCCGGTGAACGCGAACGGCAGGGCGAACACCGTGTGCTGGAACTTGATCATCGACAGTGTCGACCGAAGGGCCGCAAGGGGTGAGCCGGCGCCCGTGCCGGCCTTCAGCGTTTCGAGCCCCATCGTTTCCCCAGCGCGTGAGGGAGCCGCAGCAGATCGAGAATGCGGCCGGCGAACTGCTCCACGATCGCGTCGATCCCTTCCGGAAGGTTGTAGAAGGAGGGAGTGAGGGGGAAGACGATGGCGCCGGCGAGGGTCGCGCGGCGGAAGTTCTCGATGTGCACCAGGCTCACGGGCGACTCGCGGAATGCGAGCACGAGCGGGCGGCGTTCCTTGAGTGTCACCTCGGCGGCGCGGTGCACGAGGTTGCTGGTGACTCCGTTGGCGATCGCCCCCAGGGTCCCGCCGCTGCATGGGACGACCACCATGCCGTCCGTCGTGTACGAGCCGCTGCTGATCGCGGCAGCCATGTCTCCCGGGCGGTGCAGCACGACCTCGGCCCTCAGGGCGGCGCGCGCGCGCTTGCTTTTCCCCGGCCCCTCGGGGCCCGACAGCAGCGCCCGCAGGCCGGCCGCCTCGTCCCTGGCGCGCGCCCGCAACTCGGCGTTGAGGGTCAGCAGGGAAAACCGGCTGAGAACCACGTGCACCCGCCCGACCTCGGGGTGGGAGATGAGTGCGCGTAGAACCGCCGCGGCGCAGGCCGAGCCGCTGGCGCCGGTCACGCCAACGACGAAGCGCTTCACCTTGCAGTTCGGCTCTTGAGCCAGTCGAGCAGGATCTTGCGGTCCGGATCGTCCATCCGCGAGAAGAACAGCGCCACGCGGTAGCCGCCGTTCACAGGCTCGGCGGAGGAAGCGGCCGGTTCGGTCCGGACGACGACCGCCTCTCCCTGGACCGTCTGCTGACCGTTTCCGGACTGGCCCGGCAGCGGGGGCAGGACCATGGAGAGCGCCATCTTTGTCATGGCGGGAATGAACTGCGGAGAGGTGCATCGCAGGCCGCCAGCGCTGACGTCGATCGTCTCGAGCTCCAACGCCTCGCGATACTGCGACTGCACCCGCACCCGCTGAGGGATCCGCGGGTGGCGTCTTTTGTCTTCGGATTGACCCATGCTGCTTTTCTCCGCGCCAGCGAGATCGTGGATCCGATCCACGCAGGCCGGAAGGCCCGTCTGGCTGGCGATTCGGCCTCATGGTATGAAAGCCCGGACCGGGTGTCAACAACCGATCGGAGCGGGGCCGCCGCGCGCTGTCCTATAATTCACCGGGGGGTGGGACCGTTGCGCACCGAAGACCTGAAGGCGCTTCTCGACAGGGTGAGGTCGGGGAAGATCTCGCGTGAGGCGGCGCTGCGGCGGCTGAAGATGCTGCCGTACGAGGATCTCGGTTTCGCGACGGTGGACAACCACCGCCAGCTGCGCCGCGGCTTTCCTGAGGTCATCTTCGGCGAGGGGAAGACGATTCCCCAGATCGCCGCCATCATGGGCCGGGTCGCGGCGCGGCGCCAGCCCGTCCTCGTGACGAGGGTCTCGCGCGAGACCTTCAGAAAGATACGGGCGCGGTTCCGTAAGGCGATCTATCACGAGGCCGCCCGCGCGATCACCCTGATCGGCACACCCCCGGCCAGGCTCAAGCCCGGGATCCTGATCGTCTCGGCCGGCACCGCGGACATGGCCGTGGCGGAGGAGGCGGCCGTCACGGCCGAGGTGATGGGGAACCGGGCCGACCGGCTCTACGATGTCGGCGTGGCGGGGCTTCACCGCCTGCTCGATCGGAAGGAAATGCTCCTTGCGGCCCGCGTGATCATCGTGGTGGCGGGCATGGAGGGGGCCCTCCCGAGCGTCGTTGCCGGCATGGTAGGGGTTCCGGTCATCGGGGTCCCCACCAGCATCGGGTACGGCACGGGACTGGGGGGGGTGGCTGCCCTTATGGGGATGCTCAACTCTTGCGCCACCGGCCTGATGATTGTGAACATCGACAATGGGTTCGGGGCTGGATATGCCGCTTCAGTGATTAATCTGCAATCAGGTCAATAAGTTAGCCGTCACACGGCATACCAGTAAAATAACCATAGATAATTCTTCATAGCCATGATGCAGGGTCATGGGTAATATTGGGTTTCTTCCTCCGGCGCCTTGACATCCATATGAAGGGTCCGTATATTCCTCTTCGCGGCGGTCTAGGGGTCTTTAGTAATTCCTTGTCGAGTCAAGCGGTTACTCCCCGACTCGACGACCTGGCAAAAAGATCGCGACTGAGGCATCAAGCCTTGATTCCTGCGAGGTTCGGAGAAATCCGGGCTCGCCGGCAGCAGGGGTTTGCAAAGAACATCGAAGGGAGGGATGAGTGGATGCCCCTCGTGAGGGTGCGCGAGGATGAGTCTCTGGAAAACGCTCTTCGGAGATTCAAAAGGAAGTGCGAGAAGTCGGGCGTTCTCTCCGAGCTGAAGAAAAGACAGCATTTTCTGAAGCCGAGCCAGAAGAGAAAGATCAAGGCCCTGGCGGCGCGGAAAAAGGCGCTGAAGAGGCTCGCGCAGGAGAAGCGCTTCAACGATTGATGGCCTGACAGGCTTCAGAGTCGGCCGTCTGGATTCGGGCCGGTCGGCCGACCGGAGGTCAGGTGTCGTGGGAGGGGTAGGAAGGCAGGAGATCGTCGAGACGGTCCGGGCCGCGGCGGATCTGCGGGAGATCGTCTCCGACTATATCCCACTGAAGAAGAGCGGGGCGCGGTACCGCGCCCTGTGTCCGTTTCACACGGAGAAGACACCGTCGTTCTACGTGGACGCAGACAAGCAGCTTTTTTACTGCTTCGGGTGCGGGGCCGGCGGCGACGTTTTCAAGTTTCTCATGCTGTACGAGAAGCTGGAGTTTCCCGAGGCTCTGAAGAAACTCGCCGGGCGGTTCGGGATAGCCCTTCCGGCTTCTGCGAGTGCCGGGCAGAGCGAGCGCCAGAAAGTGATCGAGATCAGCCGCCGGGCGCTCGGGTTTTTCTGCGAGCAGCTGAGGCGGACGCCGGGGGAGAAGGCTCGCGCCTACCTGGCGGCGCGGCATGTCGGAAGCGAGGCGATTGAAAGGTTCCAGCTTGGATGCTCCCCCGAGGGGTGGAGCGGCCTCAAGGATCACCTGGCATCGCGGGGAGCAGGTCAGCGGGACGGACGGGAAAACGAAGCGGTCCTGGCGGGCCTCCTCGGCCGCAAGGAGGAGACCGGCCGGACGTACGACCGGTTCCGGGACCGCGTCATGTTCCCGATTGTGAACCTGGCCGACGAGGTCGTCGGCTTCGGGGGAAGGACGATCGGCGCCGGCGAGCCGAAATACCTGAACTCGCCGGATACGCCGGCGTTCAGCAAGGGCGAGAACCTCTACGCGCTGCCGCTGGCGAAGGAGGCGATTCGGAAGGTCGGGCACGCGATCCTCGTCGAAGGGTACCTGGACGCGATCGCCCTTCACCAGGCGGGCGTGACGCAGGCGGTGGCGACCCTGGGCACCGGGTTCACCACCGGGCATGTGCGGCTCTTGAAGAGATATACCGACAGCGTGGTGATGAATTTCGATCCCGACGCTGCGGGGAGGACGGCGACGCGCCGGAGCCTCGAGGTCCTGCTGGAGAATGGCTTCGAGGTCAGGGTCGTGGCGTTGCCGCCGGGCAAGGACCCGGACCTGTACGTCCGGGAGGAGGGCGGGGACGCCTACCGGCGCCGGCTGCAGGAGGCGCTGCCTTACATCGAGTACCTGACCCGCGAGGTCGCGGCGAGGGTGGATCTCTCAAGTTCGAAGGGGAAGGTCGAGGCGATGAATGGAGTGCTGCCGTTTCTGGCCAGGCTCGATAACCCGATAAGGCGGGCCGGATACGTCGAGATGCTCTCGACTGTCTTCGGGATCGAGGACCGGGTGGTCCTGCAGGAGCTCAAGGACGCGGTCCGCGAGCGCCGCAAGGAGATCAGCCCTCGCGGGGCGTCGGCCGCGGTCCGGAGCCGCTTCGAGAGCGAGGCGGAATCGAGGCTTGTGCGGGCGTTGCTCGACGGCGCGGAGGTGAGGGTGGCCCTCCTCGAGGAGATCGAGGAGGCCGACCTTGAGGCCAGCCGGGTGCAGGAGGTCGTCCGGGTGGTCCGGCGGCTCGTGGAAATTGGTGAGGAGGTCACGTATGCTCGGGTCGGCGCCGAAATCAGTGACGACGCACGGGATGTGTTCATCAGGATCGCGGCGAAATCCCATCCGGCCGCGACCCTGGAAGAGGGCCGTGGCTGCCTGGTTGCGCTTCGGGCGGCCCGGTTGGAGCGGGAGATGGGGGACATCCAGAAGCGCCTGGAATCGGGCAGTACGGCCGGGGAGGTTGACGAGCTGCTCCGCCGCAAGACGACCCTGAAAAGAAAGATCGAGGCCCTTCCCCGGGCCTCGGCTTGATGAGGAGAACGGCTTTGGGCATTGAAGAGAAGTACGAGGAGGTCAGGCAGTTGATCAACCTCGGCCGGGAGAGGGGGTATCTCCTCTACGACGAGGTGAACGACGTGCTGCCGGAGGAGGTGCATTCTCCGGAGGACCTCGACGACATGTTCCTCCTCTTTGACTCCCTAGGGATCGAGATGGTCGACTCCGAGGAGAAGTACAAGGCCAAGGTCGAGGAAAAGTCCGCCGAGAAGGAGGACCAGGAGGAGGCCAAGGTCGAGGTCGCCCCCGGCGCGCTGGAGAAGACGAACGACCCCGTCCGCATGTACCTGCGGGAAATGGGCACCGTTCCGCTCCTGACGCGCGAGGGGGAGGTCGAGATCGCCCGCCGCATCGAGCGCGGCGAGAAGAACGTGGTCAAGACGCTGTCCCGCAGCAAGCACGTCATCAACCAGATGCTCGACTACGCCCAGCGCATCCGCGTCAAGCAGATCAACGTCGAGAGCCTGATCACGGTGGATGACGAGGAGGAGGACTCGGCCGATCGCAAGCGCCGCCAGGTGCTCGACGCGATGAACCGGGTCAACCGCCTGAGCCGCAAGCTTGAAGAGCAGCAGAAGCACCTGGCCCGCCTGACCGAGGGATCGAAGCGCTACAAGGAAGTCCTCGGCGAGCTGGCGCGCGTGCGTGTCCACATCGGCCGCGTGATCCGCGACATGGGTCTCGTGACCGGCAAGATCAAGGAGCTGTCCCGGAAGATGAAGGAGACGGCCGCGCGGATGAACGATCTCGATGGCGACATCCGCTCCTACCAGCGCCGCCTCAAAATGACGAAGGATCTCAAGAACCGCCGCGACCTGCGCGAGAAGATCAAGGCCGCGCAGGAGGAGATCGTCCGCACGGCGCGCAACATGGAGACCACCCCCGAGGAGATCCGCCAGACCGCCGAGGGGATCCGCTTGGGCGAGGCGATGGCGGCCAGGGCCAAGAGTGAGCTGGTCGAGGCCAACCTTCGCCTTGTCGTTTCCATCGCCAAGAAGTACACGAACCGTGGCCTGCAGTTCCTGGATCTCATCCAGGAAGGGAACATCGGGCTGATGAAGGCGGTGGACAAGTTCGAGTACAAGCGCGGCTACAAGTTTTCGACCTACGCGACCTGGTGGATCCGGCAGGCGATCACCCGGGCGATCGCCGACCAGGCGCGCACCATCCGGATCCCGGTCCACATGATCGAGACCATCAACAAGCTCATCCGCACCTCCCGGGCCCTCGTCCAGGAGATCGGGCGCGAGCCGACCCCCGAGGAAATTGCCAAGAAGATGGGCATCCCGGTGGCCAAGGTGCGGAAGGTCCTCAAGATCGCCCAGGAGCCGATTTCGCTCGAGACTCCGATCGGCGAGGAAGAGGACTCGCATCTAGGGGATTTCATCGAGGACCGCGGCGTCACGTCGCCGGTCGAAGCGGTCATCCAGCTCAATCTCAAGGAACAGACGCAGAAGGTCCTGAAGACCCTTTCCCCGCGGGAGGAAATGGTCCTCAAGATGCGGTTCGGCGTCGGCGACGGGTCTGAACACACTCTCGAGGAAGTCGGCCAGTCCTTCGCGGTCACCCGCGAGCGCATCCGCCAGATCGAGAGCAAGGCCCTCAGGAAACTCCGTCATCCCTCCCGCAGCCAGCGCCTCCGGGCCTTCCTGGAGGGCGCGGGCGGGTAGGCTGGTAACAGGCTTGCAGGCAGCGTAAACGAAACGGGCGGGGCCACGTGCCCCGCCCTTTTTTCATGCCGCCCGGAGAGTCGAGTCGGGCTGACGCGGTGCCAGGCCGACTATCGCGGCGAGCCGGTCGGCAGGACATCGAGGGCGATCTTCGCGCCGCCCCTCAGGACGGAGAGCGGGGCGCGGACGCCGATACGGGTGTCGGTCAGCAGGCGGTGCAAATCGTCGATCCCCGCCACCGGGTGCCCGCCGTAGGCCACGATGACGTCTCCCTCGAGGAGACCGGCGCGCCGCGCCGGGCTGTCCGGCTCGATCGAGACGACCAGGATGCCGGTCGCGGCCGGGAGGCCGTGCGCCCGCGAGACCCGGCGGGGAAGGTCGACGTTCTGGCCGCCGACACCCAGGTAGCCGCGCCGGATCGAGCCGTCCTTGATGAGGCGCCCGGCGACGAACTTGACGGTGTCGATCGCGATGGCGAAGCAGAGTCCCTGGGCCGGCAGGATCATCGCCGTGTTCACGCCGACGACCTCTC
>JANMQK010000222.1:0-2163 GCA_031370485.1 Acidobacteriota bacterium | reverse complement strand
CGGCGCCGAGGGTGGGATGGTCGCGGATGAAGGGTTCCTGCACTGGAGGCTGGGCGCGAGCCGCCGGGTGGGCTGATGGAGGTCGGCGGTTGTGTGGCTCATGTCGTGGCTCGGTAGAGCTTCAGGATGTTGTGGGCGGTGCAGATCATCGACCACTCCTGGCCCACCCTCTGTACACCCCGCCTGAGAAACTGCCGGAATCCACGCGCGTGCTTGATCTGGCCGAAGACTGGCTCGGGAAGGATCTGGCGCCAAGCGTAGATGGCCCGACCGCGTTTTGTGAGCAGCTTCCGGGCCATCTGCTGCTTGGGCGAAAGCCCCTTGGGGGGTCTGCCCCGTGGAGCGGGCGGCAAAGGATCGCTGTGCTTGCGCCGCTGGGTGGCAATGAACGGATCCGCACCCATCTCTTCCAGAGCATCGACGTTGGCTTCAGACCAGTACCCAGCATCGGCCAGCACTTGCTTCGGCTTCGCACGCAGGAGTTTGTAGATCCGCTTCACTACCGGAACCAGCTCATTCACATCGGGCTGCATGGACGTGACGTGCTGCGACACGATCACTTGAGCATGCCCGTCCACGGCCGCCTGGGCGTTGTAGCCCTGGATGTAGTTCTGACCCTGCTTCTGAATGCGCGACTCAGGATCGGTGAAGTTCCGCTGGGCTTTGTCTTCTGGCTGGGCTCTCCGCGGGTCCTTGCCCTCGGCCCGCGCTTGTTCCTTTGCCTCGGCCTTGAGCGCCGCCATCGCTTCGCGGATCTTCTTCAGCCGGCTCTCGCGGTGGGCCAGTTCTGCGGGCAGGTCGTCACCGCGCTGGTCCTTCCCGTGGCGCCGATCCTCTTCCTCGTCCGTTTCCTCCGCTCGTCGCAACAGATCATCCGCTTCGCGCTGCAAGGTTGCTTCCGTGCTCTTCATTCGCCCGTAGCTCATCGCCTTGTGCTTGGAGGCGTTCGCTTGGATCTTCGTCCCGTCCACCGCCACACGTCCCAGCTTCACCAAACCGGCCTTCCGGCACAGTCGCAGCACCTGGCCAAACAGCTCCGAGAGCGCTTCACCGTGCCGTTTTCGGAAATCGCTGATGGTCCGAAAGTCCGGCTGGTTGCCCGCCGCGAGAAACCGAAACGCCACACTGTCTTGAAGCTTGGTTTCGATCCGACGCGACGAGTACGTTCCCGTCGCATACCCGTACAAGAGCACCTTCACCATCATCCGAGGGTGGTACGGCGGGTAGCCCCGCTCCTCGTTGTAGGTGTCCTCGATCGCAGAAAGGTCGAGCCCGTCCACCATATCGCTCACGAACCGAGCCAGGTGATTCTCAGGCATCCAGTCCGACAAAGCAGGCGGCAGCAGCATCAACTGGTCCGGCTCGTACGGCCGGAAGGTCTTGGACATGCACCATTATCCAAACCTCCACCCGTTCGAGGAAGAGAAAACGTGTTTACTCGGACGGACTCCTAGGCGCCGGCCGTGGAAGGCGCTTCCTCGGGGGAGAACCGCGACATGAGTCCCAGCAGGACCGCCACGAGCACGTAGCCGAGGGCGGCTTGCGGCGCCTCGCCCCAGCCGATGCGATCCGCGTGGATCAGGCCCAGCCACGAGAGCGCGGCCGCGGTGGCCGCCCAGCCCGCCGCCGTCCGCAGGCGCCGGTCGATGGTGGCGATCGTCATCGCGCAGAGGATCATCGAGGTGAGCAGCGATCCTGAGCCCAGGGTCCGCAGGCCGGAGTAGCTCAGCCCCGCTCGACGAATGGCCTCGGGGCCGATGGCCGCGACGGACGTGCCGGCCGCGGTCGCCAGCGTGTCGAGAATGCCCACGCCCCAGGCCGCCATGTGCGGCACCAGGCCGAAGACCACGGCGGGGAAGTGCCGCGGCGGCGTCACCTCGAAAGCTTGCGCGGCGATGACGAGGCCCACGAAGAGCAGGATGGCGGAAGCCGACTCCTTCGGCACGATGGCGAGGACCAGGCTCATGAGGCCGGTGGTGCAGAGAAGGGTGATCACCACCCCGTTCAGGATCGAGTACCCGCGCCGCGCCCCCAGGGCCTTCCAGGCGGGATGGCCGATGTAGACGGTGGTGGGGAAGCACGAGCCGAGGAGCGCGCCTATCATGGTGGCCGCTCCGTTGACGAGCATGGTCGGGAAGGGCTTGAAGCGGTCGCCCGCAGCGG
>JANMQK010000218.1:0-2304 GCA_031370485.1 Acidobacteriota bacterium | reverse complement strand
CGCGCTCCCCCGGTTCGTCGAGGAAATACTTGGCCCGGTTCAAGATGTTTGTGTTGAAGGAGCCGCAAAGCCCCTTGTCCGCCGAGATCACCACGAGCAGCACGCGCTTTTCCTCGCGCCGCGCCAGGAGAGGGTGCTTTTCCGGGTTGGCGCGCTTGGCGAGCGACGCGAGTACCTCGGCCATCTTCCGCGCGTACGGCCGGGCCGACAGGATCCGCTCCTGCGAACGGCGGAGGCGCGAGGCCGCCACGAGCTTCATCGCGCGGGTGATTTGCTGCGTGCTACGGACGCTTCGGATGCGGGTGCGGAAGTCCTGGACGTTGGCCATCGATTCGTGTCCTTGCGGAGGGCGCGGCCGTCAGGCGGCCGCCGTCCTCGCCGCGAAGTCCTTCTTCAAATCATCCAGCATCTTCTTCAACTCGGCTTTGAGGGCATCGTCGATCGATTTCTTCTCGATGAGCTTGCGCCCCACCCCCCTCCCGGGCCCGTCGAGATGGCGGTAGAGCGCCTCTTCGAAGGGGCGGATCTGCTCGATTTCCAGGTCGTCGAGATAGCCGTTGACCCCGGCGAACAGCACGATCACCTGCTTCTCGACCGTAAGGGGCTGGTACTGTCCCTGCTTCAGAATTTCTGTGAGCCTGCGGCCGCGGTTCAACTGTGCCTGGGTGGCCTTGTCGAGATCCGAGCCGAACTGCGCGAAGGCCGCCATCTCGCGATACTGCGCCAGGTCCAGCCTGAGTGTGCCCGCCACCTGCTTCATCGCCTTGATCTGCGCGTTGCCCCCGACCCGGCTGACCGACAGGCCGACGTTCACCGCCGGACGGATGCCCGAGAAGAAGAGGTCCCCCTCGAGGTAGATCTGCCCGTCGGTGATCGAGATGACGTTCGTGGGGATGTAGGCCGACACGTCCCCCGCCTGCGTCTCGATCACCGGAAGGGCGGTGAGCGAGCCGGCGCCGAGCTCGTCGCTGAGCTTCGAGGCCCTCTCCAATAGACGCGAGTGCAGGTCGAAGACGTCCCCCGGGTAGGCCTCGCGGCCGGGCGGCCGGCGGAGAAGCAGCGAGATCTCGCGGTAGGCCGCGGCGTGCTTGCTGAGGTCGTCGTAGATCACCAGGGCGTGCTTGCCGTTGTCCCGGAAGTACTCGCCCATGGCGCAGCCGCTGTAGGGGGCGATGTACTGCAGTGTTGCGGGCTCGGAGGCCGAGGCGATGACGACGATTGAGTACGCCATCGCCCCCGCGTCCGAGAGCGCCTTCACGACCTGGGCGACGGTCGAACGCTTCTGGCCGATGGCGACGTAGATGCAGATGACGCCGGAATCTTTCTGGTTGAGGATGGTGTCGATGGCGATGGCCGTCTTGCCGGTCTGCCGGTCGCCGATGATCAGCTCGCGCTGCCCGCGCCCGATCGGGATCATGGCGTCGATGGCCTTCAAGCCGGTCTGCAGCGGCTCCTTGACCGGCTGGCGGTCGAGGACACCCGGGGCTATCCGTTCGAGAACGCCGGTCCGGACGGTCGCAACCGGGCCCTTGCCGTCCTGCGGCTGGCCGAGCGGGTTCACGACCCGGCCCACCATCGCCTCGCCTACGGGCACGTCCATGATCCGGCCGGTGCGGCGGACCGTGTCCCCTTCCTTGATCTTGACGTAATCGCCGAGGAGAACCGCCCCGACCGCCTCCTCCTCGAGGTTGAGCGCCATCCCGAAGACCCCGTGCGGCATCTCGAGAAGCTCGCCCGCCATGCAGTTTTCCAGGCCGTAGATCCGGGCGATGCCGTCCCCAACGGAGATGATCGAGCCCTCCTCGGAGACGTCAACCCCCGCCTTGAATCCCTCGATCTGCTGCCTCAGAACACTCGCGATCTCGTCCGCCTTGATCTCCGCCATGCCCTCTCCTCGTCCGTCGTGCCCGGACCTAGCGCGCCGCCACCAGGCGCCGGCGCAGGACCTCGAGCTGCGATCTCAGTGTTCCGTCGTACACCCGGGAGCCGACGCGCGTGCGCGCCCCCCCCAGGACGGCGGGGTCCACGTTCAGGGTGAGCCGCACGGTGCGACCCGTCATCTTCTCGAGCGCCTCCTTGAACTTCTTCTGCTGGGCCGGCTGGAGCGGGACCGCGAGGGTCGCCTCGGCCGCGACGATCCCCAGCCGCTCGTCCTTGATGGGGCGGAACGCCTCCGCGATCGCCGGCAGTGCGCCCAGCCGCCGGTTCTCGATCAGCACGCCGAGAACGCGATGGACCAGGTCATTCAGCTTCGCCTTGCGCGCCAGGGTGGCGATCGCGGCTTCCTTGTCCTGGACCCGCACC
>JANMQK010000215.1:0-10941 GCA_031370485.1 Acidobacteriota bacterium | reverse complement strand
CTCGGCGCGGGCGAGGCCCTCGGTGAGCGAACGGACGGCGACGTGGCCCTCGTCCAGCGCCGCGAGAAATTCCTCCTCCGTGACCTGCTGGGCACGGGCGGCCGGTGCCAGCAAAAGCACCAGGACGACCGTGATGAACGGTCCATGCATGATGATCCTCCGTGATCGTTCCCAGGATTGGCCGCGCCGGCAGACCGGCCCGCGACCCCGTGCGAAGCTTTCAGGCCTCGGGGTTGATCAGATTCGGAGAATCGGGGACGCGCCGGTTACGGAGGGTGGGCCGTGCGCAAGGTCCGCAGGCGCGGCGATCGATCTCGTGGCGTGGTTCGAGGGCGCCTGTACGGAGAGTACGAATGTCGCCAGCTCCAGGATGAGAGAGAACCTCGTGGTTGACGCCGCCGGCTTCGAGATAACGAGCGTGTGCTGATGCAGGGGGGTGCCCGGTTCGTGCTGATGCCCGTGCACGACCAGATCGACGGCCCTGGCGTCATGGGCGGCCGGCCGCGCATGGTGGTGTCCTTCACTGGCGAAATGCGCAACGAGGACCACGCCCGCCGCCCATGGGAGCAGGAGCGTGGCGAGCACCGCCGTCGCTGAAACTGCCCGGGCCGCGAAGTTCATACGCGGGAATATAGCGTATGGGGGATGCCAAGTCCACGAGCCACGTGAGCCTTCTCGTCCCTGGAGCCTTCTCGTCCCTGGAGCCGTCAGGCCCCATGAGCCGTCAGTCCAGGCTTCCGCCGCAGCCGGAGGCGCGGACGCGCGGGCGCGCTCAGGCGGTGAGCGCGGCGGCGGCCTTGCGCGCGCGCTCAAGCCGCCGGTTCACTTCATCCCAGCTGATGTTCTGGAAGAACGCATCGACGTACTTCGCCGCCGCGGCTCCGTAATCCATCTGGTAGGCGTGCTCGTACATGTCCATGACCAGCAGCGGAATCCCGGTGGCGGGCATTTGGGTGTGGTTCCCGGACCAGTAGGTGCGCAGGTCCCCGGTATGAAAATTGAGGTCGAGAACGGTCCAGCCGCTTCCCCCGGCGAGACTCATGCCGGTGGCCCGGAACCTCTCTTCCCAGCGCGCGAACGACCCGCTGGCGTTCGCGAGGTCCTTCTGGATCGGCCCCACGGCCCGGCCGTCGCCCCCCAGGTTGCCGAAGTAGAGCTCGTGCAGGACCGCCGAGTTGGTGAACGTGAGCTCCCGCTCCTTGAGGCCGCCGACGATGAACCCGGGCGTGTCGGCGGTGACCCGCGACAGCTCCTCCTCGACCTTGTTGAGGTTCTTCACGGCGCCGGCATAGTTGTTGTCGTGGTGCGAGACCAGAAGCCTTTCCGACAGCCCCCGAAGTTTCTTCGGGTCGAAGGGAAGGGGCTTCACCGCGTGCTGCCCCTGCGGCACGCGGGCGGCTCCCGATGGCGTGACGCTCGGAGCAGGGGTGCCCAGAGCAGGGGCGCCCGGTTCTTGTGCCATGGACGGTCCTCCTCGAGCCATGACGACGCCCATGGTCCCAATCGTGATCCTGCCGAGCGCTTCACGTCGATTCATCGGATCTCCTGATGCCGATCAACCTACCACGAACAAGACTGCTTCGCGCCCCCGTCCATGCTGCCCGGGCAATGGTGCACGCGACCGTGGAAACGGCCCTCTTGCTACCATGAATAGTCCGACCTTGCGATATACACCAAGAGGTCGTATATTGGTGTATCAACTCTTGGGGGAGTTCAAACATGGGACGAACGAACATCGAGATTGACGACGATCTCGTTGAGACGGCCAGACGCCTGACCGGGGCCAAGTCCAAGCGGGAGGCCGTGGATATCGCTCTCCGGCGTCTGGTGCAGAAGGGCAGCCTGTATCGCGCGATGCGTCGTCTTCGGGGCAAACTCGAGTGGGAAGGCGACGTCGAGTCCTGGCGCTCTGCCCGCACGTCCAGGGGATGATCATCGTTGACTCGAATACCTGGGCCGGTTTCTTCAACGGGGTTGCGACCCCTCACGCGGCGCGCCTCGACCAGGCCCTCGAGAGAGAGGAGGATCTGTCAGTGATTCCGATCATCGTCACGGAGGTTCTCCAGGGATTCCGAACCGATACCGGGTTCCAGCAAGCCCGGAAGGTCCTCCTATCGCTCCCGATAATTCACCCGACGGTGAGCTGTCACGTGCGGGCAGCCCGCTTGTTCCGCAGGCTCCGACGCAAGGGTGTCACGGTGCGTGGAGCCGTGGACTGTGTCATCGCCCAGACATGCCTCGACGTTGGAGCAGAACTCCTGAGCCCCGACGCGGACTTCAAGCAGATAGCCCGCCATACTCCTCTTCGCCTCTGCCTCGTTTAACAGGCAATCCGCGGGTTATCCGCCGATTGCAGCTGTTTCCCCCCCACCCGCCTTGACTTGTGCGGGGTCGAGGCACAATTTTAGGGATTGGTCGCTTGCGGAGCCGATCTCTTGACCGACGTGTATCGTGTACCAAAGCGTGAGCTTAAGGCCGCGGTGACAGTCGCCGGCAGGCCTGCCGCCGAGCTGACCCTGTATATCTCGGAGCAGGCGAAGTCCCACGATGGCTTCGAACGACCGAGCGACATGCTGAACGGGATCGAGTCGTTTTTCCCCGCGCTTTCTGGGGACGGGCAGGTGCTTCTGCTCCAGCGCGACGCGGTCTCCGTGGTGTCGGTGCCCGAGGAGTGCGAAGAGGACGTCGAGGGGGTGCTGGCCGGCAGCGACGGCCCGGGCGGGCCGACAATCCAGGATGTCGAAGTCGTGCTGGAGGGCGGGGGGCATCTCAGGGGCTCGGTCGAATACGTGATGCCGGCGGATCGCAGGCGGCTGCAAGATTTCCTGAACGCCGGGGATCGCTTCCTGAGACTGCGACACGAGGGTCTGGTCCACCTGATCAACAAGCAACGCATCGTGAGCATCGTCGCCTGTTGACGCGACCCGGGAGAAGCGCCGTTGGCCCGCATTGACAAGTTCCTCCAGGCCATGTCCCAGAACCGCGCCGAGCGCGTCATCCTCGCCTCGGGAGAGCGCGTCGTGTTCGTCGTCGCCCAGAAACGACGGCCGGCGGGGCCGCAGCCGGTCACGTCGGCGCAGATCCAGGCGCTGGTGGAGGAGATCGCGCCCGCGGATCTGGCCGAGGAGATCGGAGCAGAGGGCGACCGGGAATTCTCCTACGCGTCTCCGAACGGCAGCGTGCAGGTCCGGTTCGTCCGCAACGGGGCCACGCTGCGGCTCGAGGCGGCGCCCGCGACCGACGATGTGCGGGACGCCACCGAGCACCCGGTGACGGCCACCGACGGTCCGGCGGCCGTCGCGGCGGTCCTGGACGGGCCGGCGCCAAACATCGACGCGCTGTTCCACAGGATGGTCAAGGAGGATTGTTCGGACCTGCACCTCTCCTCGGGGCATCCACCGATGTTCCGCAAGCACGGCGACATCGTCAAGCTCGATGAGATCAAGCCGCTCTCGGCCGAGCAGGTGTGCGCCATGATCATGCCGATCGTGCCGGAGGGGAAGCTCGCGGAATTCAGGGAGAGGCACGACACCGATTTCTCCTACGAGATCGAAAAGGTGGCGCGCTTCCGCTGCAACGTGTTTCTCGACCACAAGGGCATGGGCGGGGTCTTCCGGGTCATCCCGTCGAAGATCGCCACGGTCGAGGAGCTGGGGCTCTCCAAGCAGGTCCTCGAACTATGCAACCTGCACAAGGGCCTGGTGCTCGTCACCGGTCCCACCGGGTCCGGCAAGTCGACGACCCTTGCGGCGATGATCGATCACATCAACCGCACGCGCCCCGTGCACATCATCACGATCGAAGACCCGATCGAGTTCGTCCACCCTCCCCGCAAAGCGCTGATCAACCAGCGCGAGGTGGGATCGCACACGATGGGGTTCAAGGCCGCCCTGCGCGCGGCGCTGCGCGAAGACCCCGATATCGTCCTGGTCGGCGAGATGCGCGACCTCGAGACGACCGCGATCGCCATCGAGACCGCCGAGACGGGGCACCTCGTCTTCGGGACCCTGCACACGAACACCGCCCCTTCGACGATCGACCGGGCCATCGACCAGTTCCCGGCCGACCGGCAGAACCAGGTGCGCACGATGCTCTCCGAGTGCCTGAAAGGGGTCATCGCGCAGACGCTCTGCCGGAAAAAGTCGGGAGGCCGGATCGCCGCCCTGGAGATCCTTCTGGTCAATTCGGCCGTGAGCAACCTGATCCGCGAGGGAAAGACCTTCCAGATCCCGTCAATCATGCAGACCGGGAAAGGGAGCGGCATGGTCACCCTGGGCGACGCGCTTTACGACCTCGTGCGAAGAAACGTCATCGACGCCGACGAGGCCTACTACAACGCCGTCAACAAGCTCGAGCTCAAGGGGCTTTTCGAGCGCGCCGGCATCAAGCTGAAGGCGGCTTGATCGAAACGCGCGATCCCGGCACGGTGGCGTCCTCGCCGTCCGGAAAGCGGATCCAGGCCTTCGTGCCGCCGTCGTAGTCGCGCGCCCGGACGATCAGCCGCACATCCCGTCCTTCGTACCGCGCGCTCTCCCGCCCCTCCGGATCGAGCCCCAGCATCACGCGAAGAAACGGGTTCCCGGCCCGCTCCTCCCCCACCGTGGTCTCTTCGGCGTGTCCGGGGAGGATCCGCGTCGCGTCCGGCAGGCCCAGCAGCCGTTCGACGAGCGAGTGGCGCAGATCTACGAACGTCGTGTGGCCGGGCGCCGTGGTGCTGCCGATCGAGCGGCGGAAGAGCGTGTCGCCCGTGAAGCAGAGAGCGCCGTTGACCACGAATGCCGCCTGCCCCGAGGTGTGCCCGGGAATGTGGAGCACGCGGATCTCCAGGCCGCCGGTCGTGATCACCTGGTTGTCGTCGAGCGGCTCGTCGACACCGCCGATGGAGACGGCGTCCATCCGGTGGGCGCAGAGGCGCGCCCCGGTCTCGCGCTTCAGGACGTCGTTGCAGGCGACATGGTCCCCGTGGCGGTGCGTGTTGAGGATGTGCGTGACCCGCAGGCGGCGGGCGCGGACCTGCTTGAGAAGCGCCTCGACCGGGCCGCCGCTGTCCACGAACACTGCGGCGCCCCCCTCCCCTTCCGCCACGAGGTAGGTGTTCGAAATCCACTGGGGATGGACCGCCGTCTCGATAATCATCGTCACGCCGCCTTTCCTCGCTTCGTCTTTCCCGGAGGCTGGTCTATCATCGCACGTGCGGCCGGACGGAGGGCCATGCGTGGAGATTCTTCTCGAAATCTGCCTCGGCTTCGCGCTCAGCGCCGCCTGCGGGCTGCGAGTTTTCGCGCCGCTTCTGGTCGTGAGCGTCGCCGCGCGTGGCGGTCACCTGACCCTGGCCCCCGACTTCTCCTGGATCGGGGAGACGCCGGCCCTCGTCACCCTGGCGGTGGCGACCGTCCTGGAAGTGGCGGCGTACTGCGTCCCGTGGCTCGACCACGCGCTCGACGTCGCCGCGACACCCGTGGCCATCGTCGCCGGCGCCGTGATCACCGCGTCGGTTGTCACGACCCTCGACCCTTACCTTCGATGGACCCTGGCGATCATCGCCGGCGGCGGAGCGGCCGGCGCGGTCCAGTCCCTGACCACAGGGACGCGACTTCTTTCGACCCTCTCGACAGGGGGCCTCGGGAACCCGATCCTCGCCAGCATCGAGCTGGTGGGGGCAATCTTCCTGGCGCTGCTGGCGGTCGTTCTCCCCATGATCGCGGCGCTGGCCGCGGCGGCCCTCCTGGTGCTGGTCACCCGGAGACTCCTGCGCCGCAGAGCACCCGCCGGCAGAGCGTGAGGGCGGATGAGGGTCGCGTGGCTCGAGCCCGGCATGCCGTTCCCCGATCCGCGCAAGGCGGATCCGTCCGGCCTCGTCGCGGTCGGCGGTGAGCTCACGACACCCACCCTTCTCGAGGCCTACTCCCGGGGGATCTTCCCCTGGTACGAGAAGGCGCCCATCCTCTGGTTCTCGCCCGACCCCCGGATGGTGCTCCTTCCGGAGAGGCTGCATGTGAGCCGCAGCCTGCAAAGGACGCTGCGGCGCGGCCTTTTCGAGCTGAAACTCGACACCGCCTTCGAGCAGGTCATCCGCGCCTGCGCCATCGCTCCCCGGCGCGGGCAGTTCGGCACCTGGCTCAACCGCGACATGATCCGCGCCTACTGCGCGCTTCACGCGGAGGGTTACGCGCACTCGGCGGAAGCCTGGAGGGAAGGCCGACTCGTCGGCGGCATGTACGGAGTGTCGCTGGGCGGGGTTTTTTACGGCGAGTCGATGTTCACGCGCGAGCCCGACGCCTCGAAGACCGCCCTCGTCCGGCTCATCGACCAGATCCGCGCCTGGGGATTCGCGCTTTTCGACTGCCAGATCCACACTCCGAACGCCGAGCGCTTCGGCGCGACCGAGTGGCCGCGCGGCGATTTCCTGGACGCGCTCTCGAAGGCCCTCCGCGCGCCGACGCGCCGGGGCCGCTGGTCGTTCGACGAGGCGAAGCCGTGACCGATCGCGCGAACCTTCTCTCCTACGTCGAGCGGCTGGCCCCCTTCGGCGATCGCGAGGCCTACCTGTGGAAGGAAGGGGTCCGCTGGCGCCGCCGCACCTACGCCGAGTTGCACCGCCGCATCCACGGCTGCGCCGCGGCGCTTGCGGCGTCGGGACTGAAGCGTGGCGAGCACGTCCTGATCCAGGGACCCGATTCCCCCGACTGGGTCGAAGCGCTCCTCGGCACCCTGCAGGCGGGCGGCGTCGCCGTCCCTCTCGAGCCGATGGCCTCCGCCGATCTTCGCGCCAGGGTGGCGGCCATCGTCGGCGCGCGCATCGTGATCGGCCCCCGGGGCCTCGTGCCCCCTCCGCAGGCGCGTCTCATCGAGATGGGATCGTGGGCGGGCGCGCCTCCCGGCCGCGGCGGCGCGAGCGCGGCAGGAAGTGGCGCGACCGCGGCGGGACCGGACGACCGCGCCGAGGTGATCTTCACCTCGGGGACGACCGGCGAGCCCAAGGGGGTCGTCCTGACGCATGGCAACCTGATCTCCGATCTCGCGCCCATCGAGCGGGGGTTCCGCAAGCGGGAGCATCTCGTCCGGCCCTTCGGGAGCCTGCGTTTCATCTCCACCCTTCCCCTCTCCCACATGTTCGGGCAGACGATGAATGTCTTTCTCTCTCTGACCATGGGGTTCACCGTCGTCATCGTTCCGCCACGCCCCCGCGAGGTGATGGAGGTCGCGCGCCGCAAGCGGGCCTGGGGGCTGTTCACTGTCCCCCGGCTATTGGATCTTCTGGCAACGGAGGTCCGGCGCAACCTGCACGAACGCGGCCGGCTCGAGGCGTTCGAGGCGCGGCAGAAGCGGCTGCAGGGGCGGCCCTTCTATGTCCAGGCCGCGGCGTTCTGGCGCGTGCAGCGGATGTTCGGCTTGCGTTTCCGGCTGATGGTCGCTGGCGGCGCGGCCCTTCCCGAGGAGGTGCTGCGGTTCTGGAGAGACACCGGCTACCTCGTCATCCAGGGCTACGGCCTGACCGAGGCGGCGCCCATCGTCTCACTCTCGAACCCGTTCGACAGGACCGGCGCCAGCGTCGGGCGTCCGATGCGCGCCGTCGAGGTGCGGCTGGGGCCCGGGAACGAAGTGCTGATCCGCGGGCCGAATGTCACCCAGGGCTATCTCGGCAGCAAGGAGAAGCCGACGGAGGACGGCTGGTTCCACACCGGGGACGTCGGCGAGATGGACCCCTCCGGGAAGCTGTTGATCCGCGGGCGGCTGAAGGACGTCATCGTCACGAGCGAAGGAGAAAACGTCTACCCGGTTGATGTCGAGGCGGCGTTCGACGGCCTGCCCGGCGTGCGCGCGGCCTGCGTTGTCGGCCTGCCGGTCGAAGGAGGGGACCGGGTCCATGCCGTCCTCCTGATGGAGAAGGGGGCCGATCCGATGGCGGCGGTCGAGCGCGCCAACGAGCGGCTCATGCCCAAGCAGCGGGTGCGCGGGCACACCGTCTGGACCGAGCCCGACTTCCCGCGGACGGCCATCGGCAAGGTCCGCAAGGTGCTCGTGATCGAGAAGGTACTTGCCCAGGAGCGCGAACGATCTCCGGCCTCGGGCGCCGCGACGACCGGCGCCGGAGCCGTCCGCCGCCTGGTCGCCGAGGTGGCGCGGGCCGACCCCGCAAGCCTACGCGAGAGCACGCGCCTGGTCGAGGGGCTGGGGCTCGGCAGCCTGGATCTCGTCGAGCTGAGTGTCGCCCTCGAGGAAGAGTTTGGCGCCGGGATCCCGGAGGACCGTCTCGCCGGCGCCACGGTGGGCGATCTCGAGGCGATCATCCTTGCCCCCCCCTCGCGGGTCCCGGCCACGGGCGATCGGCCGCCCGGCGAGATGCGCCCACCCGCGGAGCCCCGCCCGTCCGAAGAGATTCGCCCGTCCGTGGAAGTGACCGCGCATCGTCCGCTGCGGGTGCCGCGCTGGGTCCGACAGCCAATCGTCCGTGCGATGCGACGCGCGTTCCAGGAGATCGCCATCGTCCCCTACGACCCGCACTACGCCCGTCCGGAGATCCGCGGCCTGGAGCATCTGAAGGGTGTGGCGCCCCCCTACCTCCTGGTCTCCGATCACCACTCCTTCATGGACAGCGGCCTCTTCCTGGCGGGGCTCCCCCGCGGCCTGCGGGGACGGGTCACCCCCGGAATGACCACCCGCTACCACGGGGTGTTCTTCCGCGACACACCCGGAACCCCGTGGCAGCGTTTCGTTCAGTGGATCCAGGTGCGCCTGGTGCAGTTTTTCTTCAACGCCTGGCCGCTTCCCGAGACCGGCGCCGTGCGCGAAAGCCTCGCCTACGCCGGCGAGCTGGCGGACGCGGGGTACTCGCCGCTGATTTTCCCCGAAGGGCGGCACGTACCCGAGGGAACCACGGCACCATTCCGGGGAGGGATCGGGATCTTCGCCCGCGAGCTGCGGCTGCCGGTGATCCCGGCCCGGGTCGAAGGGACGGCGAAGGTTTTGCCCGAGAGAGTCTACTGGCCCCGCTTCGGAAGGACGCGCCTCATCCTTGGTCCACCGTTGTGGATCGCGCCGGACGCCAATCCCGCGGAGGCCACCCATCTCATCGAGGCGGCGGTCAGGCGCCTCGCGCCCGCCCCGGCGGAAAGGGGCGCGCCGCCGCCCGCGATCGGAGGCATGTAATAGGATCCATCGCATGGACAGGCACCGCGGGGGAATCCACGAGCACGACGCTCTTATCCTGGTGGACGTCCAGAACGACTTCTGCGAGGGGGGAGCCCTGGCAGTCCCCCGCGCCGACGAGGTGCTGCCCCTGATCAACCGTCTGGCCGCCGGCGCCCCGCACGTCATCCTGACCCAGGACTGGCACCCGCCAGGGCATGTCTCGTTCGCCTCGAGCCACGCCGGGAGAAAGGCTTTCCAGACGATCACGCTGCCGTATGGCCGGCAGGTCCTCTGGCCCGACCACTGCGTGCAGGGAACGAAGGGCGCGGAGATGCACCCGCGGCTTCGGGCCGTGCGCGCGGAGATGATCATCCGCAAGGGGCACCACCCCGGGATCGACTCCTACTCGGCCTTCTTCGAGAACGACCGCGAGACACCCACCGGGCTCGCCGGGTACCTCGAGGAGCGCCGCTTCCGCCGCCTTCTCGTCGCGGGGCTCGCGACCGATTTCTGCGTCCATTTCACGGCAATGGACGCCCGGCGCCTCGGCTTCGAGGTGGCGGTGGCCGAGGACGCCTGCCGCGCCATCGACCTCGAGGGAAGCCTCGCCGCCGCCTGGACCGCGATGCTGGACGCGGGTGTCGCCCGCGTGCGCGCACGGCAGGAGTAGGCCATGGAATCCCCTCTCTCGGGACTTTTCACCGACCTTTACGAGTTGACGATGATGCAGGGGTACTGGCTGTCGGGCATGCGCGACCGGCAGTCGGTCTTCGATCTCTTCCTCCGGCGGATCCCCTTCGACGGCGGCTACGCGATCGCCTGCGGACTGGACGAGGCGGCACGTTTCCTGACGGAGCTGCGGTTCTCCGGGGAGGACATCGACTATCTCAAGGGCCTCGGCATCTTCCGCGAGGAGTTCCTGGCATCGCTCGAGGGATTCCGTTTCACCGGGGACATCGACGCCATCCCCGAGGGGACACCGGTCTTCCCGCAGGAGCCGCTCCTGCGCGTACGCGCGCCGCTCCACCAGGCCCAGCTGGTCGAGTCGGGGCTATTGAACCTGATCAACTACCAGACGCTGGTCGCCACGAAGGCGGCGCGCATCTGCGAAGAGGCGGGAGAGGACAATGTCGTCGAGTTCGGCCTGCGGCGCGCGCACGGGCCGAAGGGGGCGCTTCTCGCCTCGCGCGCGGCGTATGCCGGCGGGTGCGCCGCGACCTCGAACGTCGAGGCGGGGCGCACCTACGGGATCCCGGTCCGCGGGACCCTGGCGCATTCCTGGATCACGGCGTTTCCGGACGAGCGGACCGCCTTCCAGAGGTTCGTCGAGCTTTACCCCGAGGAAAGCGTCCTGCTGGTCGACACCTACGACACGCTGAAAAGCGGCGTGCCGAACGCCATCGCGATCGGTCTCGAGATGAAAGCGCGCGGCGGGCGGCTGCGCGGCATCCGGCTCGACAGCGGCGACCTGGCCTACCTATCGACGGAGGCGCGCAGGATGCTCGACCACGCGGGGCTGAGCGACACGCAGATCGTCGCCAGCAACGATATTGACGAATGGATCGTGCATGACCTGCGCGCCCAGAGGGCGGCGATCGACGGCTGGGGCATCGGCACGCGGCTGGTGTCGGCGCAGGGGGACCCGGGGTCGAGCGGGGTTTACAAGATGGCCGCCGTCCAGGACGACTCGGGCGCCTGGAGCCCCCGCATGAAGCTGAGCGAAGTGACCCTCAAGTCGAGCCTCCCGGGGATCAAGCAGGTCTACCGTCTTCATGGCGAGGACGGCTCGATGATGGCCGACCTGATCGA
>JANMQK010000198.1:0-6785 GCA_031370485.1 Acidobacteriota bacterium | reverse complement strand
GCCCGGGGCCGGGGACCTCGTGGGCCTGGCGCGTCGCGGCCGCGCTCGTCATGGCCGTGGTGCTGTACGCCGCGTCGCGCGCCGCGATGATGCTCGCGTCTCTCGGCGCCGCCGAGGCGGGTCAGGTCGTGCGGGGCGCCGGAGCCACGCTGCTGCGCGTCTTCGCGGCGCTGCTCGCCGGAGCGCTCTGGACCGTACCGGCAGGAGACGCCATCGGCTCGAGCCCGCGGCTGGCGCGGTTCGCGCAGCCCATCGTCCAGATCGCGGCGTCGGTGCCGGCGACGGCCCTTTTCCCGGTGCTTCTTCTCGTGCTCATCCGGCACGGCGGGGGGATGGGTGCGGCGTCACTCGTCCTGATGCTCCTCGGGACCCAGTGGTACATCCTGTTCAACGTGATCGCCGGGACCATGGCGCTTCCGGCGGACCTCAAGGAAGCCGCGCTGGCCTTCCGGTTCGGCTTTGTCGACCGCTGGCGCCGGCTGATCCTGCCGGGGATCTTTCCCTACCTTCTCACCGGGCTCGTGACGGCGGCGGGCGGCGCCTGGAACGCCAGCATCATCGCCGAGTACTTCCGCTTCGGGGGGCGCGTCCTGTCGGTGCGGGGGCTCGGCTCGGTCATCAGCCAGGCGAGCGACAGCGGCAATGTCCCGCAGCTTCTCGCGGCCACGATCGCCATGGCCGTCATGGTCGTGACCCTGAACCGCGTTGTCTGGAGGCCGCTCCACCGTCTGGCCGCGACCCGCTTCAGCCTGGAGGCCTGAAGCGCGCGGGACGAGAGTTGCACGCGCGCCGGGGTCAGGCGCCCAGGAAGGTGCGCAGCGAGACATGTCTCCATTGATATGTCCTGTTGCAATCCCGAAATCGCCGGGGCATGAATCCCTGTCTTTCCACCACTCATCGAAACAAGTTGCGGGCCCAGGGTCGCACCGCGGGCCAGTGACGGACAGGGAACGATAATCGCTCTTGACGCCCAATGCGGCTAAGGGTACCTTATGCTTCATAAAGGAGAGGCTTGGCCGTCATGATCACCTCGCCGTCGAAGCGCCTGCTGAGCATGGTCTTGCTGGGGGTCCTTGCGACTCCGGCGCTGAGGTCTCTGGATTTCACGGGCCGCCACTCCGGTGCCTCCGATCCCGCCAAGCTCCAGCGGTACGCCGTGCGCAAGGCGCGATGGGAAGAGAAGCGGGAGAGGGCCGCGCGCGCCTGGCAGACCCTCCTCCAGGCGATCGATGAGGGCGACCCCCAGACAATCGAGGCAGCGGCCGGGGCGGCCGACGGCGACCATCGCATGAAGAGAGCCAGGAAGAAAAAGGCGATGGAACGCAACGAGTACGCGCTCTCTCATCCGCCGCAGATCCGCACGTCCGGAGACTTCCTGGCCATGCTCCGCAGGCACCTCTTGAGCCGCGGAGAGTTCCGGGAGGCGCCGGAGTCGCTTCGGCCTCATTTCGGATCGGGCCCCTGCCACGCCATCCCGCGTCCCCGCGAAGGCACGACCGACCTCACCCTACTGGTCGGCGGCGCCCTGGCCTGATTCCGGACCGGCATCCCTAACATAGCCGGTTGGTTTTCAGGCTTCCCTTTCATTCAATGGATCTGAGGTGCTGCGTCCCGTGCCGCCCTATGGGCCGCGCCGGGACTCGGCGAGGGACTGATATGGAATACTTCGACACGGTTCGAATCAAATGGACCTATGCGACACACATGGTGGATCGGAAAGCGGCCGCACAAGTCATCCCCGTGCCCCGCGACGCTGACCACGGGACGGTCATTCTGGGCCGCGTGGTTTCTATCGGGAAGCACAAGGACGTCGAGGGGATCTTCGGCCAGAAGCAGGTGCTCTTTCCCGGGGACATTGTCGCAGGAGTGCTGGGCCACCGGTACGCCACCGACCAATACCACGGACGGGCCGCCGCTTCGGGCGCCCTCGGACACCTGCTCAGTGTTGGCGGAGTCTGCGGTGAAGTGATCGGCAAGAACGAGAAGATGCTCGACCCGACGGTCCTGGAGTGGATCGGCTGCCCGGCGGATTCCAAGGGCCAGCCTCTCAACCTCAGGCGGTTTGTCCTCCGACCGGCCTCTGCAGGCCAGGCGGTCAGACCTTTCACGCTGCTGGTGGTCGGCGCTGCGATGAATTCCGGCAAGACGACCACGGCCGCCCAGGCGATTCGCAGCCTCAGCGGTCAGGGACGGCGGGTGTCGGCCGCCAAACTGACCGGCACGGCCTGCCGGAAGGACCCGGGGATGATGGAGGATGGCGGGGCAATACGGGTGCTCGACTTCACGCATGCAGGCCACCCCTCCACGGCCTACCTTCCCGAAAGTGAGCTGCTGCGGGTGGCCGCGATCCTGCGGTCCGTTCTTCTCGACGACGAGCCGGAATTCCTCGTCTACGAGATCGCGGACGGCATCCTTCAGCGAGAGACCCGCATCCTGCTCGAGGATCCGGGGTTTCGCTCCGTCATTGATGCGGTAGTTTACGCCGCCCCCGAGAGCCCGTCGTGCGAGGCCGGGGTGCGTCGCCTCAGGGAATGGAGATACAACGTCGTGGCGACCGCCGGTCTGGTCGCCAACAGCCCGCTTGGGATCGCAGAGTCGGAGGAGGCCACGGGCGTCAAGTGCCTCAACGGAGAAATGATCCTCTCGGGGGCGCTCGACAAGGCCCTCCAGCGGGTCTCCGTCGCCTGAGAGGACCCTCCGATGCCGACCACGACCCACGTTGAGCCGGGGAGGCCGGATCGCGGCGTCCTCCAGGAGATGGCGAGGCTCCTTCCCTACGCCCGCCCGCACCGGAGCCTTTTCTTCCTGACCATCCTGGTGTCGGTGACGCTGGCCGTCATCGACGTCCCCATCCCCTTTTTCCTGAAACGGGTCATCGACGCCGTCCTCAGGCACCACGAGCACCTGGATCTCTTCGGCTTTGATCTCCCGCCGCGGCGTTTTCTCCCGGCGATCTTCCTGTGCCTGGCGGCGATCGCCCTCGCCAAGGGGCTTCTTCTCTATGCCCAGAGGATCGTCTCCGAGACGATGGGCCAGCGCATGATCTACGAGCTGCGGATCGACCTCTACCGCCATCTGCAAACGCTGTCGATGCCGTTCTTCCGGAACGCCAGCACCGGTCGGATCATGCTGCGGTTCATGGGAGACATCAACGCGGTCCTCGACATGATCACCGACGGGTTCCTGCGCGCTCTTATGGACGTCGTCACGATCCTCGTGGTCGTGGCCGTCATTCTCTCGATTCACTGGCGCATGGCTCTCGTGGTCCTGTCGATCCTGCCCTTCTACGCATTCACCTTCGTCCGGCTGAGCCCGGCGCTGCGCGTGGCCGGACGCCGGGCGCGGCGGGAGCGCTCGGCCCTCTCGGGGAACCTGCAGGAAAAGATCGCCGGCCGGGCGGTGGTCAAGGCATTCCACCAGGAAGCGGCGGAGGAGGCGCTGGTCGGGGCGCAGACGTCGCGGCTGCGCGATTGGCTTCTCGAGAAGGCGCGCATCGGCGGGCGGCTCACGTCGCTCGCCAACGTATTCGTGGCGCTGGGCGGCGCGCTGGTCCTGTGGATCGGCGGCAATGCCGTCCTCGACGAGTCGATGACCAAGGGCGGCCTGATGGCCTTTTATGCCCTGGCGGCGATGCTTTTCCCGCCGCTCCGGAGGATCGCCCGGACGAACGAGATCTTCCAGGCCTCGCGCGTCTCCCTCGATCGCATCCTCGACTTCCTGGACGAGACCGAGCCGCTGAAGGAGACCGGCGGCAGCCTCGATCTGGTGGTCCGTCGCGGCTGCGTCCGGTTCGAGGACGTGCGTTTCTCCTACGTCCCGGGAGTGCCGGTGCTGTGCGGCATCGACGTCACGGTCGAGGGCGGAGAAGTCGTGGCGCTGGTCGGACCGAACGGTGCGGGAAAGACCACGCTCCTGAGCTTCCTGCCCCGCTTCATCGACCCGGACGAGGGCCGGGTGCTCATCGACGGCCAGGACCTGCGCCATGTGACCCTCGGCTCCCTGCGGCGGCGGATCGGCCTCGTGACACAGGAGCCGTTCCTCTTCGCGGGGACGATCGAAGACAATATCAAGTACGGCAGGCCGCAGGCGGCCGAGGAGGAGGTCTGGCAGGCCGCCCGTGTGGCCAACGCCTTCGACTTCATCCAGGAACTGCCGGACGGCTTCCGCACGCAGGTCGGAGAGCGCGGCCAGCGCTTGAGCGGCGGGCAGATTCAGAGGGTCGCCCTGGCGCGCGCGATCATCAATAACCCGCCGATCCTGATTCTCGACGAAGCCACTTCGGCGGTCGACGCCGAGTCGGAGACCCTCATCCGCGAGGCGCTGCTCCGGCTCATGGAAGGAAGGACGACGCTCGTGATCGCCCACCGGATCTCGACGGTCCAGAGGGCCGACAGGATCCTCGTGATCGACAGGGGCCGGATCGTCGAGGAGGGCGGGCACGACGCACTCCTCCGGAAGAACGGGCTCTACGCCCGCATTTGCAGGGAGCAGATGCTCCTGGAAGAGGCTCCACGATGACACCCCGACGACGGATACTCCTGATTCTCCCTTGGTTCGCCGCACTCCTGGTCTCCTCGCCCGCGTGGGCCGGCTTCGTGACCCTCACGGGGACGGTCAGGGACCAGAACGGGACCGGCATCCTCGGAGTCCAGATCAACTTCGTCGATGCCTGCTCGGGCAGCGCGGCGGGGGCCACCGGCAACCTGACGTCCTCGACAGGGTCTTTCACGGCCACCGTGCTGTCCGGAGTCTACGACGTGGAGTTCTCGCCTCCCGCGGGGAGCGTCTATACCGCCTACCGGATCAAGAACCTCTCGATGACGGCGAGCCGCACCCTGGCGTCGCCGGTGACGCTGCCGAACGGCGTGACCGTGGGCGGCAAGGTCACTGATCCCGGCGCCGTCGGCCTGCAGAACGTCGCGGTCAATTTCTATCCCCCCGGCAGCACGGAGAGGGTCTATACCGTCCGGGACAAGACGGACGCCTCGGGCAACTACAGCGTCGTCATTGCGCCCGGAACCTACGACATCCGTTTCGGACCACCGGCCGGGAACCGCTACGTGACCGCCGTGCGCCTGTCCGTGGCAATCCCGGGCGCGGTCACGCTGGCCACCGTCGCGCTCGCGAACGGTGTCCTGATCGGGGGAACGGTGTTTGACTCGGGGAGTCCCGGGACGCCCGTCAACAATGTCAACATCGACGTCCGCGACAGTGCGACCGGGGCGGATCTTTCCCTGTCCCACGATCGCAGCGACGCGAATGGCGTCTACAGCGTGGCGGTTCCGCCCGGGACCTACACCCTCCGGTACAAGCCGGAACAGTGCCGGCTCAGCCCGGTTCACTACCTGGTGCAGAACGGCCCGCCGGCCAGTGTCGCGGCCGACCTGACGCTGCCTCGCGTATCGCTCCTCGCCGGGGTGCTGGTTCAGGGCACGGTCACGGATGCGCGCGGCGCGCCGGTGTTCGACGTCAACGCGGCCTACTACGGGAGTTCCGGGACGCAGCTCCTCACCTGGGACGACCACACCAACATCACGGGCGCCTACAGCGCCGTCGTGTCTCCCGACATGTACAACATCGACTACAGCCAGCCCACGGGGGTGAGGCTGGCGGGAGTCAAGAGCACGGGGATCGCGATCCCGCCCTCCTCCAGCCCGATCACCCTCCCCACCGTCGTGCTGCCGGATGGGTTCTTCATCAGCGGGCACGCGATGACGGTGGGCAACGCGCCCGTCCAGAACGCCAACCTCGACGTTTACCCTTCCGGGAGCAGCAGCCGGATCTTCACGCCGCACGATCGCACCGACGCCGGTGGGAACTTCCAGATGGTGCTCGTACCGGGGACCTACGATGTCCGCATCACACCGCCCACGACAGCTCTCGCCGCGAGGCGCTTCAATGCGGTCACGATGAGCGCCGATCTGTCTCTGGGAGACATCGTCCTCGAGCAGGGCTATGTCGTCACCGGCACCGCCAGGGACGACTCCGGGTCGCCGGTCTGCAATGTCGACCTCGACTTCTTCGATTACTACACAGGGGAGAAGGTCGAGACCCCCCACGACAATACCGACGATTTCGGCAACTACAGCGTCGTCGTGCCGCCACGCCTGTACAACGTCTCCTTCGTCCCGCCCTCCACCCAGGGGAGTTGTTCCAGCTCGCCGCGCGCGGATCTGGAGACCGGCCGGATCCAGGGCGTATCGATCACGGCCGCCAGGAGCGGCCTCGATGCGGTCCTGCGCAGCGCCTTCGTCGTTTCGGGCTTGGTGCTCGACCCCCTCGCCGTGCCGGTGGCGGGCGTGGATCTTAATTTCTTCCAGTCGGCCACCGGGATCCGCCAATTCGTCTCGCGCGACAACACCGCGTCCGACGGGACGTTCTCGATCTACGTGCCCCCGGGGACCTACGACCTCGTCTTCACGCCCCTGACGACGGCCGGACTGGCGCCTCTGCGCGTGGGCGGGGTCGCGGTCTCCGCCGATACCGATGTCGGCGCCGTGAGCCTGGCCGGCTCTCTCGCTCCCACGATCACCTCGATCACGCCGGCCACCGGTCCGAGCAACGGCGGGACGGGCATCTCGATCCAGGGCTCCAATTTCCAGTACGGGGCCGCCGTCGCCCTGGGCGGATTGAAGCTTCTGAACGTCCAATACGCCGTCCCCACGCAGATCACGGGGGTGACTCCGTCCTGTCCCACCGCGGGCGTCGTCAGCCTGGAGGTGACCAACCTCGGGGCGCCGGCCGCCGTGCGGCCGTCCGCGTTCACCTATACCTCAGCGTCTAGT
>JANMQK010000172.1:0-5659 GCA_031370485.1 Acidobacteriota bacterium | reverse complement strand
GCCCGGGGTGTTGTTCCAGGTCTGCGCGGCGTAGACCGGATTTGACGAGTCGTTCCCATCGCTCTCACCCGTGCTGACCAGGTAGCCGGCGGCATCGGGAGGAACCGGGAGACGGTAGGTTCCGTCGTCGCAGGTGCGTGTATCCGCCGCGTCGTCGGAGGTGCCCGGCTTGCGCGCCGTGATGTGCAGGCGGCCGATCCCGGCACCCGCGTTGTCGGTGGCCGTTCCGGTGATGCACGCGGCGTTCTGGACACCGATGTCCCTTGTCACATCGCTCGTCGTGACGGCCACGTTCTCGGCCCGAGCATTGACGAAGGTGCACTGGTTCTCGAACTGCGTCTGCAACTGGTAGGTCTGGTCCGGAGGGACGATAAGCGAGAAGCTGCCGTCCCCCGCCGTGGTCTTCCGGTCGGCCTGGTTGCTGCAGCAGAGGGTGGTCGCCTCAGCGGAGACCTCAACGCTCGGCAGAGGGGAGCCATCCGCAGCCGTGAGGTGGCCGCTGATGCGGATCCCGGAGTCTAGTTGCAGGTTCGGGAGGTTCTGGCTCCCTGGGGTGATGTCAACGCGGGACTCGCTCAAGGCGTGCCGGTCGCCAAGGGGCGGGGTGATTTCGAGCTTCCACGGCCCAGGCAGAAGAGTGACGGCGAAGTTGCCGGAGTCGTCCGCGAGAATCTCCTCGTGGGCACCGGCTCCGGATCCGAGGGAGTCGAAACTGACCCGGGCGCGCGGAACAGCCGGCGCCGCCGGCGCCGCGTCCACGACCCTTCCGGTCACGCTTGTGCCTCCCGGAAGCTCGAGATTGAGGGTGTTCGGATTCGCGTGGAGAGGCGTTGCCGCGGCGACGTTTGCGAGGCCCGCGTTAAGAGGCGCGAAAGGGAAGACCTGGTAGTCCCCATCGACCCCGTGCATCATGTAGTGGCCGGTCGCGTCGGTGACGTCGAAATCGTACAAATCCTGGTTGTCGCAGTCCGTGTCGCGCAGGAGGAGCAGAAACACCCCGGGTACCGGGGCTCCGGTCTCCTCGCGCGTCACCTGGCCCTCGAGAAGATCCGTTCCCTGCGTGAAGCCCCCGGGGTCGACGCGGAAATAGTAGGGTGGGGAATCGTCGCCTCCAGCGGCGATCTTCATGTTCCCCGTCACCGCCCCGGTGGGGACGCGGGTCGCGATCACGCCCCGCGCGACGTCGTATCTGACCGGCGTCGCCTCGACGGTCGAGCTCGCGGCGCCGGAGAAGAAGACGCGCACCGGGTCGGCCAAGCCGTCGGCGAAGATCAGGATCGGCTGTCCCTCGCGGCCATGCGCCGGGCGGGTGAAAATGACGTCGGTAATCGTTGGCGCCGCCGCCGCAGGGCTGCCCCAGAGCACGCTCGCCAGAAGCGTCCAGAGAAACAATGATCCGAGATGCGCGGTCTTCATGTGCAGACTCTCCTCAACCCCGGGCGACGCAACGATTGGCGTGCCCGGCGGCGATTCGCAGAATTCAGGCCATCTGATGGCCCAAGGTTCACCCCTGCCGCCTCAGGGAAGGTCTCGCTGCGAGCCTCTCGTGGCTCGCCCGGTTGCTGATCAAGAAAATTGATGACCCTATACGCCGACGGACGGCGGAGGTCAAGGTGGATTCCCGGTGCGGACCGCATGGTCCCGCCGCAGGGGCAGCGCAGGCGGCGCTCATGTTGCGAGGGTGTGAGAGCGCTCGTCTCGCTGTCGGGCGCGGCCAGAGCAGCCCCGGGGCCGCCCGGCTCACCTCCAGTCCCCCGCGGCGACGAAGCCGGCCCAGAAGAAGGGGTGGGTGCTTTCGCCTCGCGCGCGCCGGTGGCGCAGGACCGTGAGGCTCGCTTCCCGCACGGCCTCCGCCGTCGCCAGCCCCCTCAGCAGGCGCGCCTCGTACAGCGCCTTCATCCAGGCCCGGGCCGCCTCGTCCTCGACCGCCCAGAGGCTCATGATGACGGTGCGCGCCCCCGCCACCTGGAAGGCGCGCCGCAGCCCGAAGACCCCCTCGCCCGCCTTGACCTCTCCGGCCCCCGTGTCGCAGGCGGAGAGCACCGCCCATCCGACACCTCGAAGATCGAGGGTGGCGATCTCCTCGGCGGTCAGGATTCCGTCGTCCTCGCCTGGTCCGGCGGCGGCGCGGTGGTTCGCCCCGGCGAAGGCGAGGCCGGACAGGAGAAGTGGGTTCTCGCCGGTGACCTGGGACGCGCCGTTCTCCTCGGCCGGCTTCAGGCCGCCGATGCCCCGGGTGGACTCCAGCGCCGAGCGGCACTTCCCGCCGAGGAAGAAGCCGTGGGTGGCCAGATGGAGCACGCCGCGGCCGGGCGCCTTCGTCTTGAAGGCCCTCTCGCTCGCCGCCGCACCGGTGAGCTCGACGATCGGGCGGCCGGACTTCTTCCAGAGGGCCGCGACCTCCCGCACCTCCCGCTCCGAGGCCGGGAGCGTCTTGAAGACGATCGACTGAAAGCTCCCGCAAGCGGCCTGATCGCCTCGGAAGGCGACGGGGCTGCTCCCGCTCGCCGCGGCGACCCGGGTGCGCGAGGCGGCCCCGGTGCGCGAGTCCCCGCCGGCGACCGGCCGCGCCAGCGGGGCCAGGGCGGCGAAGAGCGAGCGTTCGTCGAACGCGGGACCGCCCACGGCGAGCAGGCCGGCCGCGCGCTTTCCGGCCACGCCGCTCCCGTCCGTGCCGGCTGCGGTCAGATCCCGCTCGGCCGAAAGGTAGTGGATGAGAGGCCCGGATTCGACCAGGTAGCCGCCGTCCTCCGCGGGCAGTGCGCCGAAACTCAGAAGGTTCAGGGCCCCGTCCGGCACGATGAAGACCCGCCGGACTCCACGGAGACGCGGCGCGACCGGGTCCCAGACGAACCTCCTCAGCGCCTCGCCCGCGCCGCGGTAGGACGCCTCGGCGTCGGCCGCCGCACCATCGGGGGCGAGCGCCCCCCGGGCCGCCTCCCGGCTCCAGCGTGCGAACAGGCTCTCGACCCCGTCCACCGATCCGAGGGCGATCACCTCAGGCTCTGCTTTCGCGGAGCTCAGGACGAAGGCCGCATAGCGCGGGACCGACTCCCTGTCGGTGAACCGCGCGAAGGCCAGAAGGGCGCTGTCGGCGGGCAGGGCTGAAGCCACCTCCGCGAGCCCGACCTGCTCTTTCGCCCGGCCGCGGCGGAAGGCGCCGCTCTTCGCCGCGAGCGCATGCTCCGCGCGCTCCGCCCGCGCATGGGCCGCCTCGACCTGGCTGCGATAGCGCTCCGGGGAATCCTCCCCCGGGCCGCTGACCACGAGGTTCGCGAGTTCCTCGCGGGCCGAGCGCAGGCTGCCGGCGAGACGGGCGACCCCGGGGTCGGCGGAGCGGCCCAGGGCGCGGCGCCGGGCGGACATCTCATCGAGCACCAGGGCCCGCGAGCGGATCAGACCGTCCCACACCCTCCGCCTGGATGCGGGGTCGAGCCCTCCGGCCGCGAGCGCGATCGCCGCGTCGAGTCCCGAGGCCCTCACCGCGGCGTATCGCAACGACTCCCTCTCGGACAAGGCCCGGGCGGTGAGGCGGAAGTGACCCCTGGCGATCGCCTCGGCGCGCAAGGCCGCGTCGAGGGCGCCCTTCCGGTCGCCGCCGCTGGCCAGGAAGTCCGCCTGGTTCTGCAGCACGGCGGCGACTTCCGGATGGTGCGGGCCGAGGGCCTTCTCCGTGACGGACAGGGCCCGCTCGTAATACTGCCTGGCGCCGGCAACGTCGTTCACCCGGGCGGCGATCGAGGCGAGGCCCAGAAGGAAGACGGCGACGTCGGGGTGGTCCCGGCCCACCTTCCTCTCGGCGATGGCCAGGGCCCGGTCGTACAGCTCCTTCGCTTTCGCGCTGTCCCCCTCCTCAAGGTAGAGATCGGCGAGGTGGGAGAGGCTCGCCGCCACGTCGAGGTGATCCGGGCCGAGCGTGGTCTCGCGGATTTCCAGGGCGCGCTCGCAGTCCCTCTTCGCCCCGGCCCGGTCGCCGATCTTTATCAGGATGCCAGCGTGGTTGCTCAGCCCGATCGCCAGCTCGATCCTGTTCGGCCCCTTCTCGCGAATCGCCAGGGCCTCCTCGTACAGCGGGCGTGCGCTCCTGTAGTCGCCGGTCGTGTAGAAGAGATTCGCGAGGTTGTCCAGCGCCTTCGCCAGATCGGGATGGTCCGGGCGCAGGGTCTTCCTCTTGATCTTCAGGGAGCGCTCGAATGCGGAGCGCGTGGCGATGTAGTCGCCCGTGTCGCGCAGCAGGCTCCCAAGGCTGTCCAGGACCTTGGCGACGTCGGGATGATCGGCTCCCAGGATCTTCTCCCGGATCGCCAGGGCGCGCTCGAGGATCGGCCTCGCACGTCCGTACTGGCCGTTGTCGTAAAGCAGGACCCCGAGGTTGTTCAGGGTCTTCGCGGTCTCCGGATGCTCGGAGCCGAGCGTCTTCTCCTGGATGGCCAGGGCGCGCTCGAACAGCGGTCTGGCGCCGTCGAGGTCGCCGGTCTTGTAGCGCATGACGCCGAGGTTCTTCAGGCTCGTCGCCACGCTCGCGTGCTCCCGCCCGACGATCGCCTCCTTCATCTTTATAGCCCGCTCGGCCAGGTTCAGGGTCTCGGGCTCGCCCGCCTTGCCGCCCCGCCACCGGGCCTCGACGAGGATGTCGAGAACCTCGGCGGCCCGGAGGGACCGCAGGCCGCTCTCCGCCTCCACGTTCTTCAAGAGCGAGAGCGCCGCCTCCTCGGCCTCCTGATACCGGGCGTCGCTGAGGAGCGCGCGGATTTCCTCTCTGGAGACATCGCTGCCCATGGACACGACCCAGCCCAGGAGCACGACAGCGGCGACCGGGACGGCGATGCCCCGGAGCCCGCGCGGTCTTCGCATGGACGCTCGCCTCCTCAAGGCCCGCACAAATCCGCCCGGGATCGTTCGGCGCAGGTTCCGTCGCCGAGGGTGCCCGTGCTGTTCTGGGCGTCCACCGCCTGCACGATGTAGTAGAAGAACGATCCTGTAGGCGGCCGGTCGGTGTCGGTCAGCGTGGTCGCCGCCGTGCAGGGCTGCAGCGTCGTGAGCTGCAGGCAGTAGCCGGGCGGCGACCCGGTCGCGCCGGTGCCCCGGAGGACGTTGTAGCAGACAGCCTGGGGTTCCGCGTTCCAGACCAGCGTGCTCCCGCCCTGGATGACGAACCCGGTGACCTCCCCGGGGCCGGAGGTGAGCCGCGGCGACTCGTAGGCCCCGAGGTCCCCCACGGCCAGGCCATCGCCGTCCGCGTCCCGCAGCCGCGGCGCGCCGCTGAAGTCCCGGCACGGGATGTCGGTGAAGGTCGTCGGCCGCTGGCCGGCCGTCATGTTGTCGGGGACGGACGAGGAGGCCTGCAGCCGGAAGTCGCGCAGCAGCGGGTCGGGGTTGCCGGGGTCCACGAACAGGGGGTTGGCGTTGACGTTGCCGTTCGGGTTGCCTGCCACCGTGCAGTCGGGGCTGCCGACATCGGAGGAGAAGACCTGCCCGCAGGTGGCGAGCCCGGCAAGATCCCCGGCGGAGTTGCCCCAGGCGATGCCATAGGTGAAGCGCAGGGAGTCAAAGGCGGCGTTCTGGTTGATGATGCCGGTCTGGTTGCCGGCGACGGTGGCGTAGCGCGCCTCCATCCGGGCGCCGCTCGCTGCGCCGATCTCGATGCCGGTCGTCCCAC
>JANMQK010000143.1:0-6643 GCA_031370485.1 Acidobacteriota bacterium | reverse complement strand
CGACGATCGTCCCCTCCTTGCCGGCCTGCTTGAGCGCGGACTCGAATTTCTTCACGTCCTCAACCGGGATCCCCCGGTCGTCGGCGCCGAAAAGACCCAGGACCGGCGCCCGCAGCGGCGCGACCGCGTCCGCCGTGGTCTCTACCCGGCCGTAGAACATCGCCGTGGCCTGGACATCGGCTCCCTTGAGCGCCGCCAGGAGCGACAGGCCGCCGCCCATGCAGAACCCGACCGTGCCGACCGCCGTGTCCTTCCCGCCCGGAAGGGCGCGGAGGTAATCCACCGCCCCCTTGATGATGCCGACCGCCCGGGTGTCGTTCAGCCCGCGCATCAGCTCGTGCGCCAGCTCGGGATCGGTCGCGACCTTGCCCCGGTAGAGATCGGGGACGATCGCCGCATAGCCGAGCCCGGCGACGCGGTCCGCGACCCCCTTGATCTGATCGTTCAGGCCCCACCACTCCTGGATGACCACGACACCGGAATGCGGGCCGGGGGTTTTCGGCTGGGCCAGGTAGGCCTGGACCGTCTCGTCCCCGGCCTTGAAGGAGACCATCGATCCGGCCGGGTCCCCCGCCGCGGAGGCGAGTCCCACACCGGCGAAAGCGATCAGCAGCAAGGCAATGACGGGCGCCTTGCGGCGGGAGCAGACCGGGAGTCGGGGCAGGCGGGAAAGGATGCTCATCAATGGGGCCCTCCGGGAATGCGTTCGCATGGAAGAGCGGAATTTTAGCACAGGCGCGGGGACCGCGCTGTTCGGTTAGGATGATGACGAGGAGGGCCCATGCCACAGACACCGCACGTCGAACGGCACTTCCGCGCAAGCAGCTCGGTCCGGGACGTGGTCATCGGCATGGCCGACGGCCTGACCGTGCCGTTCGCGCTCGCGGCCGGGCTGACCGGGGCCGTCTCCAATACATCGGTCATCGTCACCGCCGGGCTGGCGGAGATCGCCGCCGGTTCGATCGCCATGGGCCTGGGCGGGTACCTCGCCGCCCGCAGCGACGCCGAGCACTACGCGAGCGAGCGCGTGCGCGAGCAGCGCGAGATCAAGGACCGTCCCGAGGAGGAGGAGAGGGAAATCGTCGAGGTGTTCGAGGCCTACGGCCTGACCGCCGAGGAGTGCGCCCCCGTTGTTTCGGGTCTGCGGAGCAGGCCCGAGGCCTGGATCGATTTCATGATGCGCTTCGAGCTGAACCTCGAAAAGCCGGACCCCGGGCGCGCCCGCTGGAGCGCCATGACCATCGCGTCCGCCTACATCGTCGGGGGCCTCGTCCCGCTGGCGCCTTACTTCGTGTTCGCGCGCGCGGGGACGGCGCTCTGGGTATCGGCCATCGTGACCCTGGCGGCGCTCACGGTCTTCGGTTACGTCAAGGGACGGTTCACCGGATCCAGGCCGATGCGCAGCGCCCGGCAGACGCTTTTTATCGGCGGGATCGCCGCGGCGGCCGCCTTCGCCATCGCCCGCGCCGTGTCGTAGACAGGATTGTCCGCTCCACGTTGGAGTGTACGGTTTAAGATGGAAGTGGACGTCCTGCTCGTTCATCAAGGAGGATCATCATGACAATGGACGCGAAGACACTCGAGCAACTCAAGCTCCTGAGGCCAAGGGAAGCCTACGAGTCGGTGCGCCGCGCGGTGCTGGAGAGCCGCTCGGGCACGTCGTCGGACGATCTGCTCGCGGCGTTCGAGCAGGTGGTCGAGGCCGGCATCCTCACCTGGGAGGACGTCGAGCGCTTCGAGAGCCAGCCTGTCGAAGCACTCCGGACAAAAGACTGATGCTCCCGGCACCGGACGAGGTCTCCCTGCTCCGGGCGCGTCCCGCGGGACGCGCCCTTTTTGCACTCCTGGCGGCCACCCTCATCGCGCCGATTCTCATGGTCCCGGCCGCCGTGGCGCAGGAGAAACCGGCGAAGGACCGGCTGACGGTCGATCATTACCTCGACTGGGAAAGGGCGAGCGACCCGCAGATCTCCCCCGATTCGAAGCAGATCATCTACACCCGCCACTGGGTCGACCGGATGGAGGATCGCTGGGACTCGGCCTTGTGGATCATGGACGCCGACGGATCGAGGGAGCGCTTCCTGTGCGAGGGATCGGAAGCCCGCTGGTCGCCCGACGGCAGCCGTATCGCCTACCTGGCTTCCGAGCCCGGCGGGAAGGACGGCGACACCTCGCAGATCTTCGTGCGCTTCATGGACTCCTCGAACGCCGCGACGCAGATCACGCGGGGAAGCGAGTCACCCGACGCCCTGCGCTGGGCGCCCGACGGCAAGAGCATCGCCTTCATCATGGCAACACCCCGGAAGGAGGATTGGACGATCAATCTGCCGGCAGCCCCGAAGGGGGCGAGGTGGACCGACGCGCCGAGGGTGATCCAGAGCATGCACTACCGCGCGGATCGCCGGGGCTTCCTGAAGGAAGCCTACGACCACATCTACGTCGTGACCGCCGCCGGCGGGACCCCCCGCCAGATGACCGAGGGGAACTGGAACGTCGGCGGCCGCACGGCCGGGATTCCCGAGGGGGCCGGCCTCGACTGGACTCCGGACGGCCAGGCGATCGTCTTTGACGGTCTCATGTCCGAGGACGCCGACACCCGCTACCTCGAGTCGAACATCTACGCCGTGAACGTGAAGACGCGCGCGGTCCGCACGATCACGGCGACCCGCGGCCCATGGACCCGGCCGGTCGTCTCCCACGACGGGAAGACGATCGCCTTCGTCGGCTACGAGTGGACACCGCAGACCTACCATGCGGAGGATCTTTATGTCATCGGCCGGGACGGCGCAGGGATGCGCCGGATCTCGGGGAACCTCGACCGCGACGCCGCCGACCTGCGCTGGGCCCCCGACGATTCAGGCGTGTTCTTCACGGCCGAGGACGACGGAAGCGACAATGTGCTGTTCGCCCCGCTCAAGGGCGGGCTGCGCCGGATCACGGAAGGCAAACAGATGCTTTCTCTCGTGTCGGTGTCAGACGACGGGGTCGCCGCCGGCATCCGCTCCACGTCACGCGAGCCGGGCGACGTCGTCCGCTACCGCCTGCGGCCCGGCCAGCCGATCGACCGGCTCACCCGCGTCAACGACGACGTCCTCGAGGGAATGAAGACCGGCGAGGTGGAGGAGGTCCGCTTCGCCTCGCCCGACGGCACCCGGATCCAGGGCTGGCTGGTCAAGCCTCCCGACTTCGATCCCTCCCGCAAGTACCCACTGATCCTGCACATCCATGGCGGCCCGCACGCCATGTACAACCTCACCTTCAACTACTCGTTCCAGAACCTGGCAGCCAACGGCTACCTGGTTCTCTACACCAACCCGCGCGGCAGCACCGGCTATGGAACGGCCTTCGGCAACGCCATCGACGACGCCTACCCGAGCGTCGACTACGACGACCTGATGGCGGGGGTGGACGCGGTCATCGCGCGGGGATGGGTCGACACGACACGGATGTACGTGACGGGAGTAAGCGGAGGCGGTGTCCTTTCTTCGTGGATCATCGGCCACAACGATCGCTTCGCGGCGGCGGCGGTGAGGGCGCCGGTCATCGACTGGATCAGCTTCGCCGGGACGACCGACGTGACCGCATGGGGCTATTACCGATTCCACGAGCCTTTCTGGAAAAACCCCGCGCCGTGGCTGAGTCACTCCCCCCTGATGCACGTCGCCAACGTGAAGACACCGACCCTACTGATGACGGGCGAGCTGGACTTGAGGACCCCGATGGGACAGTCGGAGGAGTTCTACCAGGCGCTCAAGACACTGAAGGTCCCCACCGCCCTCGTCCGGTTCAACGGCGAGTACCACGGGACCGGGTCGAAGCCTTCGAACTTCATGCGCACACAGCTCTATCTTCTTTCGTGGTTCGGCAAGTACCCGGCCACCCCGTGAGCCGGGATCCCGACCCGTCGCGGCGCAGCCTCGTCAAGTCCGGGGCTGCGCTTGCCGCCTTCGCGGCGGCCGGGGCCCTGCCCGGAGTCGGAAGCTTCGCGGCACCGGCGACCCGGCGCCGTCGGGCGGGTCCGCGCGTCGCGGTTGTCGGCGCGGGAGCCTTCGGCGGCTGGAGCGCCCTCCACCTTTTACGCCAGGGGGCACGCGTGACGCTGCTTGACGCCTGGGGACCGGGAAACTCGCGCGCCTCGTCGGGAGGCGAAACCCGCGTCATCCGCGCGACCTACGGCCCCGACCGGATTTACGTCGAGATGGCCGTCCGCTCGATGCAACTATGGCGCGACAGCGAGAAGCGCTGGGGACGAAGGCTCTTTCATGAAACCGGGGTCCTCTGGCTGGCGGGCGCCGACGACGCCTTCGAGAAGGCGGCCCTGCCGCTCCTTCGCGAGGCGCGCGTGGAATGCGAAACCTACACCACCGCCGAGGCGGCGAAGCGTTATCCCCAGATGCGCTTCGACGAGGTGGCGTGGGTGCTGCACGAGAAAAAGGCCGGGTACCTCATGGCGCGGCAGGCCTGCCGGGCGGTCCTCGATGCGTTTCTCGAGGAAGGGGGCGAGTACCGCCAGGTCACGGCCGAGCCTGGCGCGATCGAAGGGGACGCGCTCGCGGATCTCGGTCTTTCGGACGGCACGAGGCTCGCGGCCGATTCCTACCTCTTCGCCTGCGGCCCGTGGCTCGGGAGGCTCTTCCCCGATCTCCTGGGGGAGCGGATCCGCCCCACGCGGCAGGAGGTTTTCTTCTTCGGCACGCCCGCGGGCGACCCGGCATTCTCCGAGGAACGGCTGCCGATCTGGATCGACACCGGGCCGCCGGTCCTCTACGGCATCCCCGGCAACGAGAGCCGCGGGTTCAAGGTGGCCGACGACACGCACGGCCCGCCGGTCGACCCCACGTCGCTGGAAAGAGCGGCCTCCCCGCACGGCCTGAAGGCGGTGCGCCGGTACATGGCCCGCCGCTTCCCCGCGATGAAAGACGCCCCGCTCGTCGAGAGCCGCGTCTGCCAGTACGAGGTCTCTCCCGACGGCCGCTTCATCCTCGATCGGCACCCCTGCGCAGGCAATCTCTGGATCGCCGGAGGCGGCTCGGGCCACGGCTTCAAGCACGGCCCCGCCATCGGCGAACGCGTCGCCGCCATGGTTCTGGGGTCGGCGCGCCCCGACCCCTACTTCGCGCTGTCGCGATTCGCCACTTGAGGGGCGGGATCGATCAAAATCTGCGAGTCGCGGAAGTCAATTGTGAAACGGGTTCCCTGGACCAGTGGGTGTCCAAGCAGACCATCCAGCTTGGGGTCGATCGAGGTGCACCTTGTTGGCTTCACGCCACCCGCGGAATCGGGCCGGAACCAAGCGCTCCCTCGCACACCGGCCCAGTGGAGACTCCCCGACGAAAGCGAAGCAAGAGTGAACGGGACCTCCATCACATGCTCGGCCCCTCCGGTCCCTTCCTGTCTTGTGACACGGCCCCCTTCGGGCGGCTGAATGCCGAACCGTTGGGCGGCGGCGGACCACAGGGTCAGCGGCAGTCCCCCCGCGCCGGTGTCGATGTACAGCAAGAACGGCCCCTTGCCGTCGAGCATGGACGGCATCACCAGCTTGTCCTGGAGTACGAGCATCGGGACGGCCTCCGATGTCGCCGCGGGCGCTTTCGAGGACGGATCCAGTGTGAGGGTTTTGCCCGCGAAGTCCATCGTGACCTTGAATGGATGCAGGAGTTTCACGCCGATCAGTCCCTTCAGTTTGAAGACAGTGATGAACTTGAGAACCTTGACCTTCATGTCCTTCTCGGAAAGGGCCGCCGGGACATTTCGCACTTCGATCCCACCGATGCGGACCGAGTCGAGCAGGGTCAATCGAAAACCAACCTCCCCCCCCACCCCCTCTCCGACCGCCCTCGGCGTCACCGGCTTCAGTCCGAGGCTCTTGGCATAGGAAGGAGTGAGGTAGAGGCCGGGCGCTCCCGTATCGACCACGAACCAGTCTGGCCTGTGCCCATTGATGGAGATTTGCACGAAAGGGTACCCGCCACCGCGGAGTTTCATGGGGACGGTGGTCACGCCAGCTTCGGGGTCGATACTGTGTAATGGTCTCCCGCCGGAGGCTTCCAGCAGGGCAATGAAAGCCTCGTAGGTTCGCCGTGATTCTATGCGGTCCTTGGATAGCGCCGCGAGTGTCGTTTCGAAGCTCTTTCGCGCGTCCTCCGACCGGTGGAGATCCATGAGAGCCATTCCGAGCGTAGCGTACCAGTCATCACGGAACGGCTCGACCCTGGGATCCGCGGCGGCCGCCGGGGAGGAAAGAAGCGCCTCCGCATTGGACGGCCGCCCCGTGGCCTTCTCATAGAGCGCCTGTCCGAGCCGTCCCAAGGCGTTTGCTTGATCCATCGCTAGAGCCTTGCCGATTGCAACTTGCGAACCGTGGATATCTCCCTTCTTCCACAGAGCCAATCCCAGGAGCGCATGGGCATCGGCCGACCCGTGGAAACGGTCGATCATCTGCAGAGCGCTTGTTTCAGCCTCAATCGCTCGCCCCGCCTTCAGGTACCCGGAGACCCGTGCCTTCCAGGCGCGCTCAGGGAGCAGGTCCCAGCCGGTCTGCCGGTTAATTTGATCGAGAGCCGCCGCACAGTTTTTGTCACGCAGGGCGGCTTCACCCGCTTCCCAGGGCGCCGGAGAAACATCCGTCGCCTGGGCGGCGGCG
>JANMQK010000004.1:0-30687 GCA_031370485.1 Acidobacteriota bacterium | reverse complement strand
CGGGGCCCGGACGGGCGGCGCGCGACCGGGCCGGCGCTCCGCCCGCGGAGCCGGGCGCCTCGCACCTCTTCCCGAGAAATCTGAAGATGACCTACCCGGTCGCCGTGCGCGCCGAAGGGGTCTGGATCCACGACGATGCCGGCAAGACCTATCTCGACGGCTGCAGCGGCGCCGTCGTCTGCTCGATAGGCCACGGTGTCGAGGAGGTGGCGCGCGTGATGTCCGATCAGGCGGCGCGCCTCGCGTTCGTCCACTCCTCGCAGTTCATCACTCGCGAGACGATGGGCCTCGCTGCGCGCGTCGCCGCGCTCTGCCCCGGAGAGCTCCGGACCCGGGGGCGCGTCTACCTTGTATCCGGGGGCAGCGAGGCGGTCGAAACCGCGATCAAGATGGCGCGGCAATACCATGTCGAGACCGGGCGCCCCTCGAAGTCGAAGATCATCAGCCGCTGGCAGTCGTACCACGGCAGCACGCTGGGGGCCCTTTCCGCCACGGGCAACGTGGTGCGCCGCGAGATCTACACGCCGCTTCTTCTGGGCATGCCGCACATCCCGCCCTGCTACTGCTACCGCTGCCCCTACGGGCTGAAGTACCCGGCCTGCAAGATCGCCTGCGTCGAAGACCTCGAGACGACCATCCGCCAGGAAGGACCGGACACCGTGGCCGCGTTCATCGCCGAGCCGATCGTCGGCGCGACCCTGGGCGCCGTGCCGGCGGTGGACGGCTACTGGGCGCGGGCGCGAGAGATCTGCGACAACTACAAGGTGCTCCTGATCGCGGACGAGGTGATGACCGGCGTCGGGCGGACCGGCAGGAACTTCGCGGTCGATCACTTCAAGGTCGTGCCCGATCTCCTCGTGACCGGCAAGGGGCTGTCGGGAGGCTACACGCCGCTCGGCGCCGTCATCGCGCGCGGCTTCATCGCCGACGCCCTGCGCGACGGCCGCGGCTACTTTGAGCACGGCTTCACCTACAGCGCCAACCCCCTGTCCGCAGCCATCGGGAGCGCCGTGCTCGACTACATCTCAAAAAACCGCCTGGTCGCGCGGGCCGCGCGGATGGGGCGCGTGCTGGAGAAAAAGCTCATGACCCTCCGCCGCCACAGGATCGTCGGCGACGTGCGCGGCGCGGGGCTTCTGTGGGGGATCGAGCTCGTGAAGGATCGCGGCACGCGCGAGCCGTTCCCGGCCGGCCTCAAGGTGGCGCGCCGCCTGTACGAGCTGTGCCTCGAGGAGGGCCTGCTGATCTACCCGGGCTCGGGGTCCCGCGAGGGGCAGGACGGCGACCACTTCATCGTGGCGCCGCCGTTCACCATCAGCGCCGGCGAGCTGACCGAGCTTGTCTCCCGCCTCGACCGGGCGCTCCTCCCCCTCGCGAAGGCGCTTCGCTAACCTCTTTAATAGATCTTCGTTCCCCTCCCACAGCATCTGGGGGATAATCAACGCCGGATTCACTAGGGGTTGATTTTTGCTGAATTCTTACACCACCCCCGGCCGGCGGCTGTCCCGAACAGCCCGATTTTTCAGCATCCTGGCCACCCCAACCGCTTGACAGGCTGAATACCCTTCCTTATAGTGCCCGGGTGGAGCGAAGTGGAGCGCGGTGGAGCGTCCACTCACTAGCCAAGAAACAACTGAGAGGCAGGACGGGTCGCTCGGGCAACAGACTCGGCGGGGCGCAGCAGGACGGCGTCCCCCGTCCGAGGGTTGCGGGATCGTCGCGGCCGGATCGGCGGCCGAAGACGTGAGGACGGCAGATGCTGCGAGGGAACTCCCCGGCGAAGGTTGATGGCAAGGGGCGCGTCATCGTCCCCAGCGCCTTCCGCAAGTACGTCGAGGAGAAGTACGGACGCGAGTGCTTCGTCACCTCCTACAACGGCGAGTTCGCCCGCGTCTACCCGATGCCGGTCTGGATCGAGATCGAGACCAAGCTGTCCGCGCTCCCCTCGATGCATCCCTCCGCCATGCGCTTCCTGAATTTTGTGAACTACTACGGCCAGGTCACGTCCATGGACGACCAGGGGCGGCTGCTCATTCACCCGCTCCTGCGCCAGAAAAGCGGCATCAACGGCAACGTCGCGGTGCTGGGGAAGCAGACCTATCTCGACATCTGGAACCGCGAGAAGTTCGAAGCCATGCTGGCGGCGAACCCGGTGACCGATGACGATCGGCTGATCCTGACGACGCTGGGAGTCTGAGGGGGCCGTGCAACGAGCGATCGAATGCAAGCGCCGGTACATCGACCCGTCCTTCTCGCCGAGGCGGTCGCGTCGCTGCGCTGCCTCCCCGGGGGATGGTGGGTGGACGGTACGCTCGGCGCCGGCGGGCACGCCGAGGCGATCCTGCGCGCCACGGCCCCCGGCGGGCGGCTGCTCGGCTGCGACCTCGACGCCGAGATCCTCGAGATCGCGCGCGGCCGCCTGGAGCCCTTCGGCGACAGGGTGGTCCTGCGGCACGCCGACTACCGGACGATTCCCTCCATCCTCGACTCGCTCGGGACCGGGCCCATCGACGGGGCCCTGTTCGACCTCGGGGTCTCGTCCCTGCAGTTCGACGACCCCGGGCGCGGCTTCTCCCTGCGAAAGGACGGCCCTCTCGACATGAGGATGGACCGCACCAGCGCGACGACGGCCGCCGACCTGGTCAACGGGCTTCCTGAGCGCGAGCTCGCCCTGCTTCTCAAGCGCTTCGGCGAGGAGCCGGCCGCGCGGCGTATCGCGCGGGCCATCGTGACGGAGCGCGCCAGGGCGCCATTTCAATCCACCGTCCGCCTCGCCGCCGTCGTCGGCCGGGCCGCCGCCGCGCGCCGCACGCACATCGATGCCGCGACGCTCACGTTCCAGGCGCTGCGCATCGCGGTGAACGGCGAGCTCGAGGGGCTCGACGCTCTCCTCGAGGTGATGGCGCTGCGGCTCCGCCCGGGAGGCCGCCTGGCGGCCATCTCGTTCCACTCGCTCGAGGATCGGATCGTCAAGCGCGCGTTCCGCGGCCTGGCGCAGCGCTGCATCTGCCCGCGGGATCTCCCGATCTGCGCCTGCGGGCGGCCCGACCTGGTGCACCTCGTCGGCAGCCGCCCGGTCCGCCCCGGGCCTGAGGAGATGCGCGGCAATCCGCGAAGCCGCAGCGCCCTCCTGCGCGCCGTGGAACGCCTCGGTGAGGCCGCATGACACGGTCGCGCGCTCACGACTCGCGCCTGCGGATGAACGCCCGCCTCGTGCGGGAGAAGGACAGGGCCAAGGCGCGCGACCTGGGCCGCTTCGTCCTGTACGGCGCCGCCATCGCGGCCCCCCTTCTCGTCTACGTCTGGCAGCGGGTCGAGTTCATCCGCCTCTCGTACCGGGTGGAGCAGCTGCAGAAGGAAAAGCAGGACCTGGTGGAGATCAACAAGCGGATGGCCGTGGAGCGGTCGCTCCTCATGTCGCCGAACCGGATCGAGCGGGTGGCCCGGCAGCAGCTCGGCCTCGTCGATCCGCAGCCCGAGGACGTGCGGCGCGTGGCGGTGGCCGGCGGCGTCCCCGAGGAGCAGCCCGGCCCTGTGACGACACTCCCCGCCGACGGGTCGGCCCCGACGCCGGCGCCGGCCAGGCCGGACACCCGGCGGCCCGCGCGCCGCTACACCGCCGCCTCGGCAGGCGCGTTCCCCCTGCCGCGGCCGCAGAAGGAGACGCCGTGAGGCTCGACCGTCCGGGCGCACGCGCCGCAGCCGCTTCCAGGGACGAGAACACCCGCGGCGGCTGGCGTGAGGGCGCCTCCCGCGCGGCGCTGGCGCGCGCGCGCCGCGCCCGCCTGATACTCGTGGCCGCGACCGTGGGCGCCGGGCTCCTCGCCCTCGGCGCCCGCTGCGCGCATCTTCAAGTCATCCGGGCCCCGGATCTGCTGGACCAGGCGCGCTCGCAACAGGAAAAGGAAATCGTCCTCGACCCGCGCCGCGGCCCGATTCTCGACCGCAACGGCAAGGAGCTTGCCCTGAGCCTCGACGTCGACTCGGTGTTCGCCGATCCGGCCGACGTGGGGGAGGCGTCGTCCGCGGCGCGCCGCCTGGCGCCGCTTCTCGACCTCAAGGCGTCCGAAGTGCGATCGCGCCTCGAGAGCGACCGTCACTTCGTCTGGCTGAAGCGGAAGATCACCCCCGGGCTGCGCCAGCGGATCGAGGCGCTCCAGATCGCCGGCATCGGATTCGTCCGCGAGAGCCGGCGCTACTACCCGAAGCAGTCGCTCGCGGCGCATGTCGTGGGGGCCTGCGGGATGGACAACCAGGGGCAGGCCGGGCTGGAGTTCGCCTACAACGACGCGATCAAGGGAACGCCCGGCCGGATGCTGTTCCAGCGCGACGGCCGCGGCGGGCGCGTGCTGGACCGGGCGCGCACCGAGGCGACGCCCGGCGCGGGGCTGGTGCTGACGCTCGACGAGGTGATCCAGCACGTCGCCGAGCGCGAGCTCGATGCCAGCATGGCCGCGACCTCCGCGAGCGGGGCGGCGGTGGTCGTGCTGCGGCCCCAGACCGGCGAAGTCCTCGCCCTCGCCAGCCGCCCGACCTTCGATCCGAACGCCTTCGGCGTCTCGCAGGAGGAGTCGCGCCGCGACCGCGCGGTCGCCGACTTCTACGAGCCGGGCTCGACCTTCAAGGTGGTCACCGCGGCCGCGGCCCTCAACACCGGCCGTGTGCGGCCCGACGAGGCCATCTGGTGCGAGAACGGATCGCTGGTTGTCGCCAGGCACCGGTTCCACGAGGATCGGCTGCCGTTTGGAAGCCTGACCTTCACGGAGGTCCTGGCCAAGTCGAGCAACATCGGCGCCATCAAGATCGCCCAGAAGGTCGGCTCGCAGGATTTCATCGACGTCATCCGCCGCTTCGGCTTCGGACGAAGGACCGGACTGGAGTTGCCGGGAGAAAGCCCGGGGCTGCTGCGCGACCTTTCCGACTGGTCGGGCCTGTCGCTGGCATCGATCGCGATGGGCCAGGAGATTGGCGCCACCCCGCTGCAGCTCGCCGCGGCGCTGGGAGCGGTGGCCAACGACGGCGTCTGGAGACGGCCCTACATCGTGCGCGAAACCGTGGCCCCCGACGGGCGCCGCATCCCGGCCGCCCCTGACGAGACGACCGCGCGGCGCGCGATCGCCGCCACCGCGGCGCGCACCCTCCGCCGGATGCTGCAGTCGGTCACGGTCGAGGGGACCGGGCGCGCGGCATCGGTTCCCGGGTACAGCGTCGGGGGGAAGACGGGCACGGCCCAAAAGATCGACGCTACCGGACGTTACTCGCGCAACCGGCACGTCTCCTGGTTCGCCGGTATCGTCCCCGCCGGCCAGCCGGCCCTCGTGATCGTCGTGATGGTGGACGAGCCGAAAGGGGCGAAGTTCCACGGCGGCGACGTCGCGGCGCCGGTGTTCGAGAAGATCGCGCGGCCCGTGCTCCAGTACCTGGGAGTTCCGCCCGACCAGGATGAAACGCTGGTCATAGACCGCCCTTTGCGCGCCTCGCTCGGCGAAGGGGACGGCGCCGACCAGGCCCTTCCCGCCCGCTCGGCGCTGCACGCGGTGAGCCGCGCGCGGCCCGCGGCCGGGACGGGCAGGGCGCCGGCGCGCGGCCGGGTCCTCGAGGCGCTCATCGCCGCGATGCCGCAGGGCGTCACGGCGCGCGCCGCCGACCGGACCGATCAGGGCGACGAGGCGGACTCTCAGGAGTCCGCGACGGGGATGCCGGACCTCACGGGGATGAGCCTGCGCCAGGCGAGCGAAACGCTCGCCGCGCGGGGGCTGGCCTGTCGCGCCACGGGATCCGGACCGAGGGTCACGCGGCAGGAACCCGCTCCCGGAGGGCCGCTGCCGCCCGCCGGCGGCCGTTGCACGATGACGCTCGGATAGGCCCGGTACCCTCGAGGGGGCGGAGGCCAGAGTCATGGAACTCAGAAAACTCGTCGAAGGAGTCCCGGGCGCCAGAATCACGGGCGACCCGCTGACGAAGGTGCGCGGGCTCACCTACGACTCGCGCGCCGTGGAGACGGGGTTCCTGTTCGCGGCGATTGGCGGCCAGAAACGGGACGGCAACGATTTCGTGGAGGAGGCTATCCGGGCCGGTGCGGTCGCGGTCCTCTCGTCGCGCCCCGCGCCCCCAGGCGGGTCCTCCATGGCCTGGGTGCGGGTCGAGAACGAGCGTATCGGGCTGGCCCTGCTGTCGCGCAATTACTACGGCTGCCCCGATCGCCGGATGACGATGATCGGCGTCACCGGCACCAACGGCAAGACCACCGTCTGCCATGCGATCGAGTCGATCCTCAGGGAGGCCGGCCAGAAGCCCTGCCTGCTGGGGACCGTGATCTACCGGTACGGCCGGGAGGAGATCAAGGCCGAGCGGACGACCCCGGAGTCGCTCGACCTCTACCGGCTTCTCGATCGCTTCTCGACCGCCGGCGCCCGCTCGTGCGCCATGGAAGTATCGTCGCACGCGCTGGTGCTGCACCGCGCGAGCGGCATCGGCTTCGCCGCGGCCGTCTTCACGAACCTCACCCAGGACCATCTCGATTTCCACGGCAGCATGGAGGCCTACTTCGAGGCCAAGGCGGGTCTTTTCCGCGCCCTGCAGCCCTCCTCCATCGCGATCCTCAACGCCGACGATCCGTCCGCGGCGCGCCTGCGGCAGGCGACCCGCGCGCGCGTCGTCACCTTCGGCGAAGCCAAAGGCGCCGATGTCCGGATCGCGGCCTGCCGCTTCTCGCCGCAGGGCCTGGAGGCCGATCTCGAGATCGCCTCCGGCGTCGGAGGCGACGGCGGCCTCTTCCTCCGGAGCCCGCTTCTCGGGCGCGCCAACGCGCGCAACCTGGCGGCCGCTGCGGCCGCCGCCCTGGCCCTCGGCGTGCCGGCTGAGGCGATCGCGCGGGGCGCCGCGGCCCTCGCCATCGTCCCGGGCCGCTTCGAGCGTGTCGACGCCGGGCAGCCGTTCATGGTCCTGGTGGATTACGCCCACACCGACGACGCGCTGGCGCAACTGCTCGCCGCGGTGCGCGACCTGAAGCCCCGCCGCATCATCACCGTCTTCGGCTGTGGCGGCGAGCGCGACCGCGAAAAGCGCCCGAAGATGGGGCGCGCCGCGGCGGCCGGAAGCGACGTGGTGTTCGTCACCTCCGACAATCCGCGGGGCGAGGATCCCGTCGCGATCATCGAAGGCGTCCTGCCCGGCGTGCGCGAGGCCCTGACAGGCGACCCGGGCGGCGCACCCGACCCCGCGCGCTTCCGGGTTGTGCCGGACCGCAAGGAGGCGATAAGGCAAGCCGTGCTTCTCGCCGAGGCTGACGACTGCGTCGTGATCGCCGGGAAGGGGCACGAGACCTACCAGATCCTGGCGGACCGCACCATTCCCTTCGACGATCGCGAGGTCGTCCGTGAGGCGCTGCGCGGGCGGGCGACGCGCCCCCGCGGGCAGGCCGCGGGGTAGGGATGGCGACGTTCGACCTGGCGACGATCGCCGGGGCGATGGGAGGGGTCCTGAGTTTCGGCGCAGCGCCTCCCGAAGGGGGCGGCGGGCGCCGCGTCACGGGGTACAGCATCGACTCGCGGACGGCGCGGGCCGGTGAGCTGTTCTTCGCGATCGTCGGGCCGCAGCATGACGGGCACCGGTTCGTGAGCCTGGCGCTCGAGCGGGGTGTCGTGGCGGCGGTTGTGGCCAGGGGCGGCGCGCTTAAGTGGAAGGACGCGCCGGCCCTCATCCGGGTCAAGGACACGACCCGGGCGCTGCAGGATCTCGGGGCGTTCGCGCGGCGCAGGAGGCCGATGACGGTCGTCGGCATCACCGGGAGCGCCGGCAAGACCACCGCCAAGGAGATGACCGCGGCGGTGGCGGGGACGCGGTTTCGCACTTACAAGTCGGAGGGGAACCTGAACAACACCTACGGTCTGCCGCTCACCCTTTTGCGGATGCCCGACGACACCGAGGTCGGCGTGCTCGAGATGGGCATGAGCTATCACGGCGAGATCGCCCGGCTGGCGGAGATCACCGACCCGGACGTCGGCGTGCTGCTCAACGTGCTGCGGGTCCACCTGGAGCATTTCGGGTCGCTCAAGGAGATCGCCCGCGCCAAGGGGGAGCTGTTCGGCGGGATGCGCCAGGACGCAGTCGCGGTCTACAACGCCGACGACACGCACGCGGCGCGGCTCGGGCGGGCCTTCCCCGGGACCACGATCCCCTTCGGCCTGAATTCAAAGACCGCCGCGATCACGGCCGGTGACATCGAGGCGGACGGCCTGGAGGGGACGAGATTCGTCCTGCGCCGCGGCGCGGAGAAGGTCCCGGTGCGCATCGCCCTGCCCGGAACGCACAACGTCTACAACGCGCTCGCGGCGACGGCAGCCGGCGGCGCGCTGGGAGTCGGGCTCGCCGAGGCGGCGCGCGCCCTCGAGGCGGTCCGCCCGGCGCCGATGCGGGGGGTGCTGCACCTGCTGCCGAACGGCCTCGAGATGTATGACGATTCGTACAACAGCAATCCCAAGGCGATGGAAGGGGCGATCGCCCTACTGCGTGACGCCACGCCGCGCGGCCGGCGGATCCTCGTGGCGGGCGACATGCTCGAGCTGGGTCCCTACGGAGTCCGGGCCCACGTCCTCCTCGGCGGTCAGGTCGCCGCCGCGGGCATCGACCTGTTCGTGGCGGTCGGCCCCCTGTGCCGGCGCGCGGCCGACGCGGCCCGGGGCGGCACGCTCGAAGTCCGGCACTTCGACGACTCGGCGGCGGCCGCGGGCTTCCTCGCCCTGGAAGCCCGCCCGGGAGACCTCGTCCTCGTGAAGGGTTCCCGCGGCATGAAGATGGAGCGGGTCGTCGAGGCGCTCGTGAAGGCCGCCGGCGCGCCCTCCGGCCCGGAGACCCACTGATGCTCTATTACCTGCTCCTTCCGCTGCACGAGCAGTTCAAGGTCTTGAACGTCTTTCGATACATCACATTCAGGACGGCGCTGGCCACCCTCACGGCGCTCCTGATAAGCCTGGCCCTGGGACCCCGCCTCATCGAATGGCTGCGGGAGTTCCAGATAGGGCAACAGATCAGACCCGAGGGACCTCTTTCCCACCAAGCCAAGAAAGGTACCCCGACAATGGGCGGACTGCTGATACTTCTAGCGGTGGTCCTGCCCTCCCTCCTATGGGCCGATCTCGCCAACGCACATGTGTGGATGGTCCTCGTGTCCACGCTCCTCTACGCGGTCATCGGCTTTGCCGATGACTACCTCAAGCTCACGAGAAAGAGGTCCCTCGGGCTGACGGCCCGGCAGAAGTTCCTGGCGCAGTGGACGGCGGCGCTCGTGCTGGCCGTCTTCCTTCTTTGGCTCGTGCGCACCGATCAGTACGCCACCACGTTCAGCTTTCCCTTCTTCAAGAAGTGGACGCCCGACATCGGGATGTTCTACCTGCCCTGGGCGATGCTGGTCATCGTCGGCGCGGCGAACGCCGTGAACCTGACCGACGGGCTCGACGGCCTGGCCATCGGCACGACCATGATCGCGTCGGGCACCTACGCGATCCTCGCGTACATCGCCGGGCACGCCAAGGTCGCGGGCTACCTCGACGTGCCGAACGTCAAAGGGACCGGCGAGCTGGCCATCATCTGCGGCGCGATGGTGGGCGCCTCGATGGGCTTCCTGTGGTTCAACTGCAACCCGGCGCAGATTTTCATGGGCGACGTTGGCTCGATGGCGCTTGGAGGCGCCCTGGGGACGGTCGCCATCCTGATCAAGCAGGAGATCCTCCTGGTGTTCGTAGGAGGGCTGTTCGTCATCGAGGCGCTCTCGGTCATCCTGCAGGTCGGCTCGTTCAAGCTGCGCGGGAAGCGCATATTCCGGATGGCGCCGATTCATCATCATTTCGAGCTGGCCGGCTGGCCGGAGCAGAAGGTGGTGATCCGCTTCTGGATCGTCGCCATCATCTTCGCGCTCATGAGCCTGTCGACGCTGAAACTGAGGTAGAGAGCCGATGAACCCCCGATCGGGCCAAACGGAGACCGCGCGCCTCGAAAACGCGCGCGTCGTCGTGGTGGGCGCCGCGCGGAGCGGCCTCGCGCTCGCCCGGCTCCTTCACGGGCGCAAAGCCTCAGTGACCCTGACGGATATCCGGCCGGCCGAGGCGCTGGGCCCGGAGGCGGCGGCGCTCACTCGCGAGGGGGTGGCGCTCGAGACCGGCGGGCACCGCACGGAAACCTTCACGGGCGCCGATCTCATCGCCGTGAGCCCCGGGGTCCCGCTCACCCTGGCGCCGCTCGAGGAGGCGCGCCGCAAGGGGGTGCGGATCGTGGCCGAGGTCGAGGCGGCCTCCTGGTTTCTCAAGGGGATCCTCATCGGCATCACGGGGACGAATGGCAAGAGCACCACGACCGCCCTGACCGCCCACATCCTGTCGCACGCCGGCCTCAACGCCACCGCCTGCGGCAACCTCGGCACGCCGCTGAGCGCCCTGGTGGCCGAGGACGCCTGCGACCGCTACTACGTCGTCGAGCTGTCCAGTTTCCAGCTGGAGGGGATCGACACCTTCCGCCCCTGGATCGCCGCGCTCCTGAACCTGAGCCCCGATCACCAGGACCGCTACCCCGACCCGCAGGCCTACTACCGGTCCAAGAACCGCATCTTCCTCAACCAGGGATCAGCGGACCACGCCGTCCTGAACCGCGACGATGCGGAGGTCACGGCCCTGGGCCGGGAAGTGCGCGCCCGCGCGCATTTATTCAGCCGCCTCCAGGAGCTCGACGAGGGGGTCTGCATCGTGGCGGACTCCATCGCGGTGCGCCGGCAGGGACGGGAGATCCGGGCGATGGCGGTCTCGGCGGTGCCCCTTTTCGGGGTGCACAACCTCGAGAATGTCATGGCCGCGCTTCTCGTCGCCGACCTCTGCGGCGTGCCGATGCCGAAGGCGGCGCGCGGCGTTGGGACCTTCCGCGGCCTGCCGCACCGGCTGGAAAAGGTGCGGGATCTGGACGGCGTCGCCTGGTACAACGACTCCAAGGCTACCAACGTCGGGGCGACGGTCCAGTCGCTCCTGAGTTTTGCGGGGAACGTGGTTCTGATCCTGGGGGGCAAGGACAAGGGGGGGGCGTTCGAGGAGCTGGCCCCGCTCATCAGGGAACGGGTGGCGCACCTGGTGCTGATGGGCCAGGCGCGCGACACGATCGCCTCGCGGGTCGGCGCGGTTGTTCCCTCCACGAAGGTCGTGACGATGGCGGAGGCGGTCGAGGCGGCGGGCGCGGCCTCCCCACCCGGAGGTGTCGTGCTCCTCGCCCCGGCCTGCGCCTCGTTCGACCAGTACTCCGGGTTCGAGGAGCGGGGCGACGATTTCCGGCGCATCGTCCTGGGCCTGGCCGGGCGGAGTTGAGCGGTGGCGCGCAAGATCGCGGTCGACAAGACGATGTTCGTTGTGGGGACGGGCCTCACCCTGTTCGGCCTCGTGATGATCTACAGCGCCTCGGCAGTCATCGCCCTCGAGCGTTACGGCAGCGCGCATTATTTCCTGGTGCGCCAGGCGCTGGCGGCGGTGCTGGGGGTCGCGGCCATGTGGGTGGCGATGCGCGTCGATTACCGCATCCTTCTCCGGAAGCCGGTCGTCTACCTGGCGCTTCTTTTGAGCACGGTCCTTCTCGTCGCGGTCCTGGTCGCCGACCGCACGCATCAGGTGCACCGCTGGATCAAGATCGGCCCGATCCAGATCCAGCCTTCGGAGATCGCCAAGATCGCGCTCGTTCTCTACCTTGCCTACCAGATCGCCCGCAAGGAGAACAAGATCAACGATCTCTTCGGCACGCTGGTGCCCTGCGCGGTGGTCGTGGCGCAACTGGCGCTTCTGGTCTATCTCGAGCCCGACCTCGGCACCGCCACCCTTTATGTCCTGCTGACGCTGATGATGCTTTTTCTCGCGGGACTGCGCTGGCGCTACCTGTGCACCGCCGGCGGCGTGGCGCTCGCGGGTATGGGCGTCCTCATCCTGCAGGCGCCCTACCGGGTCCGCCGGATCCTGGCCTTCATGAGCCCCGAGGACGACCCGCTTGGCGCCGGCTTCCAGGTGCGCCAGTCGATCCTCGCGATCGCCACCGGCGGCATCAACGGCACCAGCCTGGGCGAGAGCCGGCAGAAGCTGTTCTTCCTGCCCGAGCCGCACACCGATTTCATCTTTTCGGTGATCGCGGAAGAGCTCGGGCTCATCGGCGCCGCGGCGGTCATCATCGCCTTCGGCGTTTTGTTCTGGAGGGGGGTCGTCGCGGCGGCGAACGCTCCGGACCGCGGGGGCTTCTACCTCGGGATGGGGATCACGCTGTGGCTGGTCCTGCAGGCGATGCTGAATATCGGCGTGGCGCTGGGCGTCATGCCGGCCAAGGGGATGCCCCTGCCGTTCCTGAGCTACGGCGGCTCGAGCCTGGTGGTCAGCCTCTGCGCCCTCGGGGTGCTGCTGAACATCTCGCAGCACTCGTCGTAGCGGCCGGGGTGTGAAGGACCGGAAGGTCGGGACAATCGTGGTCGCCGGGGGCGGCACCGGCGGGCATCTGTACCCGGGAATCGCCATCGCCGAGGAGCTGCAGCGGCGGCGGAAGGGACTGCGGATCGTGTTCGCCGGAGCGGGGCTGCCGCTCGAGCGCGAGATCCTGGGGCGGCACGGCTACCCGCTTCTCGCGATCCGGAGCGGCGGGGTGGTCGGGAAATCGGTTTTCGGGCGGCTCCGCGGAGGCCTGCTGGCCCTCGCGGGAGTCGCGCAATCGTTCTGGAGGCTTCTCGAAATGAGGCCCGAGGCGGTCATCGGAGTGGGAGGTTACGCGTCGGGGCCGGTGATGCTGGCCGCGGTGCTGCTGCGCGTCCCGACACTCATCCAGGAGCAGAACTACTACCCCGGGCTGACCAACCGGCTCCTGGCCCGATGGGTGCGGAAGGTGGCGCTGCCGTTCGAGGAGACCCGTGGTTACCTGGGGGGCCGCGGGGAGGTGACCGGCAATCCGATCCGCGCCGAGTTCCACAAGGCCCGGCGCAAGACACGCGGCGAGGTGCTCCACATGTTGATCTTCGGCGGCAGCCAGGGGTCAGAGCGGCTCAATGGGGCCGTGATCGACGCGCTGCCGCATCTCGTTACGCGCCGGCTCGGCCTGCGGTTCGTGCATGGCACAGGGGCGCGCGATCTCGCCCGCGTGAAGGCGGCCTACGCCGCGCACGGCTTCGAGGCGACGGTGCTCCCCTACATCACCGCCATCCGCGAGGCGTACGAAGAGGCGGATCTCGTGATCGGACGCGCCGGGGCCAGCACCGTGTCGGAAGTCGCGGCCTGCGCGAAGGCTTCGATCCTGGTCCCCCTGGCCGCGGCGCACGATCACCAGCGCTGGAATGCCCGCAAGCTCTCCGAGGCCGGAGCGGCGTTGATGATCGACGATGCGGCTCTTACCGGCGAGGCGCTGGCGCAGGCGATCTTGTCCCTCGCCGCCGACCCGGGACGGCTCGTGGCGATGGAGCGGGCGGCCGCTTCGCTGGCGCGCCCCGAGGCCGCATCCAGGATCGCCGAGATGGTCATGGAGATGTGCGGATGGTGATGCTCCGGAAGACCCGGCGGCTCCATTTTGTCGGCATCGGCGGCAGCGGCATGAGCGGCATCGCCGAGGTGCTGATCAACCTCGGGTATGAAGTGACCGGGTCCGACCTCGAGGAGGGGCCCACCGTGGAGCGCCTGCGCTCCCTCGGCGGGAAGGTCAGCCGGGGCCACCGTCCCCAGAACCTGGGGGACTGCGACGTCGTGGTGACATCTTCCGCCGTGCGGGCCGACAACCCCGAGGTCCTCGAGGCGCGCCGCCGCCAGATACCTGTGATCCCGCGCGCCGAGATGCTGGCGGAGCTGATGCGGATCAAGTACGGAATCGCCATCGCCGGATCCCACGGGAAGACCACGACCACCTCGATGGTGGCGCAGGTCCTCTCGGGCGCCGGGCTCGACCCGACGATCGTCATTGGCGGCCGCCTCGGGATCCTCGGGAGCAACGCCAAGCTCGGCCGCGGCGATCTTCTCGTGGCCGAGGCGGACGAGAGTGACGGGTCGTTCCTCAGGCTGACGCCGACCATCGCCGTGGTGACAAACATCGACGCCGAGCACCTCGACCATTACGGCACCCTCGGGCGGCTGCAGGAGGCGTTCACCGACTTCCTCAACAAGGTCCCGTTCTACGGGGTCGGGATCGTCTGCCTCGACGAGGCGCGCATCCAGGAGATCCTCCCGCGTCTCAGCCGGACGGTCGTGACCTACGGCTTCTCGGCCCAGGCCGATCTCTCGGCCACGGCGATCGAGCTGAAGGCGTTTCACGCCGCGTTCGACGTCCTCCTCCAGGGGAAAAAGCTCGGGCGGGTGGTCCTGCAGGTGCCCGGGAGGCACAACGTCCTGAACGCCCTCGCCGCCATCGCCGTGGGGCTCGACCTGGAGGTGCCGTTCGGCACGATCGCCGCGCAGCTTCTCCAGTTCCGCGGCGCCGACCGCCGCTTCCAGCTGAAGGGGGAGGCCTCGGGGATCATGGTTGTCGACGACTACGGGCACCACCCGGTCGAGATCCTGGCGACCCTCTCCGCCGCGAAGAAGGGCTGGAACCGGCGCACCGTTGTTGTGTTCCAGCCGCACCGCTACTCCCGCGTGCAGGCCCTGCTGGGCGAGTTCGCCCGCTCCTTCTACGAGGCCGATGTGCTGGCGGTGAGCGACATCTACCCGGCCGGCGAGGCGCCCATCCCCGGGGTGTCCGCGGACGAAGTGGCGCGGGCCATCAAGGAGCACGGCCACAAGGACGTCACGCTGGTCAAGGAGCTGAAGGAAGCCCCGCGCTGGATTCTCAGCCGGGCCCGCGAGGGGGACATGGTGATCACGATGGGGGCCGGCAACGTCTACAAGGCCGGCGAGGAGTTCCTGGGACTCCTCCTGGCGAGAGGCTCGGGGTGCTGATGACGGCGACGAAGTCCTGGGTCGAAGACGCGCTCACGGTCCTGCGCGACGTCCCCTCCCTGCGCGTCCTGCGCGACGTGCCGCTGGGCCCGCGGACCTATCTCGGGGTCGGCGGGACGGCGCCGATCCTGCTTGTGCCGGACGACCCCGCCGTCCTGGCCCGGGCGCTCTCGAAGCTCACGAAAGCCGGCGTCCCGTTCGACTACCTCGGCGCCGGCTCAAACCTGCTGGTCGCCGACTCCGGGCCGTCCTTCGTCGTGGTGACGAGCGAAGATCTGGCGGCGGAGCCGCTCATTTCCGGGGAGACGGTCGTGGCGGAGGCGGGCTTTCAGGCGCCCCGCCTGGTGACGCGCCTCGTGAAGGCCGGGCTGTCAGGGCTCGAGTTCGCCGAGGGAATCCCCGGCAGCGTCGGCGGCTGCGTGCGGATGAACGCGGGTTGGCACGAGGGTTCGTTCGGGCAGTCGGTCGCCTCGGTGACATGCATCTCGCGCCAGGGGGACCTCCATGAGGTGCGGGTCCTCCCGGAAACCTTCGCCTACCGGTCGAGCCCGGGGCTTGCGGGACGCTTCATCGTGGCGGCGACTCTGCGGCTGACTCCCGGGGATCCGGCGCGCGTCGAGGCGAAGGTCCGCGAGTACCACGACGCCCGGGTAAGGACACAGCCCACCGGAGAGCGCAACGCCGGCTGCATCTTCAAGAACCCCCCGGGCGATCACGCCGGGAGGCTGATCGACGCCAGCGGTCTCAAGGGGACAGCGAAAGGCAGAGCCGTCGTATCCGACCGGCACGCCAACTTCATCATCAACCGCGGCGGGGCGACCTGCCGGGACGTCCAGGAGCTCATCGACGCCGTGCGCGAAACGGTCTTCAAAAAGACCGGTGTCGCGCTCGAGACGGAGGTCGTCCTGTGGACCTGAGAACGCTTGTCGCGACCGACCCCGCCCGCTTCCTGCGCAGGGACCAGGCCGGGCTCGTGAAGAGAAGCCGCAAGAGCCGGACGCGGCGACGCCGGGCCATTTTCGCGGCGGTCCTCGCCGCAGCCGCGCTCACGGTGGGGACGGTGTACGCCGGGCGGCACTACCTGACGCACTCGCCCCGTTTCAGCCTGCGCGGGATCGTGCTCGCCCCGACGCAGCACGCGCAGGCGGCCGAATTGCGCCGGGTGCTCGAGCGCCGCCGCGGGCGAAACCTGTTCCGCCTCGACCTCGAGCGGATGGAGCAGGAGTTGGAGCACTGCCGCTGGGTCAAGACCGCGTCCATCAAGAGGCTTCTCCCCGACCGGATCTACTGCGCCATCGAGGAACGCGAGCCCCGGGGACTGGCACTGGTCAAGGGGCGGGTGTGGCTGGTGGACGAGGAGGGGGTTGCCATCGACCTGTACGGCGAGGCGACGCGCGATCTTTCCTTCCCGATTTTCAAGGGGATCGACGATACGGACACCGATCACGGCCGCGGGCAGGTTACGCGCGGCCTGGCGCTGCTGGCGTTTCTGCGCGCCACGCATCCCGACCTGGTGGGGGAAATCTCGGAGATCGATCTGTCCCGTGACGACCGCATCAGCATGCACATGAACCAGGGAGGCCCCGTCGTGCGTCTGCACCCGAGCGACTTCGGAACCAACCTGGACCATTACTTCGGCCTGCGCGACTACCTCGCGACCCATTTCGACGAAGGCGGTTACGTCGACCTGAGGTTTCGCGATCGGATCGCGTTCCAGCCGGTGATCTCGAGAGGACAGTGACATGGCCAGACGAAGCAGCCACATCGTAGGGCTCGACCTGGGGACGACCAAGGTCTGCGTCCTGATCGCCGAGCCGTCGGAAGTCGGACCGATCAATGTTCTCGGTGTCGGGACCTGCCCGTCGCGCGGCATGCGCAAAGGGGCGGTGGTGAACCTGGACGCCTGCGTTTCTTCCATCAAGCAGGCCGTCGAGGAGGCCGAGCTGATGGCCGGTGTCTCGGTCGATCGCGCCTTCGTGGGCATCGCCGGCCCCCACGTACGGGGCCTGAACAGCCGCGGGGTCGTGGCGATCTCGGGCCGCGACCACGAGGCGACCCGCGAGGACGTGCAGCGCGTGCTGGAGGCGGCGCGGGCGGTCAACATCCCGGCCGACCAGGAGATCCTGCACGTCCTGCCGCAGGAGTTCGCGGTGGACGGGCATGGCGGTGTGCACGACCCGGTCGGGATGACCGGGAGCAAGCTGGAGTGCGACGTCCACATCATCACGGCCTCGGTCAGCGCGGCCCAGAACCTGGTCAACGCCGTGAACCGGTCGGGCATCGAGGTCGAGGCCGCGGTGCTCGAGCAGATGGCGGCCTCCGACGCTGTCCTGGCGCAGGACGAGAAGGACATGGGCGTGGCCCTCGTCGACGTCGGCGGCGGCACGACCAGCCTGCTCATCTTCGAGCGCGGGGCCATCCGTCACATCGCGGTGCTGCCGACGGGCGGCGAGCACGTGACCAGCGACATCGCGGTCGGGCTGCGGACCCCGATGCCCGAGGCCGAGCGGATCAAGAAGCGCCACGGGTGCGCCCTCGCGGCGCTGGTGGACCACGAGGACACGATCGAGGTCCCGAGCGTCGGGGGCCGCAAGCCGCGCGTGCTGTCGCGCCAGATCCTGTGCGAGATCATCCAGCCAAGGGCCGAGGAGATCTTCTCCCTGGTCGCGGAGGAGCTGGTCAGGAGCGGCTTCGAGCGGGCCATCCACGCCGGGGTGGTGCTGACGGGCGGCGGCTCGATGCTGGAGGGAATCGCCGAGATCGCCGAGGACGCGCTCGACCTGCCCGTGCGTCGGGGCGCCCCGGCCGATCTCGGCGGGCTGGCCGATATCGTCGGCTCGCCGCTGCACAGCACGGCGGTGGGGCTGGCGCTCTACGGGGAGCGCCAGCGACGGGTCGCGCCGCAGCGACTACCGCACCCGTTCCTGCTGAGCCGCATGGGGGACATGTTCCGGGGCTGGCTGAGCGAGCTTTTCTGAATGAGCGCACTTTCTCCGAGGAGGACAGGATGATTCTCATGGATGCCAGGGATCCGAAGGACCTGCCGCGGATCTCCTTCGACGAAACCAAGGCCGTCGGCGCCAACATCAAGGTGATCGGTGTGGGCGGGGGCGGGAGCAACGCCGTCAACCGCATGATCTCGTCGAACCTGCGTGGGATCGAGTACATGGTCGCCAACACCGACTGCCAGGCCCTGAAGAGCTCGAAAGCGCCGCTGAAGATCCAGATCGGCGGCAAGCTGACCAAGGGGCTCGGCGCGGGGAGCAATCCCGAGATCGGCCGCCAGGCGGCGCTGGAGGACTCCGAGAAGATCATCGAGGCCCTGCAGGGCGCCGACATGGTGTTCATCACCTCGGGTCTCGGCGGCGGCACGGGGACGGGAGCGGTGCCGATCATCGCCAGCCTGGCCTCCGAGCTCGGCGCGCTGGTCGTCGGGGTCGTCACCAAGCCGTTCGGCTTCGAGGGCAAGAAGCGGCGCGAGCAGGCCGAGCAGGGGCTCAAGGATCTGCACAACAGCGTCGACACGGTGATCTGCATCCCGAACGAGAAGCTTTTGAACTCGGTCGACAAGGCGATGCCGCTCGCGGCGGCGTTTCTCTTCGCCGACGACGTGCTGCGCCAGGCGGTCCAGGGGATCTCGGACCTGATCACCATCCCCGGGGAGATCAACCTCGATTTCGCCGACGTTCGCACCATCATGAGCGGGATGGGGATGGCCCTGATGGGCACCGGTGTCGCCTCGGGGCCGAACCGCGCCCTGGAGGCGGCACAGCGCGCCATCTCGTCGCCGCTTCTCGAGGACGCCACCATCGACGGGGCGCGCGGGATCCTGATCAACATCACGGGCGGCACCGACATGACACTGCACGAGGTGGCCGAGGCTTCCAGCCTGGTGCAGCGGACGGCCGACCCGGAGGCCAACATCATCTTCGGCACGGTGATCGACCGCGAGATGGCCGAGAGCATCAAGATCACCGTCATCGCGACCGGGTTCAACCGCGACGCGGCGGCCGAGGCCGAGACCCGCTCGGGCGGCGCCCTGCGCGGATCCGGGACCCGGCCCGGGGCCGACGCGCCGCCCTCCAGGCCGGCGCGCGATCTCGAGTCCCCGGCGTTTCTCCGCCGCTCCCCCGCCCCGCTCTCCGTCCCCGCGGGAGAGCCCTCCTCAACACTTCACTACACAGCCGGGCAGGACGAGCTGGACATCCCCACGTTCCTGAGGAAGCAGATGGATTGACATGGCCCCTCCCTACAAGATTTTGGTCGCGGATGACGTCGAGGAAAACCTGGGACTGCTGCGCGAGTGGCTCTCGTCCCAGGACTACCACGTGCGCTGCGCCCGCGACGGGCGCGAGGCGCTGGAGTTGGCCCGGCAGGATCCCCCCGACCTGATCCTGCTCGACAAGGTGATGCCCGGGGTGGACGGCCTGAGCGTGGCGCGCCAGCTGAAGAAGGAGGACAGGTTCACAAGCGTCCCCATCATCGTGCTGACCGGTCGCGACGATTCGCGCCGCCAACTGATCTTCGACGACCCCGGCGCCGACGACCTCATCATGAAGCCGTTTTCCTACGAGGAGGTCGAGACCCGCGTCCGGACCATGCTCAAGAAGCGCGAGGTCTTCCGCGAGCTCGAACGGGCCAACGTCGAGCTGCGCCTCGCGAACGAGCGGATGTCGCGCCTGGTGCAGTACGACGAGAAGACCCAGCTGTTCAACTACCGGCATTTCATGGAGAGGCTTTCCGAGGAGCTGAAGAGGGTGCGCCGCTACGCGGGGCACCTGACGCTCGTGATGTTCGACCTCGACAACTTCAAGATCGTCAACGACCGCTTCGGTCACGTGGCGGGAGACCGGCTGCTGCGGGAGTTCGGGCAGATCATGACACGCTCGGCCCGCGAGACCGACATCATCGCCCGCTACGGCGGGGACGAGTTCGCCGTCCTCCTGCCACACACCACATCCGCCCAGGGACGGCGCCTGGCAGACCGGGTCCGCCGCGCGACCGAGGCCTGCGACTTCACCGAAGAGGGGCAGGACCCGATCCGCTGCACCGTGTCGGGTGGGGTCGCCACCTTCCCCCTCAATCCGGACATCCAGACTCCCGAGAACCTGGTCCAGGCCGCCGACGGCGCCATGTACAAGGCTAAAGCCGCCGGCGGCAATCGTACGCAGGTCGATCCGCACTCGCTCGCGGACACGATCTAGCGGGGGTCGCCCCCATCGTTTGTGGCGGTCGACTCAACCCGGGGTCGCGCCTATCGCTGGTGGCAGTCGACACTGTCGGGAGGGGTGTGCTGGCAGCGGATTGAATCGGTCATCCCTGACGCCAGCGTGCCGCAGGCGCTGGTGACGGCGCTCTCGATGCTGGCCTCCTTCGTCCCCGAGGCCGCCGTGCGGCAGGTCGTCTCTCCCTGGAACGTCACGCACACCGCGCACTCGAACTGCGGGATCGTCATCGTCAAGTAGACGACGATGGCGGCGAACAGGGTCAAAAACACAAGAGTGGCCTTGGTGGTCTTCCCCATTTTCACGCTCCGCCGCGAAGGCCGCCTACGGTACGTCCGGCGCGACTTCAAGTCAACAAGAGGTCTCCCGGATCATCCCACGCGCGGAGGGGGGCGCGCAGCGAAGCGAGGGGAGGCGTCGCGTAGCGACGCCGGACCCGTGCCCGGCGGCTGCAGGGCGCGGCGCTTCGAGGCGGGATGGGCGGCGATCGCTTGTGCTATAACGTAGCGAGTCCTGTCGAGGCCCTGTTTCCGCATGAAGAAGGTCGAAATCGAGGTCAAGCTGCGGGCCGGAGATCTCCGGGGTCTGGAGACCCGGCTGAGCTCCATGGGCGCCATGCTTCTTCATCCGCGGGAATTCGAGGACAACCGCCTGTACGACTTCCCCGGGATGACCTTGCAGCAGTCCGGGGCGATGCTGCGCGTCCGGACCCATGCCCGCGGCGGGGTCCTGACCCACAAAGAGAAGGGGCGGATCATGGATGGCGCCAAGGTGCGTGACGAGATCGAGGTGGAGGTCGCCGATGCCGGGACCCTGTCCGCCATACTGGAAAAGCTCGGGCTCGTTCCCTGCTTCCGCTACCAGAAATATCGCACGACCTATCAGTACCAGGACCTGCTCTTGACCTTGGACGAGACACCCATCGGAATCTTTTTCGAGCTGGAGGGTCCGAAAGCGACGATTAACGACCTGGCGAGGAAGCTGGGCTATTCGCCGGCGGACTACATCACGGAGACCTACAGGGATTTATTCCTGTCCGTCCGAAAAGAGGCTGGAGAGGGCCAGGACATGCTTTTCGAGGTCCCATGATCAAAGGTGTGGATGGGTTTCATCATCAGCAGCGTCCGGTGCGAATTGCTGTTGTGACAAAAAACACGCGGACTGATCAGCAGAAGTTCCCATGGGCAGTTTTTCCACAAAACTAGATGGTCAATGGTTTCGAAGGATGTCGCCACGCCGACTTATGGTGAAATAGCATGAAAGCGATGATCCTGGCCGCCGGGCTTGGCGAGAGGATGCGGCCGCTGACCGATGGGCGTGCGAAGCCCTCCCTTCCCGTCCTGAACCGGCCTTTGATTTCGCTGATCCTCGATTTTCTCAAGCGGCACGGCGTTACGGAGGCGATGATCAACCTCCATCACTGCCCCGACTCCATTCGTGGAATCCTGGGGGATGGGCGCCGGATTGGGCTGAAAGTCAGCTATTCCGAGGAAACCCTGATCCTCGGGACCGCGGGGGGCCTTAAGAAAGTGGAGGGGTTTTTCCGCGGTTCGGGGACATTCATACTGATCAACGGTGATTTCCTCACCGATTGCGACCTGGGTGCCGCACTCAAGGCCCACCGCGAGGCGGGCGCCACCGCGACCATGGTCCTCGCCCCCGTCCGGCCCGAAATGGAGTATGGGATCGTCGAAGTGGACGATCGCGGCAACATCCTTCGGATCGCCGGTCTCCCTGCGGGCCAGCCATCGTCCGACGCGCGCCACTTCAACTTTATCGGACTCCACATTCTCGAGCCCGCGATACTGGATGCCATCCCGGCTGGTCGTAAGGTGGAGATCAACCGTGAGGTATACCCCGGTCTGATCCAGGGGGGGAAGACGGTCAAAGGGTTCATTCATGCAGGCTTCTGGCGCGAGATGGGGACTCCCCGGCTTTACCTGGATGGATCCCTGGCGCTTCTCCGATCGGCGGCGATTCCCCCGCCCAACGCGAACATGAGCACGGAGGGAATCTATCTCGATCAGGCCACACTGCCCGAAGACGCGGTGGTTTCACCCCCGGTCCTGATTGGAAAGGGGACCACGGTCGGGGCCGGGTGTTCGCTCCTGGGTGGGGTGGTTATCGGGCGACAATCGATCCTCGGCCGCGGCTGCGCTCTCCGATCGACCATCATCTGGGATGGCGGCAGGGTTGGGGACGGGGCCGCCCTGACCGATTGCATCGTCACGTCGGGGGTCTATGTGCCCCCCGGGACCTCTGTTTCTGGCAAGATCATCTTCCGGGTCGAGGGGTACCAGGGGAAGAAGGAACGTCTCGAAAGGCTCGGTGGCTGCTGGATGTCCCCCCTTTAGATAATGGCCCCTGATCGAATGACCCGCCGAAAGCCACGGCCCACCCCCCTGCGCACCCCTTTGCGCGCCAGGAAACAGGCCGAAAAACCTGTCACACCAGCCATGGCCACCCCGAAGACCATGACCTTCCTGAAAAAATCGTTCGGACCACGATTCACCCTGACCGAAATCGCCGGAGACGCTTCGACCCGGAGGTTTTACAGGATCCGATCGGGCCGCAGGAGCGCCGTGCTCATCGACCACCCTGAGCGGCTCGATCCATCCTCCCCATTCTTCAGCAACCTCAGGGTCTTGCGGTCAATCGGCGCACCCGTTCCGGCGTTGATCGGCCACCGCAGGGCCTCCGGCCTGGTCCTGGTCGAGGATTTCGGCGATGTCACTCTTCAGAAGCACCTGGCGGCGACCCGGCCGCGGGCCGCAACCGGCTCGGCGCGGCGGTTACTGTACCGGAAGGCTTGCGATTTAATCGTGCTCCTCCAGGCAAAAGGCGCCGGCGCCCTGCGGCCCGGCGATTTCGGCGCCCAGAATGCCCTGGATCGCGAGCGTTTCCTCTTCGAGCTCGATCATTTTCACCGCCATTTCCTCCTGGGCCTCAGGGAGGCTTCGCTGGACAAGGCGGAAATCGCGGTGCTGCGGGATTTCTACAATCGACTGGCCGCAGGGTGCGATCGACTGCGGAGGGTTTACTGCCATCGCGACTTCCAGGCGCGCAACCTGATGGTGCAACGGGGGGGCCTCCGGCTTATCGATTTCCAGGACGCCCGCATGGGACCTTACACGTACGACGCGGCCTCGCTTCTCAGGGATTCATCGCTCGACCTGCCCGAGGATCTGGTGCAGGAGATGGCCTCCTACCTGGCCCGAACGCTGGGGGTATCGGAGGATGAGTTCCGGCGCGATATGGATCTCATGGCCCTGCAGCGCAACGTCAAGGACCTGGGCACATTTGGATACATGGCCACGGTCCGCGGGCGGCCGGACTACCTGGCGTACGTACCCCGGACGATCCGCCATATCCGCCGGACCCTTCTGAAGACCCATGCTTTCCACGACCACTACCCGGTCCTGGAGCGGTTCATCCTGGCGTCGGCATGAAGGGAATCGGGGCCCCTGTCTTCCGCGCGAGCGACTGGCCGGACCGGGCCCGTGCGCCGGTCTCCTCGGCGACCCACGGGGAGAGGCCTTCGAGCCGCAAGGATGAGGCCCGGACCGTCAGCCCGATGAAAAAGGGGCGCGCGTCGGTGCCGGCTCCTGCGACCGAAGAGAGCAAAGATTCGAAAGGACCCTCCCAGACGAGCCCATCCGCCGAACCGGCAGGGGTCCCGCCCCGGTACCACTCTCCCCTGAGGATTCGGGCCACGCAGATCCGGCCGGGGACGAACTGGGCGGCCGAGACTCGCAGATGAAACCCATTTTTCGGCGTGATGTCGGAATCCTCCTCCGCGCCGACCGTCAGGTTCGTCAACCCCCAGGCCGGCAGGTCCCTGAACGAGACGCGCACGACGTTTCCCCGGCCGATGAGAGGGGACGGGACGATTCGGCCCGATTCGATGAGAGGCACCCGGGCCGCCGAACGTCCCACGCCGTCGAACGGGACCGTCCCGGCCGCCCCAGGCAACAGGGGATCGTCGTAGATCGAGATTGACCCGGGGCTCCCGACCGCTCCCGGATCGACGTGGCTCCGCCCGGGCCCGCGCCCGGCTTCGGGTTGATCATGGGCGAGCAGCCAGGGAACCAGGGCCGCAACGAGTCCAGACGCCGCGCGTGGACTGAGTATGACCGGGAACACTCCCGCCGGCGGAGTAACAGGATCACGGGGCGGCATGGCCCGCAGCGCCGCATCGATGCCGCATTCGCGCGGGCGGAGATCCTCGAGCCGGGAAGCGGCGCGTTCTTCCAGCGCGGCCGTCGCACCCGGCGCCCCGGGCGCCAGCGACAGTGAGAGCAAGACCAGGCTCTTGCGGTAGCCGCCGCGGAATCCAAGGCTGTTGGCGAGGGTGACCGAGGAGACCGCTTCGCTCATCACCACCCGGTCCAGGCGGGCGTTCCCCGAGGCGAAGGAGCGCGCCGCGTCGCCGGCCTCCGACAGGATCCCGGCGATCGACTCGGGCGGCTCGGCCAGGACTCGCGGGTCGAAGATCCCCAGATCCGGCGCTTTCGCGGGCGCGCCTTCCACCATATCCGCGCAGGGTATCGCCATGGGGAGGTCCCGGGCCGAATTCAGCGCCGATCCCACGAGGTCGAACGTGGCCCTCGGAGTGGTGGGACTCGCCCAGGCAAAACCCCAGCCCCCGCCCGGGACCCGCAGGCGCAGGGCAACCCCATCCTCCTCTGATGTGGAGACGGTGAGCCGCGCAGTGGCGCCCGGTCCGGGCGACGGCTCCAGAACGATCCGGCGGCCCCGGCCCGTCTTGTGGAAAACCTCCGCCTCGACCGCGCCCGAGTCGCGGGCCTTCACCAGGAGCTCATCGATCCAGGGGTCGCCCCTGTGCAGAAGGGTCATGATCCCGCCAGGACACGGGACGAAGGGGGTTTCACGGAGAGTCCTTCGACCTTCATCGTGGGCATCCCCACGCCGGCGCGCGCCCTCTGGCCGTCCTTACCGCACTCCCCCGCGCCCGGGTCGAACTTCAGATCGACCCCTATCATTTTTACTCCAGCCAGGATGTCGACGCCATTTCCGACAATTACACACGGAGCGAGCGGGGCGACGATCCTTCCACCCGCCACCAAGTGCCCTCGGCGCACCCGGAACGAGAAATTCGCGGTCGCCGTGTCGACCTCTCCGGAGCCGAGGTCGGAGATGTAGATTCCGCGGCTCACCGACGCGAGGATCTCTTCCGGCTCGCGTGTACCCTCCAGCACGAACGTGTTGGTCATCCGCGGGAGGGGCAGGTCGCGGTAGGACTCGCGCCGCGCGCTCCCGGTCGGCGAAGTCCCCGCCAACAGCGCCGTGGCACGGTCGAGCAGCAGGCCGACGACCCTGCCCGATTCGACGAGGACCGTACGGGCGGCGGGCCATCCTTCGTCGTCCATGCGACGCGAGCCCGGAAGACCCGCCAGAGTAGGGTCGTCGACGATTGTCAGCTCCCGCGGGCCGACCTGCTCCCCCAGAAGCTCCATAAGGGCCGACCCGCCCCTGAGCGCTCTGTCCCCCTCGAGGGAATGCCCGCAGGCCTCGTGAAACAGGATTCCGCCCAGACCGGGCGCTAGGACAACCGTCGTCTCTCCGGCTAAGGGCGGCACGGCCTCTTTCGCCTCAGCCAGCGACCTCAGCAACCCCTCCGCCACGCGGTCGGGAGAATGGAGCGCCCGCAGGCGTTCCAGGTCCTGCGCCCCGCCGCCGATGGACACCGTCGCCGCGGTCCTGCCCGAGCCCGAGAGGTGCGCCGAGAAGGAAATCCAATCGCGCCGATCCTCCGAGACCTCCCCCTCGGAGGTGGCGACCGCGATCTCCTGGGACTGTGCCTGGGCCTGAGCCCTGAAGCTGCGCTCGGAGCCGGCTCTCCCCCGGAGGGCGTTCTCGATGCTTGCGAGGTAGAGAGCGACCGCGGCGGAGTCGTGCGCGGCATCGGCGCGCTCCGAACGAGCGCGGGGCCCGCCGGCCGGAGGCCTAAGGGACCCCGTTCCGCCAAGTCGCTCCTCCAGACTCGCCACGTCGCGCGGCTCCAGGCTGCCCACCGCGTGATGGGTGACCCGTCCGGCGCGCAGGATGCGCGCCGCACACCCCTCCGACAGGCCGATCACGGCGGGCCCTGCTCCGGCCGCGTCGTGGGTCACGTCGGTTTCGAGCGTCCGCTCCAGGAAGATATCGGCATAGTCGCCGCGTCCGCGCGCCAGCGAGGACGCAATGCGACGGAGGGAAGCCGGGTCGTTCAGGGAAAGGATCGACACTCTGCTCTACGGGTCGCCGATACGCTGCGGCGTGGCGGAACCGGATAAAAACTCCGGCGGCCGAACAGTAGGAGAGCGGCCGCCGCCATGTCAAGCCGCGGCCGGCCAATGCGCCTTGCGGCAGGGCCGATAGGCGGCCCAGGCGGCAAATTCGGACGGCAAGGCCCGTTCCGTCAACCTGGAATCTCGGGAGCGCTGCGGTAGCGGCCGGTTGCAATCTGCACTACCCTGCCAGCCGCAACTCGATACCTGCTTCCGGCATTCGCTGGAAGCGGGAAACAGTGTCGCCGGCACTCGAGAGGCGGTCGAGAATGGTTGAAAAGCTCATCGGGGGCCTCCTGCGCATCGCCTCGATGTCCCCGTCCGCGCCCTGAACGGGCTCGGGCCCGCCCTGGCGCGCACGCGTCCCATCGGCTGGTTCGCCAACTGGTCCTTCGGGGCCACGCAGTACGAACGGTCCCTGCTCTACCGGGCCAGGCTCTGCCTCTGGTCGGTCTACCGATACCGGCAGCGGGAGGCCTCCTTCATAATCGACTGGCACGATGGGCTGCGCCTGATCATCCACCCCGGAAACGATGCGAGCCGGTGCGTCTACGTCGCGGGGACCTACGAGCCCAACGAGTTCACGTTCTTCGCGGAGACCCTCCGTCCCTCCATGTGCTTTCTCGACGTGGGGGCCAACGAGGGCCTGTACACGCTCCTCGCCGCGCGGAAGGTCGGTCCCACGGGCAGGGTCCTGGCCCTGGAGCCCAGCAGCCGCAAGTTCCGGCGGTTGACGGCCAATCTGGAACTCAACGGTCTCACGAACGTGAGGACGCTGCAGCTCGCCGCCTCGGATCGAGCCGGATCCGGGATGCTGAGGGTCGCCGGGTTCGGACACGAAGGACTCAATTCCCTGGGAGAATTCGGCGGGGCGATCGAGGAGTTCGCGATTGAACGCGTGAGGCTGATGCCGCTGGATGACCTCGTCGAGGCGGAAGGCCTGGGTCATTTCGACGCCCTCAAGATCGACGTGGAGGGTGGAGAGCTCGCGGTCCTGCAGGGCGCCCGCAGGATCCTCGGGGTGCGCCGGCCGATCATCCTGCTCGTGCATTTCCAGGCGACGTTGCAGAAACAGAACGCCAGCCGGGACGCCGTGCTGGACCTGCTTCGCTCGGCCGGGTACACGTTTCGCGTCTTCGGCCCCACCGGACGCCCCGGGCCGGTCCAGGAGATCGGGGCGGAGGCCAACAACATCATCGCTGTCCACCCTCAGGGGACGGTCTGCTGAGCGGGACCCACGAAGGAAGCTGGAGAAAACCATGCGATGAAAATATCCCTGGTACTGGCCCTGGCTCTCTCGGGTGTTGTCACGGCTTCCGAGGGCGCGCGATCCCCTGACGCGGACCTCAGCGGCCGGCTCCAGGACGCGCTGTCGCACGTCGCATCGACCGAGCAGACCGTGCGAGGCTACGTCGTCAGCCTGCCGGAAATCCTGTTCGACCTCAACCAGGCGACCCTGAAGCGGGAGGCGCAGCACGTGCTGTCGAAGCTCTCCGGGATCCTCCTCGTGATGCCCGATCTCAAGGTGAAGGTCGAGGGACACACCGATTCGACTGGGAGCGCGGACTACAGCCTTCAGCTGTCGCTGAATCGCGCCGAGTCCGCAGTCGGTTTCTTCGAGACCAGGCGCTTGCTACGGATTGGATGAGCGCCACCGGGTACAAGATGGATCGCCCGGTCGCGGACAACGAGTCGCCGGAGGGGCGCCAGAAGAACCGCCGCGTCGAAATCGTCATCAGCGAGAAGACCGGCTAGTTGGAGCGACCAGGAACGGCACCTCGATGAAGAAGCCGTACTCCGGGTCCGGAGCCCCCTCCCAGAGGCGGGTGTTGGACACCTGGCAGGCGGGTCGATGGACTAGTCGGACAATTTGGCGTCAGAGGCTCCGGCGGGCGGGACCTTGGGGCCCCGGTGCCTAAGCATCGTTGCTGCCTGTTCCCTTAACTTGTTGAGAAGCGATCGCGCCCACAGGAACTCCGTGGCGAGAATCGCGAGCCCCAGTGGGATCACGACAATGGCGGGGCCGGGAAGAACAACGAGCGTGATCCCGATGGCGAGGACGCTTCCGCCGAACACAAGCACAATCGCCTTTCGCGCCCAGCGAAGCGTGCGGGTAGCGGCCGGATCGCCGTTCCTCACGGATCAGCCTGCCCCGCAGCGCCGGCCCCCGGCGGGATCGCCTGCGATGGACGCTGCGACAATGACGGCCTGGTTGGACGCCGGACAAGCGAGATCACCATCGAGCCGATGATGAGTGTCACGATGACGCCGAGCGAGACAACGATGGGCACTTTGTAGAGGTCGGTCAGAAGCATCTTTGCCCCGACAAAAGCGAGAACGAGCGCGAGACCGACATTGAGATAGTGAAATCTCCCCATCGCGCCGGCGATCACGAAGTACAGCGCGCGCAGACCAAGGATGGCGAAGATATTCGAAGTGTAGACAATGAACGGGTCTGTCGTGATCGCGAAGATGGCCGGGACAGAATCGATTGCGAAGACGATATCCGTGGCCTCGATGGCAACGAGGACCAGAAGCAAAGGGGTCGCATACAGCTTCCCCTGCTCGATCACGACGAAGCGGGAGCCTCGAAAGTCGGGGACCGTTCGGACCAATCGATGGAAGAGGCGGAACAGTGGATTCCGTTCCGGGTGAAGCTCTCCCTCACGCTGAAACAGCAGTTTTGCGCCCGTGAAGAGCAAGAGCCCGCCGAAGATGTAGATGACCCAGTGAAAGCGCTGCAGAAGCGTGGCTCCCAGAACGATGAAGAGCGCCCGCGAGAGCAGGGCGCCCAGAACTCCCCAGAACAGTACCCGGTGCTGGAGCTTCGCCGGAACGGCGAAGTAGGAGAAGATGACAAGGAACACAAAAATGTTGTCGACGGACAGGGCCTTCTCGATCAAGTAGCCCGTCAGAAACTCCAGACCCTTCTGCCGACCGAACCAGATGAAGACACCGGCGTTGAACAGAAGCGCCAGGGCGACCCAGACGACGCTCCAGGTGGCGGCCTCCTTTATCCGAACCTCGTGCGCCTTGCGGTGGAAGACGTAGAGGTCGAGCGTCAGAAGCCCTAGGACCACCAGCGTGAATCCGCCCCACAGAAGGGGAGTTCCAACCGTCTCAAGGGCCATCGGATCTCAGCGATCGAGGGGGAGGACTGGATAGCCGGATCGGCGCGACCCGCGCCCTCGGCGTCAAGCAGCCACCTCCTTGGAGCGCCCCGCCATTCGACGCAACCGGCGGATCCTCTCGCCGAGAGCCGGATGAGTGGAGAACCACCGCGTCATGCTTTCCCCGCCAGCCAGGGGGTTCACGATGAACAGGCTGGCTGTCGCGGGCACCGGGTGACCCGGGACGACTTCGGCGGTCTCCGCCAGGCGCTCAAGCGCCCGAGCGAGCGATTCGGGGTCGTTGCACAAACGCGCCCCTGTCTCGTCCGCCAGGTACTCCCGCGACCGGGAAATGCCGAGCTGGATGAGCGTCGCGGAAATCGGAGCGATGACGGCCAACATCAGACCTCCGGTCGCTGGCGCTTCATCCTCGGAGTCCCTGGATTGGCCGCCGAACAGCATGGCCCCGAAACTGAGGACATGGGCGACGTACGTCACGGCCGCGGCAAGGACGGCCGCGATCGTAGCGATGAGGGTGTCTCGGTTACGGATGTGAGCGATCTCATGGGCCAGCACCCCGCGCAGCTCATTGCGACTGAGTAGACGCAGGATCCCGTCGGTGACGGCCACCGCTGCGTTCTCAGGGTTCCGGCCGGTGGCGAAAGCGTTGGCGTGATCGTCGGGAATGCTGAAAAGACGGGGCTTGGGGATTCCCGCCCGGGCGGCAAGTTCCTCAACGATTCCATGGAGCCAGGGCACTTCGCCCGGACCGATCGCCCGCGCCCGATGCATCTTCAGCACAATGCGATCCGAGAAGAAATAGGCGCCCAGGTTGAGCAAGGCTGCAATGGCCGTGAAAGCGTAAACGTAGCCTTTCCCGAGGAGACCGCCGAGAGCGATCAGCACCACCGAGAGGATTCCGATCAGAAGGATCGTCTTGATCTGGTTTTTCATGCGCTTTCCCTCATTTGCGCTTCTCTCACAGTATCCCGCCCACTGCGACCTCTCACCAAAGGCACCGGATCATGCCGCGCTTTGGCTCGAGCCCTGCTCCATCTTCTGGAATCGCGAGACGTTCCATGCCATCCGGGTGACGGCTCTGTCCAGCGCCCTGAGGGGGTGTCGGTCCATGGTCTCGACGATC
>JANMQK010000403.1:0-5097 GCA_031370485.1 Acidobacteriota bacterium | reverse complement strand
GCCGATCCCGAACAGGGCCCCGACGCTGACGTGGGTCGTGGAGACGGGAAGGCCGAGGTTCGAAGCCACCACGACAAGAAAGGCCGTGGCCAGGTTGGCGCTGAATCCCTGGCCGTCGTTCATGTCGGTGATGCGGTGGCTCATCGTCTCCGCCACCCTCCGGGCGCCCAAGAGGCCGCCCGCCGCCATGGCGCCCCCGACGACAAGATAGAACCAGCCCGGCGAGGTCGCGGCGCCGGAGGCGATCATCAAGGCGGCGATCTTGGGCGTGTCGTTCAGTCCCCGCGCAAAGCTCACCGCCGCCGCCGATAACAGATGGAGCCGATTGAGAACTCCCTGGGCCGAGAGCCCGGCCACCCGGCCGACGTAGAGAGAGCGGCAGATGGACAACTGGTCCACCGTGAGCCTCACGCCGGTCGATCGGAGGACCGCAGCCCCGCCGGGCAGCAGGTCGACCTCCGTGATCGTTTCCCCCACGCACAGGCAGGTCTCCTTGCCGACGCCGAGGATCCGCCGCGCGCCGCGGAACAGCGGATAGAGCAGCAGAGTGAGAAGCATCGACAGGAGCGGCGAAAAAAGAAGCGGATAGACGAAGCCTGGGCCGAGCGCGTCCCAGCGCATCCGCGGGCCGGCCGACGCCATCCCCGCCCCGATCAACGCACCCAGAAGAGAGTGGGTCGTGGAGATCGGCATCCCGAGCCGTGAGGCGGCCAGGACGGTCAGCGCGGCGCCACCCGCCACGGCGAGGAAAAATCGCGGGTCGACGGACAGCGAATCCGGCACCAGCCCCTTCCCCGCGAAGGCGCGCGCCAGGGCGCGGCCGGTGACGATCGCTGCCATCGAGCCGGCCAGCGTCGCGCCGGTCGCCAGGCCGAGGGATGTGCGGTAGCCGGCGGCGCCCGTTCCATAGAGCGTGGCGACCCCCTTGAAGTTGTCGTTCGCGCCATTCGCCCATGCGACCAGGATGGTCGCCAGGAGCAATGCGGGGATCATGCGGGCGCGCCTTTTGGCCTGGCGCTACCCGGCGAAATGGCGACGGGCTCCTGCATCGACACCCATCCGGCGCGTCCGGGCACTTCGACTTTCTCGAGACCGCACGCCGGCAGCGCCGGATCGGCGGCGGCGCGCGCCGCGACCTCGCCGAGCTTTTCGAAGGTCCAGCCCTCTCCGAGCCAGCGCTTCAGGATCTCCTCGAACAGCCCGGCGTGGTGCCGCCCCTCGACCTCGGTGTGTACGGTGAAGACGTTGAGCCCTCCGGGCGCGAGCCCCCGCGTGAGTGCCGCGAGGATCCCCCCGGAAGTCATTCCGGCCCCCCCCAGCATCTCGTCGAGCGTCGGCAGAGTGGTCGGAACCTGGATGAGCCGGCGGGTCGCGTTCCCGGCCGCCGCCACGCGGAAAGGTGATCTCCCGCGGGCGTCGCTCGCATAGCGGAACGGCAGGCGGTCCTGGACCGCGAGGCTCGCGGAGGTTGCGCGCCACGCCGGCGCCACGGTGCCGGCCGGTGCGTGCCCGGTCGCGGCCTCGAAGGCTGTGACCGCGCGACCAAGCTCATGGGCGATCTCCTCTTCGCCCAGTCGCTCCAGGTGATCGTGCCAGCGGACATGGTCCCAGCCGTGCACTCCGGCCTCGTGCCCGGACGCTTCGATGAGCTTCAAGAACTGCGGGAAGCCGCTCCCCACCGGACGGGACGGCAGGAGTGTCCCGGAGAGAAGTGTTCTGAGGCCGTAGGTCTTGAGGGCGTTCGTGCGGGCCATCTTGGCGGCGAAGCCGCGGCGGGTGAAGACCCGGCGGATGGCCCGGCCCGAATTGTCGGGCCCCATGGTGACGAAGAACGAGGCGGGGATCCCGGCGCGTCCCAGCAGATCGAGAAGGCGGGGCACGCCGTCCCTCATTCCGGTGTGGGTATCGACGTCGACCCGGATCGAGACGCGGCGGGCCGCCCCGGGGGCGGGGTCCAACTAGCGCGCTTCCTTCATGAACCACTGGATGGTGCGCTCGAGTCCCTCCCGCAGGCCGTGGCGCGGGGTGACGCCGAGGATCGTCCGCATGCGGGTGGCGTCGGGAACGCGCCGGGCGATGTCCTCGTAGGAGGTACCGTAGATCTTTTCCTGGGGCACGTATTCGATCATCGTCTTCGGCTTTCCGGCGATCTCGAGCATCGTCTCGGCGAGCGTCCTGATCGAGATCTCGGTCTCGGTCCCGATGTTGAAGATGCCGCCGACCGCTTTCGGGTTCGTCCCGGCGGCGATCGTGGCGTCGATGGCGTCCGAGACGTAGGTGAAGCAGCGTGTCTGCGAGCCGTCGCCGATGACGGTGAGCGGGCGGTTCTTGAGGATCTGCCCCATGAAGATCGTCAGGACGCGGCCTACGTCCACCTGGTCGAGGCGCGGGCCGTAGACGTTGAAGTAACGCATGATCACGACGGGGAGGCCCATTTTCCCGTAGGCGAAGCAGAAATGCTCGGCGGCGGCCTTCGAGGTCGAGTAGCACCACCGGTCGACCCGCGTCGAGCCCAGCACGCGGTCGTCGTCCTCCTGGAACGGGATCTTGGTGTTGCGGCCGTACACCTCCGACGTCGAGGCGAAGACCACCTTGCAGTCATGCTTGTGGGCGTATTGCAGGACCTTCTGGGTCCCGTTGATGTTCACGTTCAGGACCGCGTACGGGTCGCCGACGTAGTGCTCGACCCCCACGACCCCGGCGAGGTGGAACACCAGGTCCGCCCGGCCGATCAGGTCGTCGAGCATCGCCTCGTTGAAGATCGTCTCGCGCACGAAGTGGAAGCGCGGCTTGTCCAGGAGGTGCAGGATCTTCGCCTCGCCCTTCGTGTCGAGCGCCCAGACCTCGTGCTCCTTCGCAAGGAGAGCTTCGCACAGGTGGGACCCCAGGAACCCCGCGCCGCCTGTCACCAGTATCTTCATGACATCCTCCGAGAAACGATCAGGCCGCGAGCCTGAGCCCCGCCGGAAGGAGCGCTGCCAGGGGCCCCGGCCCCGACAGTTCCTCCCCCCCGTCGCACTGTGCGCGCATGACGATGAAAACCCCCGCTCCCGCCGCGACGCCGACCCCGCCCGCGCGGGGCCCCAGCACCGTGCCCGGCGCGGCGTCCCGGTCTCCCGGTCCGCGTTCGGCCAGCATGCCCCACCAGATGACGACTTTCCTCCCCCCGAGCAGGGAAAAGGCCCCGGGGAAGGGGCGCGTGACGGATCGGACAAGATTGTATATGCGAAGCGCCGGCCAGCCCCAATCGATGAGGCCATCCTCGGGCCCGCGCCTGCCGAAGTAGGTGGCCCGCCTGTGATCCTGGGATGTGCGGGGGGCGCGCCCGGCCGCGAGAAGAGGCAGCACCTCGTCCAGGAGCGACCGCGCTTCGGCCGCCATCTTCCGGAAAAGCGACTGCGCCGTGTCCTCGAAGGCGATGGCGACCCGCCGCTGCATCACGATGTCGCCATGGTCGGGCAACTCGTCCATGTAATGAAGCGTCACGCCGGTCTCCGTCTCCCCGTTGACCAGGACCCAGTTCAGGGGGGCCCGCCCCCGGTAACGGGGCAGGTAAGACCCGTGCAGGTTCAGCGCTCCGCGCTTCGGCACCGAAAGAAGCGCGGGGCCGATCATCGATCGGTAGTAAAGAGACAGAAGAAAGTCCGGAGCCAGGCCGGCGACGCGGGCGACTTCCCGCGGGGCGGCCGGGTCGGCGGGCATCGCGACCTCGAGGCCGTGCTCCCTGGCCCAGGCCGCGGGGGACCGCCACCAGATCGTCTCGCCGGGGCTGTCCGGGTGGGTCAGGAAGAGGACCGTCTCCCACCCCGCATCCTCGAGCGCTTCGAGACCGAGGGTGGCGATCTCCCCGTAGCCGCAGACGACGGCGCGGGGCCGGCCGCCGCTCATCCGTCGATGACCCTGCGGATGAGATAGCGCGGCCGGCGGCGGACCTCGCTGTAGATCCGGCCGACGTACTCCCCCAGCAGCCCCAGGCAGAAAAGCTGCACCCCGAGGAAGGCGAACAGGATGGCGAAGAGCGTGAACACCCCCTCGACCTCCGGCCCGATGATGAGGCGGCGGACGAAGAGGAAGATGCCGAACCCGAAGCCGGCGACGGCGAGAAGGGCCCCCGTCCACGAGATGAACTGCAGCGGCAGGGTCGAGAATCCGGTCATTAGATCAAAATTCAGCTTGATGAGCCGCCAGAAGGAGTATTTCGACTCGCCGCGCAGCCGCGGCGCGTGCCCGACCTCGATCTCCACGATGTCCTTCGCCAGCGAGTTCGCCAGTGCCGGGATGAAGGTGCTGATCTCGGCGGCGCCCAGCATCGCGTCGACCACCTCCCGCCGGTAGGCGCGCAGCATGCAGCCATAGTCGCGCATCCTGATGCCGGTGGCCCGCGCCGTGAGGTAGTTCACGATCCGCGACGCCGCCCTGCGGAACCAGGAATCCTCGCGCTCCTTGCGGTAACCACCCACGACGTCGTGCCCTTCCTCGAGGGCGTCGACCAGCCTGGGAATCTCTTCGGGGGGGTTCTGCAGATCGGCGTCCAGGGTCACGACAACCTGGCCCCGGACGACCGAGAAGCCGGCGAACACGGCCGGGTGCTGGCCGAAGTTCCTGAGAAGCTCGACGACCCTGACGTGCTCCGGGTCTTTCCGCTGCAGCTCGGCAAGGACCCGCAGCGAGCCGTCCCGGCTGCCGTCGTCCACGAAGACGATTTCCCAGGTCCGGCCGGTCGGGGCGAGGGTCTCCGCCACCCGGCGATGAAGGTCGCCCAGGTTGTCCTGCTCGTTGAAAACCGGCACGACGACCGACAGGTAAGGGCCCTGACCCGTCGTCCCGGGGGCCTCGCGCTCGTTCCGCGACAGGGGCGCCGGGTGGTCGTCGCGGACGGGCCCCCCCGCCGTGACCTGGGGTCCGGGCATCAGAAGGATCCTCTTCGGGGGTGAATCGCCATGGCCGGGGAGGATTATAGATGACTTGCCCCCCCCCGACGGCGGAATCCAGCATGCATGGAGTTCCTCGAAACCCTGAGAAAGACCAGCGCGGCCATCCGGAACCTGCGCGTCGACAAGGTCCCCGAGGAGTGCCACCGCGAGCTGCTCGCCCTTA
>JANMQK010000167.1:0-2012 GCA_031370485.1 Acidobacteriota bacterium | reverse complement strand
GTCTGCGCGTTGGCGGCGACCAACGCCCGCGGCGAGGACGATGCCACTCTGTTCGCCCGCGTACGCCCGCTTCTAGAGTCCCATTGCGCCATGTCGGGCTGTCATGCCGGTCCCAAGCCCGCCCAGGGGCTGCGCCTGACCGCGGGCGAGATCTACCGCTCCACGGTCAACGTGCGTGCCCATTCCGACGGACGCTTCCTGCGCCTCGTGCCGGGCGCGCCCGATCGGAGCCTTCTGTACCGGAAGCTCCTTGCTCCCGAGGAGGGGCACTACCGCGGCCCGCGGATGCCGCTGTCGCGGGAACCTCTCGCGCGGGAGGAGATCGCCCTCATCAGGCAGTGGATCGAGTCCTTCCCGCCGGAGGTCTGGGGACCGCCGCCGGGTGAAGCGATGCCCCTGGTCTCGCCGCGCACTTTTCATGACGCCTATCTCGCGAACCTGCCGACCGCCGATCCCCTCGGCGCCCGCACGCTGGAGTTCCGCATCGTGCACCGGTTCAAGGCGTCCGCCCCCGAGGCGGGCAGCGATGGGCTCTACGGCCTCGATAGCGGCGCCTGGATTGCCTTCGACCTGGCCTTCGGCCTGACCGACGTGCTTGATCTCGGGCTGCGGCGCACCAACCTCGACCGGGATTACGAGGGATATGGAAAGTGGCGCATTCTCGGGCAACAGCCCGGCGGGTCGCCGCTCTCGCTGGCGGTTCGCGCCGGTGTCTCGAACGTCCGCGAGCGCGGTCGCGTCAACCGCACCCGCTGGAGCGCGCAGGCGATCCTGGCGCGCCGGCTGGGGAAGAGGCTCTCCCTGATGCTAGTGCCGACCTACGTCACACGCACAAATGACCTGGACGGAGAAGAGAAACGCGGCACCGCCGCCGTGGGGGCCGGGGCCGAGTGGCGCCTGAAGCCGAGGATCGCCCTGACCGGCGAATGGGTCGCGCAGACCGCCGGGGTCAAGGCCGCGTACCAGTCGGCCTCGATCGGCATCAGCATGGCGACTTCCGGTCACGTCTTCCACCTGCTCGTGACCAACACCCAGGGAAGCCTCACCGACCAGTACGCGCCGGGAGGCGATCTCTCGGCCCGCGCCGGCGACTTCCGCCTGGGCTTCAACATAGGCCGGATACACACCTTCGGCCGGTAGGCCCCGGTTCAAGGATCAGCGGATCGAATGGCCGGACTCGATGCTAGAATCGGGGCACTCGGAGACAGGACTCATGCAGACGCTAGGCGGCGCCCATCCCGGCATCCTGAAGCGCGTTCTTCCCGTGATCGGCCCCTTGCTGCTGATTGTCGGCGGCGAGTCGCGGGCGGTCGAGCCGGGCGTTGACATCGCCACCCCCCGTGTCGCCATCGTAACCGTGAACAACACCATCTCCTTCATCCCGACGTCCACGGTGGTCGAACCGGGGGACTACGTTCGCTGGCAGGTCGCCCCCGGCACGAGCCTTGGCCACACGACGACGAGCGGCGAGATCTGCGGTGTCACGACGGGGCTCTGGGACGTGAATCTCAACTCGGTCACGCCGAAGTTCACGCGACAGTTCAACGAGGCCCCGGGCGATATTTCCTACTTCTGCAGGCCCCATTGCTTCAGCAATATGAGAGGCAATGTGAACGTCACCCCGCCCATTGTGGCCACGGCAGCGGCGGCCTCCGGGATATTCACGCTGACGTGGAGCGGGGGATCGGGTCTTTACAAGGTTTTCCGCAGCGGCTCGCCAGCCTTCCCGGCTCCCCTCGTTCCCATGTCCCCCGATGGCAACGACGCCGGAACCTCCTTCACCGATTTTGTGCAGCCGGCCCCGGGGAGCGCGCTCTTTTACCTCGTGATCAACGAGTAGTGAACTGAAAGGTCCCGGACGACCGGTGAAATCGGATGGATCGACCGCGATCGCGTCGCCCGCGCCGACACCCTTCGTCGAAAGGACGACGAGCCAGCTGGTCCTGATCGAGGCGCACGTGACCGATCCCCAGGGCCGACCCGTCCCGGGCCTCGCTCGTGAGGATTTCGTC
>JANMQK010000166.1:0-23129 GCA_031370485.1 Acidobacteriota bacterium | reverse complement strand
CTCGACACGCTGGTCGGCGAGCGCGGCGTGACCCTTTCGGGTGGCCAGCGCCAGAGGGTCGCCCTGGCGCGCGCCCTGCTTCTCGATCCCAGGATCTTGATCCTCGATGACGCGCTGTCGAGCGTCGATGCGGACACGGAGGAGGCGATCCTGAGGGGGTTGAAGGCGTACCTCGGCAACCGGACGACCTTCCTCATCTCCCACAGGGTCTCGACCGTGCTCGGCGCCGATCGCATCGTCCTGCTCGACGACGGGCGGGTCGCCGAGAACGGGACCGTCGCCGCCCTCCTGGCGGCTGACGGCGCCTTCGCCAGCATGCACCGCCAGCAGCAGCTCGAGCGCGAGCTGGAGGCCCTGTGAGCGCCCACCACGACGAGGAGGTCCTGGGAAAGGTTTACGATGCGCGGCTGGTCCGACGCCTCGTCGAGTTCATCCTGCCCCAGTCGTCCCTCATCTCGATCTCGGTCCTCCTCATGTTCGTCGTCATGGCGGCGCAGCTCGCCCAGCCGTATCTCATCAAGCTCCTGATCGACCGCCACATCCTCACCGGACAGGTCCGGGGCGTGGCGGCGCTTGCCCTGATCTATGTCCTGGTCTTCGCCGTCGAGATGCTCGCGCGCTTCGGCCAGCTCTACACCATGGAGCGCACCGGTCAGAACGTCATCCTGGCGCTGAGGGACCGCCTCTTCGCGCATCTGCAGTCTCTCGATTCGGCGTTTTTCGACAGGTACCCGGTGGGACGGCTGATGACCCGGGTCACGACCGATGTCGAGTCCCTTGCCGACCTGTTCTCATCGGGCGTCGTCTCGCTGCTCGGTGACAGCACGAAACTCCTGGCGATCGTGGGCATCCTCTGGTGGCTCGACTGGCGCCTGGCGCTTGTGACGTTCCTGGTGGTCCCGGTGCTCTTCGTCGTCTCGGTCCTCTTCCGCGGCCGGATCCGCCGCGCGTACCGGGACGTCCGTCGCCGCATCGCCCGCATCAACGCTTTTCTCCAGGAGGAGATCTCCGGCATGCTCCTGGTGCAGCTCTTCCGCCGCGAGAAGGAGGATTTCAGGGAGTTCGATACGATCAACAAGGACCATCGCGACGCCGAGCTGCGCTCTGTCGTCTACGAGTCGGCCTTCTCGGCCATCATCGAGCTGGTGGGCAGCCTGGCGACCGCCCTGATCATCTGGTACGGCGGCGGCCAGATCCTGAGGGGCGCATTGACGTTCGGCACCCTGGTCGCTTTCCTCGAGTACACGGGGCGCTTCTTCGGTCCGATCCGCGATCTGTCCGGTTTCTACGCCGTGATGCAGGCCGCGATGGCGTCACTCGAGCGCATCTTCTCGCTTCTGGACACGCGTCCCGCCATCACGAGCCCCGCTCTGACCGCTCCCGCCGGGAGGGCGCGCGGACGGATCGAGTTCGATTCGATCCGTTTCGCCTACAGGCCGGACGAGGAGGTGCTGCGCGGGGTCTCCTTCACGATCCAGCCCGGCGAGACCGTGGCCGTGGTCGGGGCGACCGGCGCAGGGAAGACGACATTGACCAAGCTGCTGATCCGGCTCTACGACCCCACCGCCGGCGCCATACGTCTCGACGGCCGGGACCTGCGCGATCTACCGCTTCCCTACCTCCGGCGGCAGGTGGCCGTGGTCATGCAGGATCACTTCCTGGTCAGCGGCACGATATCCGACAACATCATGTTCGGCGACCCCGCGATCACCCCCTCGCGGGTCGAGGAGGCCGCGCGCGTGGTCCATGCCGATCGCTTCATCGATCGCTTTCCCGCCGGCTATCTCGAGGCGGTGCGCGAGCGGGGAAACAACCTCTCGGTGGGGCAGAAGCAGCTCATCTCGTTCGCGCGCGCCCTCGTGCGCGATCCCGCCGTGCTTGTCCTCGACGAGGCGACCTCGAGTGTTGACACCGAGACCGAGGCGCTGATCCAGGACGCGCTGTCGAGACTGCTGCGGGGCCGCACGTCGCTCGTCATCGCCCACCGCCTGTCGACGATCGTCAACGCCGATCGCATCCTGGTGTTCCACCACGGGCGTCTGGCGGAGGAGGGCCCGCACCGGGAGCTCATCGCCCTTCGCGGCATCTACCACCGGCTCTACGAGCTGCAGTTCGAATCCACCGTCCCGCCCCTTCTGGCCGCGGGCGGGGGCGGCGACGAATCCCCGGGAAAGCGTACGGAGTGAAGCGGGCCTGACGAGGCGTCAGGGGACGCGCAGGTTGGCCAGGTACCCCGGTCCCACGCGCATGAGGTAGGTGACGGCGGGCGGCAGGCAGTAATAGAGCACCGTGGACGATAGCGCGTGCGCGGCCGCCAGCGCGAACAGGTTGGGGCGCCGGCGGAACAGGGCGCAGAAGCAGTACCCCGCGCCCAGGGTGACGACACTCAGGAATGGATTCGGAAGGTGGAGCGCCGCGAAGATGCCGGCGCAGACGACGTCGTGACCCACCGGGTGCTTGAGCGCCTTCTCGAGACGCCGGCCGAAGACGCACTGCAGCCCGTACTGCTGAAACAGGGCCCAGGGATAGACGCTGACGAAGGATGAGCTCATCCGTTCGAGCGTCGCCGGCCTTCCCCCCTCGAGATACCTCCCGATCATGAAGGCCAGGATCAGCCCCGGCGATACGACCGCCAGGGCCTCGAGAAGCGCCGGCCCGAGATTGTCGACCCGCAGCCCGAGACTCGCAAGAGTGTCCCGGTGCAGCCAGTGGGTCACGATGCTGAAGGCCATGAAGAACGCGAACGCCGGCCAGGGGCTCGGCCGGCCGGCGGGCTGCAGGACCCAGATGTAGTTCAGCAGGAAGCCGAGGAGAAACACCGCTTCCGCCGCCTGCAGGATCTCGTCGTGCTCGCGCAGGAGCGCCCGCACTCCCGCCGCCCCGCGCAGACGGACCGAGGCGGTCGATGGGAGGCTGGGAAAATGCAGGCTCATCGCCCGCACCCATCCCGGGGGCTCACTTGAAGAGGAGCACCCAGGTCGCGTCCACCAGCGCGTGCGCCACCGCCGCCGCTGCGACCCTCCCGGTCGCACGGTACGCCGCGCCGTACGCCAGCCCCGCCAGTGTCGCCAGGAGAACGTAGCGCCAGTCCGGATGCGGCCCGTTGTTCAGGTGCGCAAACCCGAAGACGACTGATGCGATCACCAGGGACACCATCGGCCGTCCGAGACGCTTCTGCAGAAAACCCTGGAACGCGCCGCGGAAGAGCGCCTCTTCCTGAAGCCCGGTGAACAGGAACACCGTCACCAGCGCGAGGGGTACCGACAGTAATCCCGTCGGCCAGTGCGGCGGTCCGACGAACCCGGTCACCAGCCCGATCGGGATCCCCACGACGATGAACGCGGACCAGGCGAGGAGCCCCGCGACCAGGTCGCCGGAGTGCAGCCGGATCGAGTAGCCCATCCCGTCGTACCGGCGAACCACCAGGAGAAGGAACAGCAGAAGGTCGAGGCCCAGCAGCCCACCGAGGATCTTCCCCGAGCCCCCTTCGGGCCACGGGAACGACGGATTCAGCCATCGAAGCTCCAACGGAAGCCAGACCGCGACCGCCACCGCAAGGTCGACCCATCCGGGCGACCGGCCTCCCGGCCGAACGCACGCCAGGAGCGATGTTGCGCCGACGTAAAGGACGACTCCCGCCAGGGAGAGGGGTGTCGAGCCCGCGGCCACCTTCCAATACAGAAGGTACGGGAGGATCAGCGTCCCGGCAACCACCAAGGTGGTTATCGGCCGGCCGTCAACCATCCGCCTGAGGCGTGTCACCGCCCCGTCGTAGGACAGCAGAATGACGGGAAGAAGAAACAGGCCAAGGGTGAGGATCGTCGCCGCCAGAGCCAGGGGCCGGGTCGCGCCGTCTCCCAGCCTCCTCGCGAGGAGCGCGGTCCCGCCCATGCCGCACACAACCCACGCGACCGGGACCAGGGCGCTCCTCCAGAAGCCGGGCCGGCTCACCCTGTCTTCCCTATTCCGGACCGCTGTGCGCCTGTCCAGCGATGCAGGTCGATATCGACGCGGTCACCGTGAACGGCAATCCCCTCGCGCCGCAGACGCGCCGCCTGGCGCCTCGCAGCAGGCCCCCCGGGGCCGTCGCCGCGCGGGCTGATGCGGCCTGCGGCGTTCACGATCCGGTGCCAGGGTACAGGCCGACCGTCGATGAGGCAGTCGTCGGCCAGCGCCGCGAGGGCCCAGCCGGCGGTCCGGGCCCCCCCCTGCAGCCCCGCCATCCGGGCCACCTGCCCGTAGCTCGCGACCCGCCCGCGCGGCACGCGGGCGACGACCTTGTAGATTTCATGGAACGCGCCGTCGCGGGTCGTTCCGGGAGGGCGTTTTCCCGTAGGCACGCAGCACTCTCGCTAGAAGTTTTTCAGCTGATCCAGGTAGGCGCTGTGGTTGCGTGAGATTTCGTCGATCGAGTCCCCCCCGAACTTCTCGAGAAAGGCCTCCGCCAGGACGATCGCGGTCATCGCCTCCCCCACGACCCCGGCCGCGGCGATCGCCGAGACGTCCGTTCTCTCCACCTGCGCCTCGAACTCCTCCTTGGTCTCGAGGTCGACGCTGTGAAGAGGCGTCGGGAGCGTCGAGAGCGGCTTGACGTAGGCCCTGGTCCGGATTTCCTCGCCGTCGCTCATCCCACCCTCGATGCCGCCGGCGTGGTTGGTGGTGCGGAAAAAGCGGCGCCCGGCCGGGTCGTAGAAGATCGCGTCGTGGAATTCCGACCCCGCGGCCGCCGCCGATTCGACTCCGGCGCCGATGGCGAACGCCTTGATCGAGGGAATCGAGCAGATCGCCGCGGCAAGCCGCGCGCCCAGCCGCAGGTCCCACTGCCTGTGGGATCCGAGACCCGGCGGGACGCCCCGCGCCACGACCTGGAACGATCCCCCTATCGAATCCCCTTTCAGGCCGGCGGCGTCGATCGCCTCGATCATCCGCCCGGTGAGCGCCTCGTCGGCGCAGCGCAGCGGCGTTTCCTCGGCCGCCACGATCTCCTCCCAGGTCTTCTCCGTGCCGGGCGGGTAGGCCACGTCCCCCAGCGCGGTCGTATGGCTGGCCACGGCGATGCCGAACCGGGCCAGGAGCTTCCTGGCGACGGCGCCCACCGCCACGCGGGCGGCAGTTTCTCGAGCCGAGGCGCGCTCCAGGATGTCGCGGGCGTCGTGCGTGCCGTACTTGAGCGCCCCGGAGAGGTCCGCATGCCCTGGTCGGGGACGGGTGAGGCGCCGCGCCCCGGTGTCGCCGGCCGGCAGCGGCTCCACCGACATGGCCGTCTTCCAGTTCTCCCAGTCCCGGTTCGAGACAAGCAGTGCGATGGGGCTGCCGATCGTCCGGCCGTGGCGGACACCGGAGAGTATCTCCGCCCGGTCCTGTTCGATGGCCATCCGCTTGCCGCGCCCGTACCCGCGCTGCCGCCGGCGCAGGTCGGAGTCGATGTCCTCGCGGCGGAGCGGAAGACCCCAGGGCATCCCGTCGAGGGTCGCCACCAGCGCCTGACCGTGGGACTCCCCGGCGGTCAGGAAACGCAGCATGGCCTCGATCCTGTAGGAGGGACTTTCTCGGGCATCGGAGCGCGATTATCTTTCTCCTGCCGCGCCACTGTCAACGCGTGGCGCGGCGGTGAAACCCACGGTCTCTGGTGAACCGCGAACCCTTGATCGGCCGCCCCGGGCTGTGTAGAGTGTCCTTCTTCCAGGGAGACCGTCGCGCGTGGAAATCCTCACATCCCGGCAGATGCGGGAGATCGACCGCCGGGCCGTTCGCACCTACGGCGTGCCCGAGATCGTCCTGATGGAGAACGCCGGGCTACAGATCTTCGCCTTCCTGCGGGGGGCGGTCGAGGAGCTGCAGGCGCACCGCCTTCTCCTGCTCTGCGGCAAGGGGAACAACGGCGGGGACGGCTTCGTGCTGGCGCGCCATCTGCGAAACCGGGGCATCCCCTTCCAGGCGCTTCTCTTCGGCCGGGCCAGGGAGGTCCGCGGCAGCGCGGCAATCAATCTGAAGATGCTCCGGCACCTCGGGGTGGCGCCCCGTGAGATCACGAGCCCTGCCGACTGGCGAGGCGCCCGGGCCCTTCTCGGGGAAAGCGATCTCGTCGTGGACGCCATTCTCGGCACCGGCCTCTCCCGTCCGGTGCATGGCCTCCTGGCCACCGTGTTCGAGGAGGTGAACGCCTCCGGGAAGACGATCCTGGCGGTGGACATCCCCTCGGGACTGTCGGGCGACTCGGCGGAAATTCCCGGTCCCTGCATCAGGGCGGACTACACCGTGACCTTCGTCCGCCCCAAGATTCCCCACGTCCTTCCGCCGGCCGAGGCGTTCTGCGGAGAGCTGCACGTGGTCGAGATTTCGATCCCCGACGAGGCTGTCGCCGATCAGGGTGTCGACCTCGAGGTCCTCCAGGCCTCCGACCTCGTGCCGTTCCTGCCGCCCCGCCGGGCGGGGAGCCACAAGGGGACCTACGGCCACGCTCTGGTGGTCGCCGGTTCCCGCGGCAAGGGGGGCGCGGCCCGGCTCGTGGCGCTGGCTGCGCTCAGGGCCGGGTGCGGCCTCCTGACCGTCGCCGTCCCGCGCGGCATCCAGACCGGGATGGTGCCCGGGGCGATGGAAGCGATGACCGAGGGCCTCCCCGAGACGGCCAACGGGTCGCTCGCCGCGACCGCGCTGCCGGGTCTTCTGGCCGCCCTGCGCGGCAAGCAGGCAGTTGGGATCGGTCCGGGGTTGACGACACACCCCGAGACGAAGAAACTGATCGTAGAACTGGTGCGCCGGGTCCGCGTACCGCTCGTCCTGGACGCTGACGGGCTGAACGCCTTCGCGGGGCGGGCTCACCTCCTTTCGGGGAGAGCCAGACCCCTGGTCCTGACGCCACACCCGGGGGAAATGGCCAGGCTTGCCGGGATATCCACGGAGGATGTGCAGGCGGAGCGGGTTTCCCTGGCTCGGGAGTTCGCCCGTCGTCACCGGTGCTTTCTGGTCCTGAAGGGGTATCGGAGCCTGATCGCCACTCCCCGGGGAAAGGTCTACGTCAACCCGACAGGGAATCCGGGGATGGCCACGGGCGGATCAGGGGACGTCCTAACAGGAATCCTGACCGGGCTCCTGGCCCAGGGGCTCGATGTCGAGGGAGCCGTGAAAACAGGGGTTTTCCTGCATGGGCTCGCGGGTGACCTCGCCGCCGACGAGGTCGGACAGATGCCCCTGATCGCCAGGGATCTTCTCACGCGGTTCCCTTCCGCCGTGGCGCTCTTGAGACCGGTCCAGGGAGCTCGGAGCAGGGAGAGGCTCGTGACATGAAGCAGGATCAACCGGGTTCCGGACAGGGGGCCTCGACTTCGATGCAATCTCGCCCCCTCTCCAGGCGAGACGGCCCCTCTTCCCGCGCGGGGAGCTCGGCCCCCTCCATCCGCCGGGTCCCCGTCAAGGTGCTCATCCGCCCGGCGCGCCCGGACGACCTCGAGGAGGCGACCCTGGTGGAGCGTCGCGTCTGGGGCAGGATGGCGGTCACTCTGAACGAATTGCAGAGGCGGCTCTTTGCCTTCCCCGAGGCTTTCCTGCTGGCCGAGCTGCGGCGTCCCGGAGGCCGCTCGCAGGTCGTGGGGCTGACCACCGGTCTCATATGGACCCGCGATTACTCCAGGTCGTTCTCCGAGTACCAGTCGGCCTCCCCTTCCGGTTCGCACAATCCACGGGGAGATGTGCTCTACATCGTATCGCTCGGGGTCGATCCCGCGCTCCGTGGCCGCGGCATCGGCCTGGGTCTCCTGCAGGAAGCGACCGAGGTCGCCCGGCGCCGCCACCTCAAGTACTGCCGGACCATCGCCAACAGCCGCTGTGAATCGCTGTGCGAACGGGGCAGATTCAGGGTGGTCCGGTCGCTCCCCCGCCTGTTCCGCCACCAGAGGGACCTGATGCCCCGGCCGGTGCTCATGGAACTCTCCCTGCTCTGATTCCGCCGATGACCACACGAACGACAACCACCCGGTCGGAGGACGAAACGATGGGAGCGGGCCTCGAGCTTGCCGCCCTGCTCGAGGCGGGGGACATCGTCCTTCTGGAAGGGGACCTTGGCATGGGGAAGACCTGCTTCGCGCGCGGCGTGGCGATCGGGCTGGGGGTTTCTCCGGAGGAAGTCCGCTCCCCCACCTTTACGCTCATCAACCCCTACTCGGGCCGGCTGACCGTTTACCACGTGGACCTGTACAGGATCGAGAAGGCCTCGGACATCGACGAGCTGGGGCTGGAGGAGATCCTGGGAGCCGACGGCGTGGCGGTCGTGGAATGGGCCGAGCGCCTCGGCCCATGGCGTCCTCCGAGGTGCATTGCCGTCCGGATCGAGGATCTCGGAGGGAACGAGAGGCGCATCACCGTCGAGGACCGCCGCAACTAGGGGGCGCCGCAGCGGCTGGCGCACAGGTTCCGACCGGGGGCGGTTCTACTCGAGCCGGTAGTTCGGGGCTTCCTTCGTGATCACCACATCGTGCGCGTGGCTCTCCCTCAGCCCGGCGGCGGTGATGCGGATGAACCGGCCTTCTTTCTTGAGCTCCTCGATATTCCTGGCGCCGCAGTATCCCATCCCGGCGCGCAGCCCGCCGACCAGCTGGGGAACCAGCGCCTGCAGGCTCCCCTTGTACGGGACCATCCCCTCGATCCCCTCCGGTACGAGCTTCTCGTCCGCCGCGTTCGCCTCCTGGAAATAGCGATCCGCGCTGCCGCGACGCATGGCGCCCAGCGATCCCATGCCCCGGTAGGCCTTGAAGGTCCGTCCCTGGTACAGGATTGTCTCGCCCGGCGCCTCCTCGGTACCGGCGAAAAGCGATCCCAGCATCACCGACGAGGCCCCCGCGGCCAGCGCCTTGGTGATGTCCCCCGAGAACTTGATGCCGCCGTCAGCGATGATCGGGACGCCGCTCTTGCGGGCGGGCCCGGCGCACTGCGCGATGGCGGTTATCTGCGGCACGCCGACGCCGGTGACAACCCGTGTCGTGCAGATGGACCCCGGCCCGATACCGACCTTTACCGCGTCCACCCCCAGCCGTATGAGATCCGCCGCCCCCGCCTCCGTGGCCACATTCCCCGCCACCAGATCGACCTCGGGGAAAAGCGATCGGAGCCGGCGGACGGTTTCGAGGACCCCCGCGGAGTGCCCGTGCGCCGTGTCCACGACCAGCAGGTCGACCCGCGCGTCCACCAGCGCCCGCGCGCGCTCTTCGGTGTCGGGCGATACCCCGACGGCCCCACCGACCCGCAGCCGCCCCAGGGCGTCCTTGCAGGCGTCGGGATACTTGATCATTTTCTGGATATCCTTGACCGTGATCAGCCCCTTCAGGTGGTACTCCCGGTCGACGACGAGTAGTTTCTCGATCTTGTGCTTGTGGAGGATCGCCTTCGCCTCCTCCAGGGTCGTCCCCACGGGGACCGTCACCAGGTCCTCCTTGGTCATGACGGCCGAGACCGGGAGTGTCGTCCGGGTTTCGAAGCGCAGGTCCCTGTTCGTGAGGATCCCCAGCAGCCGGCCGCCGCGATCGGCGACGGGCACGCCCGAGATCTTGAAGCGCTGCATCAATTCGAGGGCCTCGGAGATCGGCTGCTCCGGGAGCACGGTGATCGGGTCGACGATCATGCCGCTTTCGGATCGCTTCACCTTGTCGATTTCCCCGGCCTGGACCTCGATCGGGAATGTCTTGTGAATGATGCCGATCCCCCCCTGCTGGGCCATTGCGATGGCCAGCCGGGAATCGGTCACCGTGTCCATGGCGGCCGAGACGAGCGGTATGTTCAGACCGATGTTCCGCGTAAGACGCGTCGTCACGTCGACACGGCTCGGCAGGACCTCGGACTTTCCCGGGACGAGCAAGACGTCGTCGAACGTCAGTCCTTCCGGGATCGATGAGTCAAGCATCGAACGCTCTCCTGTCAGGCCCGCGCGCCGTGGCGCGCCGCCGGCCGGCTCTGGGCGTCCGCCCCTTCGTCGGAACCGTGGCACTTCTTGTACTTCTTCCCCGACCCGCAGGGGCAGGGATCGTTGCGGCCCACCCGGGCGCCCGGCCGCTGCGCCGGGCGCGCGGCCTCCTTGGCCGGCGCCGAATAGACGAGATCTCGCTGGCGGCTGCGGCGCATCTCGTCCTGCCGCTCGCCGACCGCGGCGTCCACCCGCCACAGGTTCGTGACGATCTCGTCCTCGATCCGCTCCTTCATCAGGCCGAACATCGAGAACGATTCCTTCTTGTACTCGGTCAGGGGGTCGCGCTGCCCGTAGCCCCGCAGCCCGATGCCTTCCTTCAGGTGATCCATCGCCAGGAGGTGGTCCTTCCAGGCGGTGTCGATGACGTACAGCATGATGGCGCGCTCGTGCTGCCGCATCATCTCGGGGCCGAGGGTCCGCTCCTTCTCCTCGTAGCGGTCGGTGACCTTGCCGCTCAGCGTCGCGCGGAGCTCCGGGGCGCTGACCTTGTCCATCTCGATGCCGAGCGCGTTCAGTTCGATGCCGAAGAACCGGAGCAGCCCGGTCCTCAGGTCGTCCGGCCGCCATTCCCCGGGCTCGACGTCGGCGCCGCAGGTCGCGTCCAGCACGAAATCGAGGATCTCGTCGGCCTTCTGGAGGAGGTACTCCTTCTGACCCTTCCCTTCCAGCAGCTCGCGCCGCAGCCTGTAGATCTCGGTGCGCTGCTTGTTGTTGACGTCGTCGTACTCGAGGAGATGCTTGCGGATCTCGAAGTTGCGCGCTTCGACCTGCTTCTGGGCGCGCTCGATGGCCCGCGTCACCATGCGGTGCTCGATCGGCACCCCCTCCTCCATCCCGAGCCTCTGCATCAGCCCCGAGATCCGGTCAGAACCGAAGATCCGCATGAGGTCATCCTCGAGCGACAGGTAGAATCGCGAGGACCCCGGGTCTCCCTGCCGGCCCGCCCGCCCGCGCAGCTGGTTGTCGATGCGGCGCGCCTCGTGCCTCTCGGTCCCGAGGATGTGGAGCCCTCCGTGGCCGACCACCGTGTCGTGCTCCCCCTGGCACTCCTTCTTGTAGCGTTTCAGGGCCTCCAGGTACCGTTCCGGCGGCACGGCGGCGGGGTCGGGCTCCGTTTCCTGGATTTCCCTGCGGGCCAGGTACTCCGGGTTCCCGCCAAGCAGGATGTCGGTGCCGCGGCCCGCCATGTTGGTGGCGATGGTCACGGCGCCCAGCCGTCCGGCCTGGGCGACGATTTCCGCCTCCTTCTCGTGGTACTTGGCGTTCAGGACGACGTGCCGGACCCCCTTTTTCTTCAGGAGCTCGCTCACGATCTCCGACTTCTCGATCGAGACCGTACCGACGAGGACCGGCTGGCCCTTCGCGTGCAGCTCCTCGATCTCCTCCACCACGGCCTCGAACTTCTCCCGCTCGGTCCTGTAGACGACATCCGGGTTCTCGATGCGGATGAGCGTCTGGTTCGTCGGGATGACCAGTACCTCGAGGTTGTAGATCTTGTCGAACTCGACCGCCTCGGTGTCCGCGGTCCCGGTCATGCCGGCGAGCTTCCCGTACATCCGGAAGAAGTTCTGGAAGGTGATCGTGGCGAGCGTCTGGTTCTCTTTCTGGACCTTGACTTTTTCCTTGGCCTCGACCGCCTGGTGCAGTCCGTCGCTCCAGCGCCTTCCCGGCATCAGGCGGCCGGTGAACTCGTCGACGATGAGGACCTGTCCGTCCTTGACGACGTAGTCCACGTCGAGCTTGTAAAGCACCTGCGCCCGCAGCGCCTGCTGCACGGCATGATTGAGCTCCATCGCGGCGGGGTCATAGAGGTTCTCCACACCCAGGGCCCGCTCCGCCTTCTCGACACCCTCTTCGGTGAGAGCCACCGTTCGCGATTTCTCGTCGACCGTGTAGTCCGATTCGCGTTTCAGGCGCGGGATGATGGCGTCCGCCCGCGAGTACAGCTCGGTCGATTCCTCCGACGGGCCAGAGATGATGAGGGGCGTGCGGGCCTCGTCGATGAGGATCGAGTCGACCTCGTCCACGATGGCGAACTGATGGCCCCGCTGCACCATCGAGCCGAGCGAATACTTCATGTTGTCGCGCAGGTAGTCGAAGCCGAACTCGTTGTTCGTGCCGTAGGTCACGTCCGCGGCATAGGCTTCCTGCCGCGCGGAGTCCTCCATGTCGTGCTGGATGATCCCGACGCTCAGGCCGAGGAACTGGTAGATCGGGCCCATCCAGGCCGCGTCACGCCGCGCGAGGTAGTCGTTGACGGTGACGAGGTGGACCCCTTTCCCCGCGAGGGCGTTGAGGTAGACCGCCAGGGTGGCCACCAGCGTCTTCCCCTCGCCCGTTTTCATCTCGGCGATCTTGCCCTGGTGCAGGACCATGCCGCCGATGAGCTGCACGTCGAAGTGCCGCATACCGACGGTGCGGCGTGCCGCTTCGCGGCAGAGGGCGAAGGCCTCGTGGAGGACCTCCTCGAGGGTGCCGCCTTCCGCCAGGCGCTGCCGCAGCTCGAAGGTGCGCTGACGAATCTGCTCGTCGCTCATCGCCGCGACCGATGGCTCGAGCGCGTTGATCGCGTTGACGCGCGGCCGGAGCTTTCGCAGCTCGCGCTCGACCTTGGTTCCGACGACAACCTTGAGGATCGAATCAATCAGCATAGAAGTGTAGCCCACCGCCTCCGCCCCTCTCGGGGCGCGAACCCTGGGTTCGCACTGTTGTGGGAGGGCTTCCAGGGAGCGCCGGGCCCGGCGCGTCCCTGCCGGGGCGACGACGAGAGTTCCGCCGAACCCAGCCGCATCTGCGAACTATAGCAAAAAGCGGGCGGAAATCAAAACCCTAGAAGGTCTTGGATTCCTCGAGGATGTACTTCACCGGGTCCACATTGCGCTGGTGGACCAGGACCTCGTAGTGCAGGTGTGGTCCGGTGCTGCGCCCGGTGCTGCCGACCGTGGCGATCACGTCGCCCCGCTTTACCCGCTGGCCCACCTTGACCATGGGGGCCATCAGGTGGCCGAATCGGGTCATGATTCCATAGCCGTGCGAGATGAAAACCGAGTTTCCGAAGCCGCCGGCCTGACCGACCCTGGTCACGATGCCATCGGCCGGGGCGACGACCTTGGTCCCCGGCGGGGCCACGAGGTCGAGGCCCTGGTGAAAGTCACGCATACCCGTGAACGGGTCGCGCCGCCAGCCGTAGCCGTTCCCCATCAGGCCGCGGACCGGGAAGATGCTCGGGGTCGAGGACAGTAGAAGGGCCTGCTTCTGGAAGGCCATGTCGAGCACCCGGAAGGAGTCCTCCAGGGCGCCCGAGCGCTCTTTTAGCGTGCCGATCTCCCCCTCGATGATCGACTGGGAGGCGGCCTGGGGCAGGCTCTTGAGGTCGAACGAACTGCCGCCGGCCGCCAGAGGCTGGCTGTTAGCGTCCTCGACCCCCACCATGAGAGCGAACTTGCTGGCCTTGGTTTCGAACTCCTGGAGCTTTCCGCGCAGGTCGGCGAGAGACGCATCCACCTTCTGGTTCGCCTTCCGCAGCTCGGCGTTCTCCAGGGCAAGCCTCTCGAGGCTCGCGCGCATCTGGGTCGCCTTGAGGAAAAAATGCGGGAACAGGAGGCCCGCCACCACCAGCGCACCGACGAGGACCGAGCTGAACAGGACGATGTTCTTCGAGAGCTTGATCCTGCGGAACTTCGCCGCGGCGTGCGGCACGACCATGATGGTGTAGAACTTCTTCCCCATTGCGCCCTCCGCGCGCGTTCCCGCCGCCCGTGTTTTAAGGAAAGGGGCGGATGCTACCATCCGATCGCCGACATGTCAAGAGCGGGCGACTTGGAACCAGGCCCAATAGATTGGGCCCCGCCATCACGTCGCCACCATACATTGACATCGGCTCGTCCTCAAGGCCTTTTCTCGGAATCGTCACTTCATGTCACTATGCGAGGTTCCAAAATACACTTGCGTTTTCATTATTCTACATATTCACACTCTCAACCTAGGGTCCGCCCGCCCCCCTGTCAAGCGAATATTTCAAAATCGTCATCGGCGCGGCCGGTGAACGAAGGGCCGCCTTGCCCCATCCGGACGCATCGCGTAGAGTTGGCGGCGCATGCTCAAGGCTTCCGACCTCGACCTCGCCGACCAGGCGGGCCAGCTCCTGTGGATTGGATTTGACGGGGTCTCCTTCGGTCCCTCCCTGGCGTCGCTCCTCCGGCGTGTCCGCCCGGGGGGAATCATCCTCTTTGGCCGCAACATCGAAAGCGCCAGGCAGGTGCGATCGCTCACGGACGCCCTGTTCGGAGCACTGCGCGTGCCTCCCTTCATAGCGCTCGACCAGGAAGGGGGGCGTGTCAACCGCCTCAAGCCGATACTGGGGCCCACTCCCGCTCCTCACGCCCTGGCCCGGATGCCCAGCCCGGCCGAGGCGGTGCGCCGCCATTCAGCGGCGACGGCCCTTGCCCTCAAGAGCCTCGGGTTCAACGTCAATTTCGCCCCGGTCCTCGACCTTTTCCGGTCGGACCAGGGCAACGGCATCGGCGACCGCTCGTTCGGCGAGGATGCCAGGACGGTGGCCGATCTCGCGGGACTGTTTGTGAAGGTGCACCTCGACGCCGGTGTCGTCCCGGTCGGCAAGCATTTTCCGGGCCTCGGTTCGGCGCGGTCCGACACCCACCTGACGCTCCCCGTGATCAGGAGATCCCGCGCCCTGCTCCTGAAGCGCGATCTCCTCCCCTACCGCCGGCTCAGGAAAACATTGCCGATCGTCATGGTGGGCCACGCCTATTACCCCTCCCTGCAGGGCCGCAAGCCCCTCCCCGCCACGCTGTCGCGCCAGGTGGTCGGCGCCCTCCTGCGACGGCGGATCGCCTACCGTGGACTGGTCCTGACGGACGACCTGGAGATGGGAGCGATCGGATCTGAGGCCGACCCCGGCCGCGTCGCGCTCGAAGCGCTGCGGGCCGGGAGCGACGCGGTGATGTTCTGCGGCTCGCAGGAGAAAATCATCGCCGCCCATGACGCCATCCTCGGCGTCCTCAAGAGCGGCGGCCCTGCGGCGCGCGCTCTGCGTCCCCCGCTGCGCCGGGCACTGGCCCTCAAGGCACGCTGCCTGTCGCGTCGCAGGAGCCGTTTTTCCCAGGGGAGTCTGCGTCGGTCGCGTCTCCTGCTCGAGTCGCTCGGCCCCGCCGCCACGGGGGACGACCCGACGGCGCGTCTCTAATCCAGGTCGCGATCCGTCAGCCTGCGGTAGGCTTCCAGGTAACGCTGCCGTGTTCCCTCCACGATCTCCGCCGGGAGCGGCGGGGCCGGAGGGTTCTTGTCCCAGCCGATCGATTCCAGGTAGTCGCGCACGAACTGCTTGTCGTACGAGCGCTGCGGGCCGCCCGGCTTGTACTCGCTCAACGGCCAGAATCGCGAGGAATCGGGCGTCAGGACCTCGTCCGCCAGCACAACGCGCCCGGACCGATCCAGCCCGAACTCGAGTTTCGTGTCGGCGATGAGTATCCCGCGCTCCACGGCGTGGGTGCAGGCGCTGCGGTAGATCGCGACACTCGCCTCGCGGATTGTCTCGGCGGTCTTGCGGCCGACCTGCTTGACCACGGCATCGTAGGAGATGTTCTCATCGTGTCCCGCTAACGCCTTGGTCGAAGGAGTGAAGATGGGGATGGGAAGCCGCTCCGACTCCTTCATTCCCTTGGGAAGCGGGATGCCGCAGACCGCACCCGTCTCACGGTACTCCTTGTACCCCGACCCCGCGAGATAGCCGCGGACGACGCACTCGACCGGAAGCATCGACAGCCGCTCGACCACGACGGAGCGCCCCCTCAGGACGTCGGCGTGGCGGGCGAGGATGGCCGGGAATTTCTCCACGCGGTATTCCTTCAGGTGATTGGGGACGAGGCTCCGCATCCGCTCGAACCAGAAGAGCGAGATCTGATTCAGGACCCTCCCCTTGTCCGGGATGCCGTTCGGGAGGACGCTGTCGAAGGCTGAGATCCGATCGGTCGAGATGATCAGCAGGGAGTCGCCGAGATCGTAGGTGTCGCGAACTTTCCCCCGGCCGAGAAGCGGCAGACCTTCAAGGTTGGCTTCGAGAAGCGGCGTCATCGAACGCGAATCCTAGGACAGGGTCGAGGGGGCTGTCAAACCCCCCGGCGACCCCCGCCTGCAGGACGCGGTGATTGACCCTGCCCCCGCCTCGGGGCTATAAACGCCGGGCTCGCATCCAGGTTCTTTGGAGACGTTTTCGGATGAGTCCGTTCGCGCGCGCGCTTCGCTCTGCCCTGCCGGCCCTGGGGTTGGCGGCGGCCCTCATGTGGGCGGTGTCAGGGTGGACCGAGAATTCCTCCACGCTGAGCGGCCGGGTGGCCGACACCCGGGATCACCCGATCGAGCAGGCCACGGTCACCCTGTCCGGAGACGGCGTCGCGACGCGCCGCGTGCGGTCCGACGCCGAGGGGCGCTACCGCTGGGCCGCTCTCAGGCCGAACACGGTCTACGCGCTCACGGTCGAGCGCGACGGCTACCGCACCGTGGAGTTCTACGGCCTGCGGCCGGAACTCTCCCGCACGCGGGTGGTCGATTTCCGCCTGAAGCGCCCGGGCGAGCGCGATGTCGTGATTCTGGCGGGGCGGGACCCCTTCCCATTCCAGGACCTCGTGCGCTCCTTCATGAGCAACGTTGAGGTCCCGGTCCGGCTGATCGATCTCGACGACGACCCCAATCCGGAAGAGGCCGTCCGCCGCACCCAGGCCGAACACCCCGACCTGATCGTCGGGGCCGGGCTGCGCGCCGCCAGGCTCATCCGCCGCGAGGTGCGCACCATCCCGTCGATCCTGACCCTGGTCACCGACCCTCGGCAGCACGACCTTCTCGCCCCGAATCTCTGTTTCGTCGCGATGCACATCCCGCCAGACGACCTCGTGCAACGGATCAAGGCGATCCTTCCCGGCGCCCGCCGCCTGGGTGTCCTGTTCGACGCCGAGACGTCGTCGCGGGTGGTCCGCGACCTCCGGGGCGTGGCTCGCCGGAGCGGCCTGGCGTCCGAGATTGCCTCGGTCTTCAATCCCCGGGACCTCGAGAAATCGCTCGATACCCTCGCTGGCCGCATCGATATCCTGACCGTCCCGTACGATGGCCTCACATCGACCCCCGAGGCGGTCGGGGCGGTCAGCGGCTGGGCCCTGCGCCACAGGATTCCACTCGCGGCGCCCGGGCCGGAATGGGTCCGCCGCGGAGCACTGTTCTCCTACGGCGTGACGCAGGCCGGCATGGGGATGGAGGCCGCCTCGATGGCCGTGCAAATGCTCTTCCAGGGAGGGCAGCCGTCCGACTTTCCCCGGCAGGTCCCCCCGGCGGCCTTCTTCGCCGTGAACCACGAGACGGTGGAGGCCCTCGGCGTGAGGATCCCCGGGGCCCTGAAGGTCGACCAAACTTATTGAGGATTCAGCGGAGCGGCCGGACTTCCCGAACGCCCTCGATCAGCCAGAGATCGCTCAGGAACTTCTTGTGCTTGGGATGCAGGTCGCAATACTGTGTCGTGAGAACGAGGTGGTCGCCCGCCGACTTCATGCTGAAGGGACCCGGCGCCTGGCCCAGGGCCCGGATCGCCGTTTCGATCTGGCGGCGCGTGCGCCCCTTGTCATCGTCGAACGCGATCTGGCAGTCATGGAAGATGCATCGTCCGAACACGCGGCGCTCGACCAGCCCCAGGCCGAACTGGACCGCGAGAATCAGGCCCGTCGTTATGACACCGATGGCCAGGAACCCCGAGCCGATCGACATCCCGATCGCCGAAACCACCCAGATCATCGCCGCGGAGGTCAGCCCGCTGATGTGCCCGCGCGAGTGGATGATCGTCCCCGCTCCGAGAAAGCCGATGCCGGTGACGACCTGCGCGGCGACCCGCCCGGGGTCGCCGGCCTGGACGGTCGAAAATAGGAAAGGCATCCGCGCGGAAAGCCACATGAAGAGCATCGATCCCAGGCAGATCAGGATGTTGGTGCGGAACCCCGCCGGCTTCCGCTTGAGCTCGCGCTCCAGCCCGATGAGGCCGCCGCAGACGATCGCCAGGAAGGCGCGCGGCAGGAAATCCGCTGCCGTCGGCCCAAGGCCTTGCAGGATGTCAACCATGCCGTTGCTGCCCTTTCGGACGGGTCACGGACCCGGCTGTATAATTTGGTCCTTTTTCGCCGGGATGCAACGCTGTCCGGGCGAAGGGGGAGTGCATGGAACGCGCCGTCCCCGGTGAGACGGCCATCCGCAGGCCGCTCGTTCCCACGGTGATCAGGAGTGTCCTTCTCGTGCTGGCCGGTGTCCTGGTCGGCATGGCGCTGTTCTTCCGTCCCGCGGTCCGCGGAGGCCCCTCGGCCCCTCCGCCCCCGGCCGACCCGGGCTCTGCGGCGGGAGGAATCGCCGCCGACGGCTACTCCCGGATCGCGAGCGCCGTCATGCCCGCCGTGGTCAACATCTCGTCCCTCCAGGTGATCAGGACCTACGAGCACTATTCCCCGTTCTTCAACGACCCGTTCTTCGGGCAGCTTTTGGGGGAGGGATTCTACGACTACGTGATCCCGCGCGAGCGCCGCGAGATGAGCCTCGGCTCGGGGGTCCTGGTGGACGCCGACGGCACGATCCTCACCAACTTCCATGTCGTACAGAACGCCAGCCAGGTCAGGGTGGCGCTGTCCGACGGCCGCGAGCTCCAGGCCCGGGTGCTGGGCGTCGACGAACGCACCGACCTGGCGGCGCTGAAAATCGACGCGACCTCCCTCCCCCGGGCGCCCCTCGGCGATTCAGACACGATCCGTGTCGGCGACATCGCCCTGGCGTTCGGAAGCCCCTTCGGCATCGGCGCCACCGTCACCATGGGGATTGTCAGCGCCATCGGGCGCGGTAACCTCGGGCTCGCCGATTACGAGGACTTCATCCAGACCGACGCCGCGATCAACCCGGGGAACTCGGGAGGGGCCCTGGTCAACACCCGCGGCGAGGTCATTGGCATCAATACCGCGATCTACTCCCGTACCGGCGGCTACCAGGGGATCGGGTTCGCCATCCCCTCCAACATGGCGCGGGAGGTCCTGGAGAGCCTGCTCAAGCACGGGCGTGTCGTCCGCGGCTACGCCGGACTCGCGTTGCAGAGGCTCTCCCCCGGGACCGCCCGGGCGTTCGGTCTTGATGACGCGCGCGGGGCGCTCGTCGCATCCCTCGACCCCGACGGCCCGTCAGCCGCCGCGGGGCTGCGGCGCGGCGACGTCATCGTCTCGTACCGGGGGCGTCCCGTCGCTACCGACGAAGAGCTGCGCACCCAGCTGTCGCGTCTCAAGCCCGGCGACCGGGCCGCCCTGGGAGTGGTGCGGAACGGCCGCCGCCTGGACCTGGATCTGCTGCTCGGCGAGCCGCCGGCCGCCCCCCCGGGCCCGGCGCGGCGCCGCCGCTGAACCCGGCGCCGCCGCCCGTCCTGGCGCTGCGGTGTGCGGCGGCGCCATCCAGGAACGCCACGTCGTCCACCGTCAAAGTCACCGCGCCGAAATCCTCCTCCACCAGCCCTCTTAAAAGGTAGGGCCGCGCCGTGGTCAGCATGTGGCAGAAGCAATCGTAGGTGCGCGGGAAGAACGTGGTCTCGTAGATCGCCGTGGTGTCCTCGAAGGAGACGAACTGCATCGGCAGGTCGTCCCGCGTCGTGACCACCTTTCCAGTGATCAGCCAGCCGATGGCCGCGACCCTCCGCCCCGCGTAACGCGCCAGGTCGGCGCCCCGCACCGGGCGGATCCCCTCCCGCCGGAGCGCCAGCAGCGCGTCGCGGTACAGCGTCAGCGGATGGCGGCTGACGAGAAAGCCCAGGGTCTCCGCCTCGTCGCGCAGGAGCTTTGCTTCGTCGTACGGCCGCGGCTCGGGGAGGGGTCCGAGATCGGGCGCGAAGAGCGGCCGCTCGCGCGCCCGCCCCCTTTCGAGCACCGCCTCCCACGCCCGGAGCCGCCAGTGCAGGCGCGGCCGCAGCGCCAGGGCCGCCGTCCCAAGCCCGGCGGCGGGATCGCGGCCCGCCTCCTCCACCCCGGGGCCTGCCCGTCCGAAACCGATCCGATCGAAAGCGCCGGCCCGGACGAGCAGGACAGCATCCCCGGGATCGAGCTCCACCCGCGCCAGGAGGTCATCGAGCGACAGGAAAGGCCCCCGCCGGCCCCTCTCCTCCAGGATCGCTTCGGCCGCTTCCTCCTTGAGCCCCTTGATCTGCTGCAACCCGACGCGCACCCAGCCCCGCGCCGGTGCGGCCGGAGGCAGGCCGCGCCCGGTCCAGCCGTTGCCGCTCTCATTGATGTCGGGAGGGCGGACCTCGAGCCCCATTCTCCGGCACTCGGAGACGTACGCGAAGGCGGAGTAGTAGCCTCCCCCGTTGCCGAGCACCGCCGCCATGAACTCGGCCGGGTGGTGGGCCTTGAGATACCCCGACATGAAGGACACCAAAGCGTAGGAGGCCGAGTGCGGCTTGCAGAAGGAGTAGCCCGAGAAGGAAAGGATCATTCGCCAGACGGCTTCAGCGACCTCCGGGCCAATCCCCCGTTCGGCCGCCCCTCGGGCGAAGCTGCGGCCGTAGTCCTCGACCCGGTGTCCGGCCCATTTCTTCGACAGGACCTTCCGCAGGCCGTCCGCCTCTGCGTCGGTGAAACCGGCCATCCGGATCGCCACCCGCGCCACGTCCTCCTGGTAGCACATGATCCCGTAGGTGTCGCGCAGGACCTCGCCCAGGATCGGGTGGAGCGGCTCGTACTCTCCGCCGCGCAGCCGCCGCACGTACTCGCGGATGTACTCATTGGCGGCCGGCCGGATGATCGACGAGTGGATCACCAGGTGCTCGAAGTCGCCGCGGCGGGTTTTCTGCTGCAGCTGGCGCATCGCCGGGGACTCGACGTAGAACACCCCCATCGTGTCGCCGTCGCGCATCAGCTCCTGGGTGCGCGGGTCGTCGATCGGGTCGCACGGCACGCCCGCGTCGAGTTGGAGAATGGGACCGCCCGCCTCGCGCACCGCGGCGCAGGCGTCGCGCACGACCGACAGCGAGCGGTTTCCGAGAAGATCGATCTTGACCAGCCCGGCCTCCTCCGCCTGGTCCTTCTCCCACTGGATGACGCCCACCCCCTTGGCGGCGTTCTCGACCGGGACGTGGCGATCGAGTCCGTCCGGCGCCATCACGACCCCACCGCAGTGGACCGACAGGTTCCGGGGGCATCCCTCGAGACGGGTGCTCCAGGCCAGGATCTCCGGCCACGGCGGGCGCCCCAGGAGCCCCCCGCGCCCGGGGTCCATGTCGTCGCCGCGGAACAGCGGGTCCCGCGCGGTCGCCTCGCAGGCGGTCCCCGCCCGCCAGTGAAGCGACAGCCGGTCGGTGACCTTCTTGATCTCCTCTTCCGGCAGGCCGTACACCTTGGCCACCTCGCGGACCGCGGCCCGGGCCCGGAAGGTCACGTGGTTGGCGATCATCGCCGCGCGCTCCTTGCCGAACGCCCCGAGCACCCAATCGATGACGCCGTCCCTTTCGTCCCAGCAGAAATCGACGTCGATGTCGGGCGGATCGACCCGCCCGCGATTGAGGAAACGCTCGAAGTAGAGATCGTGGCGGAGCGGCTCCACCTGGGTGATCCCGAGGCAGTAAGAGACGATCGACGCCGCCCCCGAGCCTCTACCCGCCGTGCGGGGGGACTGCCTCACAATCTCCTGCACCACCAGGAAGTAGTCGGCGAACCCCTTGTCGCGGATGATCGCCAGCTCGTGATCGAGCCGCGCCCGCACCATAGGGGTCACCGCCCCGTAGCGGGCCCGCGCCCCCTCCTCGCAGCGCGCCCCCAGGAGCGCGAAGGTGTCCCCGGGAGCGTTCGGGACCATGTCCGCGTAGCGCGGGAAGACGAGTTCGCCCCAGGGAGGCGACGCCAGGGCGCATTCGTCGGCCAGGCGGATCGTCTCCGCCACCGCCTCCGGGCAGTGCGGGAAGAACCGCTCCATCTCGGCGGGAGACTTCAGCCACGCCTGGGGCGGCGCCAGGTCCTCGGGCGGCACGCGGTCGCGCGTCGTGTTCAGGGCGATGGCGCGCAGCATCCGGTGCAGGTCGTAGTCGCGCGCGTCGACGAAATGCACGTCGTTCACCGCCACGGGCGCTATCCCCATCCGCCGCGCTTCCCGCAGCCGCTCCAGGCCGCCGGAGGCGGCGGATCTCCCGGCGCCGGAAGCCCCGAGCGCCAGGCGGAGCCCCTCCGGTCCGCGCGCCTCCCGGACCGCTTTCAAGAGATCCGGCGAGGAGGTGAGGACCACGAGCCCCTCCGGCGCCGCCGCCAGGCTGTCCGGGAGGGAGAAGGCGGGATCGAGGTGGCGCCGCGTCAGGATGCGGCAGAGCGCGGCGTACCCGTCGCGGCTCCTGACCAGGAGCGTTGCGCGCTCCCCCGCGGCGCGCCCTCGCGGGCCGGGCGCCGTCACCTCCGCCCCCAGGATCGGCCGCAGCCCCAGGCCGCGCGCGATCTCGAAGAAACGGACCGCGCCATAGAGCCCGTCGATGTCGGTGATCGCCAGCGCCTGCATCCCCCGATCGCGGGCGGCGAGGCAGAGCGCTTCGAGGCTCGAGCAGCCGCGCATGAAGCTGTAGTGCGAACGGACCTGAAGATGGACGAACGGCGGCGTCACGGGGCCTCCTCTTTCTCCCCCAGGAGCCTCCCCCAGCCGATCGCCCCCGGCCCGAACCGCCCCCTGATCCGGTCGACCGCCTCGGCCAGCGTCTCCTCCGCGCCGATCCGGACCGCCGCGGCCCGCCCGGTCCCGCCGAACGCCTCCGGCCCGAACAGATCGAGCTGCCGGGGGCCGCGGACGAAGTCGCGGCAGACGAGCGCGAGGGATCGCACCCGCACGCGCCGCGAGCGGGCCCGGTCGAGAAGAACCCGGGCCGACGCGAACAAAAGCAGATCCGCGGAGGTGGGGACCGCGAGCCGCTCCTCGCCGTGCGCCGCCGCCCCGCCCGCGTGACCCAGGACGATCCGCAGCCGGCCCGGGACGGCGCGCAGGCGGCGCAGCCGCGCCCCGGCGCGCTCGCACAGGCGCCAGAGCGCCTTGAGGAGGATCTCCTGGTCGTTCGAATCCTCGGCCAGGGTCTCCTCCTCCGTGAGGGAAGGTGCGTCCGGCGCCGGGCGGACCGGGGTGTCGTCGA
>JANMQK010000371.1:0-8048 GCA_031370485.1 Acidobacteriota bacterium | reverse complement strand
CAAGGGCGTCCTGATGATCGCCGACGAGGTGCAGACCGGGCTCGGCCGCACCGGGGCGCTGTTCGGCGTCAACCACACGGGTGTCGTGCCCGACATCATGTGCCTGGCAAAGGCGCTTTCGGGGGGAGTCGTGCCGTGCGGATCGTTCACCACGACCGCGCGATATTCGCCGCGTTTCACGACAACCCGATGCTGCACTCCTCGACCTTCGGCAATAACCCGCTGGCCGCGACCGCCGCCGCCCTGGCGATCGAGATCACCGTGCGGGACCGGCTGCCCGAGCGCGCCGCCCGCCTGGGCGCGGGTCTCCTTCTGAGGCTGCGCGATCTGCAGCGCCGCCACCCGCACGCGATACGTGACGTGCGGGGGAAGGGGTTTCTCATCGGCATCGAGACGCACAGCGAGGCGCAGGGCGCCGCACTGGCGGCGCGGCTGTACACCCGGCGGATGCTGGTCGCGTACACCCTCAACCGGCCCGAGGTGATCCGCGTCGAGCCCCCCCTCATCGTGCCGGAGCCGCTGCTCGATCGTTTCGTCGAGGCGCTCGACGAATCGCTCGCCGGTCTTCCGGCTTGACTGGTCTTCCGGCCTGACAGGACCCCCGCACCCGCGCGGGTATAATGCCCCCGCGCCCGGCCTCCCGTGCCCGGGCGCCCGAGGAACAAACCGTGCAGAAGATGTGGATCGGCGGCAGGCCCGCGGCAGCCTTCCTCCGCAAGACCTTCCCGGTCGGTAACCCGGCAACGGAAGAAACCCTCGACCGCGTGCCGCGGGGCGGCGAAAAGGACGTCGATCTGGCCGTGCAGGCCGCCGCGGAGGCGTTCCGCAAGTGGCGCCTCGTGCCGGGCATCGAGCGCGCCGCCCTGATGCACCAGTTCGCCGGGCGTCTGCGAGCGAAGCGCAAGGCGGTGGCCCGGCAGCTGACCCTCGAAGGGGGGAAGCCCCTCATCGAGAACCTGGACGAGGTGGAGTGGGTCGCCGGGGTGTTCGACTACTACGGCGAGCTTGCCCGCGACCAGGCGGGAAAGGTCATCGCGCCCGTCTTCCATCCTCAGATCAATTTCGTGCGCAAGGAGCCGTACGGGGTCGTCGCCGCTATCGTTCCCTGGAACTACCCGCTTCTCCTGTTGTCGTGGAAGCTGGCCCCGGCGCTGGCGGCCGGCAACACGGTGGTGGTGAAGCCATCCGAGGAGACCCCTCTCTCGACCCTGATGCTGGCCGAGGAGTTCGCCCTTTTCGGCAAGGGGGTGGTCAATCTCGTCACGGGGTACGGCCCCGAGGTGGGAGAGGCGTTGGTGACGCACCCGGACACCGCCCTCATCGCCTTCACCGGCAGCATCGCCACCGGCAAACTGATCGCCCAGGCGGCGGCGCCCCGCCTGAAGAAGCTCAACCTCGAGCTGGGGGGCAACGACCCCTTCATCGTGTGCGACGACGTGGACCTCGACATCGCGGCCCGCGGGGCGGTCTGGGCGGCGTTTCTCAACATGGGGCAGGTCTGCACCTCGGGGGAGCGCTTCTACGTCTTCGAAAAGGTCTTCGATCAGTTCGTGAAGAAGTTCGTTGCCATCGCGCGGAGGCTCCGGATCGGCAACCCCCTCGGCCCCGACATCGACTGCGGCCCGCTCATCCGCGAGTCCCACCGCCTGCAGATCGAGCGCAAGATAGAAGAGGCCGTGGCGCAGGGGGCGCGCATCGTCTGCGGCGGCCGCCGTCCCCCCCGCTTGAAGAAGGGGTACTATTTCGAGCCGACAGTCCTGACCGGGGTGACCCAGGAGATGACCCTCATGCGCTCGGAGACCTTCGGCCCGATCGCCCCGATCGTGCCGGTCAAGGGCATCGAGGAGGCGGTGCGGCTGGCCGACGACTCCGAGTACGGCCTGGGCGCCAGCATCTACACGAACAACCTCGAGCACGCCATGTACGCCATGGAGAACATCCACGCCGGCACCTTCTGGATCAACGACCCGCTGACCGACAACGACGCGGGGCCGTTCGGGGGGATGCGGATGTCCGGGATGGGCCGCGAGCTTGGGATCGAGGGGCTCGACGCCTTCCGCGAGCCGAAGCATGTCCACCTGGACTACCGGATCGAGCGCAAACCTTACTGGTACCCCTACCGCTGGAACGCTCCCAGGAAGACCGGGGTGAAGCCATGAGAAAGCACATCGTGCTCAAGACCCCGGTGCCGGGGCCAAAGTCCCGCGAGTTGATGAAGGCCAGGCAGTCCGCCGTGCCGCGCGGCCCCTGGAGCATCACCCCCGTGGCCATCGCGCGCGGGGAAGGGGCGATCCTCGAGGACCTGGACGGCAACCGGTTCATCGACTTCGCCGGAGGCATCGGGGTGCTGAACAGCGGCCACGCCCCCGCGTCGGTCGTCCGCGCCATCCAGCAGCAGGCCGAGAAATACATCCACTCCTGCTTCCACGTCACGATGAACGAGCCGTACGTGCGGCTGGCGGAGACGATGAACCGGCTGACCCCCGGCACGCACCCGAAGAAGACCTTCTTCGTGAACAGCGGCGCCGAGGCCATCGAGAACGCCGTCAAGGTGGCGCGCGCCTTCACCCGCCGGAGCGGGGTCATCGGCTTCGAGGACGCCTTCCACGGGCGGACCCTGATGGCGCTGTCGCTGACCAGCAAGGTGCACCCCTACAAGGACCACTTCGGGCCCTACGCGCCGGAGGTCCACCGGATGCCCTACTCGTACTGCTACCGCTGCCCCTGGGGCAAGAAATACCCCGGCTGCAACATCGAGTGCGCCACGTTCCTCGAGGACTTCTTCCAGCGCTATGTCGATCCTATGACGGTGGCGGCGCTCGTCGTCGAGCCGATCCTGGGAGAGGGGGGCTTCATCACGCCCCCCCCTGAGTACTACCCGATCCTGGCGTCGCTTTGCAGAAAATACGGCGTCCTGCTCATCGCCGACGAGGTGCAGACGGGCTTCTGGCGGACGGGCGCCATGTGGGCCTGCCAGCATTACGGCATCGAGCCCGACATCCTGGTGGCCTCCAAGTCGATCGCCGCCGGGATGCCCCTGGCCTCGATCACGGGGCGTGCCGAGATCATGGACGCCCCGATCGAGGGGAGCCTCGGCGGTACCTTCGGAGGGAACCCGATCGCCTGCGCCGCGGCCCTTGCCTCGATCGAGCTGGCCGAGAAGCAGAACTTCCCGGAGAGGGCGAAAAAGATTGGCGCCCGGGTGCTCGCCAGCTTCGAAGGCCTCTGGAAGAAATGCCCCGCCGTCGGCAACGTCCGCGGCGCCGGCGCCATGCGCGCCATCGAGTTCGTCAAGGATCGCGCGACCAAGGAGCCCGCGAAGGACCTGGTCCGGGACATCGTGCGGCTGGCGTATGAGCGCGGCCTCATCGTGCTGCCCGCCGGGACCTACGGCAACGTCATACGGACGCTGATGCCGCTCGTGATCACCGAAGAGCAGCTCGAGGAAGGGCTGGATGTCCTCGAAGGCGCGATCCTGGACGCGGCGCAGTCGCTGCAGCCGGCCGCGGCGCAGACACCGGTCACGGCCTCCGTGATGGCGCCGCCGGGCGGGGCCGGGCCGGGCGGCCAGGGGCACTCCGGGACAGCGTGACCTGATCCGGGATCGATCCACACCAAGGAGGCATCGCATGCTGCTCGAGGGGAAGAAGGGTCTGATCGTCGGAGTCGCGAATAAGCGGAGCATCGCCTGGGGCATCGCCGAGGCGCTGCACCGCGAGGGGGCGCGGCTGGCCTTCAATTACCAGGGGGAGCGGCTCGAGGAGAACGTCAAATCCCTGGCCGCGACAATCCCCGGCTCGATCGTCCATCCGTGCGACGTCACGAAGGGGGACGAGCTTGACGGCCTGTTCGCCAGGGTCAAGCAGGAGTTCGGGCGTCTCGACATCCTGGTGCACTGCGTGGCGTACGCGCTGCGCGAGGACCTCGAGGCCGGTTTCATCACCACGTCGCCGGAGGGATGGCGCACGGCGCTCGACGTCAGCGCCTACTCGCTGACGGCCCTCGCCAGCCGGGCGGCCCCGATGATGGACGGGGGAGGGAGCATCGTCGCCCTGACCTACCTCGGCTCGGAGCGCGTCGTCCCGCAATACAACGTCATGGGTGTCGCCAAGGCCGCGCTCGAGGCGAGTGTCCGCTATCTCGCCTACGATCTCGGCAAGCAGAACATCCGCGTCAACGGCATCTCCTCGGGGCCGATCAGCACCCTGGCGGCGCGCGGCATCCCGGGGTTCACGAAAATCCTGCAGTACGTCCGGGAAAAATCCCCCCTGCCGCGCAACACCGAGCCGGGCGAAGTCGGCGACACGGCGATGTTTCTCTGCTCGGATCTGGCGCGCGGCATCACGGGTGAAGTCATTTTCGTGGACAACGGCTACCACATCATGGGGATGTAAACGGATACCTCGTTCGCTCTCGCCACCGAAGGGCTGTCGAAAACCTACACCCGCTTCCCGCGGATCGCGACGGTGCGGGCGCTCGAGGGCCTCGACCTGCGCGTGCCGCGCGGCGCCGTCTTCGGCCTTCTGGGCCCGAACGGCGCCGGCAAGACCACCCTCGTCAAGCTGCTCCTGGGGATCGCCTTTCCGACCGCCGGACGGGCGACGGTCCTCGGCCGGCCGCCGGGGGACATCGAAGCCAAGGCGCGGATGGGATACCTGCCGGAGAACCACCGCTACCCCCCGCACCTGACCGGCGAGCAGGCCCTGCACTATTTCGGCCGGCTCTCCGGCCTCCGTTCGCCGGGCCGCGCCTCGCGGGTGGACGGAATGCTGCGGCGGGTGAAGCTGGACGCCTGGCGATCGGCGCGGGTCCGCACCTACTCGAAGGGGATGATGCAGAGGCTCGGGATGGCCCAGGCGCTGCTCAACGATCCGGAGCTTTTGATCCTGGACGAGCCGACTGACGGCATCGACCCGATCGGTCGTCACGAGATCCGGGACATCCTGATCGAGCAGGCGGGGCGCGGCACGACGATTTTTCTGAACTCGCACCTGCTGTCGGAAGTCGAGCGGCTCTGCACCCGGGTGGCGATTCTCAAGGACGGCCTGCTGGTTCGCGAGGGGAGCGTCGATGAGCTGACCCGCCCGACGAACGTCCACGAGGTCACGACACGCGGCCTGACGCCGGAGACGCTGGCCGCGCTGCAAAGCCGCATCCCCGGCCTGAGCGCGGATGTCGCGGGGGCCGAGGGGGGGCCACGACGCCTGGAGCTGCGGGGCGGCCAGGAGGATCTGAACCGTCTCATCGACCTGCTGCGCGAGCGGAACGTCGAGATCGCCGCCGTGCGGCAGAGCAGGGAGAGTCTGGAGGATGTCTTCGTAAAGATCGTGGGGGAGAAAGCGCCTTGAAAGTCGCCGCGATCCTGCTCGATACCTGCCGGGAGCTGCTCTACAGGAAAACGCTCTGGATCTACTCGGGGATCGTCAGCCTGACGCTCCTGTTCTTCCTGCTGGCGCTGCAGACGGACGTCGCAGGCGGGGTGATCGCCTCCCTCAAGGTGTTCGGCCTCGAAGGCCACGCCTCGGGCGGCGGCTTCACGCTCGACTCGCAGCAGGGAGGTGGCTCCGCCGGCCTGACGGCGGCCTCGTTCGTGCAAGGCATCCAGATCGCCGTGGCCTTCGTCCTCTACCCGCTCGGCATCATGCTGTCGGTCTTCGCGACCGCCGGGCTCGTGCCCAGCCTGCTCGAGCGGGGGTTGATCGACCTGCTTCTCTCGAAGCCGGTGTCGCGGCCGATGCTCTTCCTGTCCCGCTTCCTCGGCGCGGTCCTGGTGGCGGCCGTCAACCTCATTTATCTCGTCGGAGGCCTGGGCCTGATCCTCGGGATCAAGACGGGGGTCTGGAACCCGGGATTTCTTCTTTCCGGCCTGGCGATGGCGCTCTACTTCGCGTGCCTCCTGGGCTTCGTCGCGCTGTTCGGCGTGCTGTTCCGTTCGTCGGCGGTCTCCATCATGATGACCGCCGTCATCTTCGTGGCCAGCCTGATCGTGCGCTGGCCGCACCAGAACGCCGACTGGCCGCGGCTCATCACCGGGCGCGCCGCACGGTTCGTGGCCCAGGGCCTGGTCGAGACCCTGTACCATGCGCTGCCTCGGACCTACGACTTCGGCCAGATCGTGGCGGCGCTTATCCTGGGCCGGGGGACGGCTTCCCTGGGAGCGATGCTCGGCTCGGCGCTCGCGGGAGGGGCGGCGCTGGCCGTGGCCACGTACTATTTTTCCCGGATCGATTTCTAGCCGCCGGGGCGCCTGCGGGTAACGGGTCGCGAAGGAGCGGATCATGACATTGGCGAAAAGACTGGGAATCGTAGTGACCCTGGCGCTCGCCGCGGCGGCCCTGGGCGCAGTGCTCTTGCACCGCTGCGGCCGCGTGGTCGAAGCGACCGGCGCCACGGTGGTCAGGAATGGAAGTCTCGGGGCCCTTCCGAGGGCGAGCGTGGCGCTCTTCGTCCTGGAGGTGAAGGCCCTGCGCTCCCGGGAGCCGGTCGCGGCCTGGCTGCGGGATGCGGCCTCGGGGGCCGGCCGGCAGGAGGCCCTCGATCAGATCCGGACCCGGTTCGGCTCCCATTTGATCGACCGGCTCGAGCGCCTGTCGCTTGCGATCCTGCCGCTCGACGGGGCCGCGATGGGCTGGGCCATCCTCGCCGAGGGCGCGTTCGACGAGGCGGAGGTCCGCGAGGCGATCGGCGGGCAGGAGATACTGACCCTCTTCGAAGCGGCCGGCAGGCCCGACCTGAGCGTGACGATCCTGAAGGGAGGCAGCCTGGCCTTCGGGCCACGCGTGGTGCTCGAGGGGGTGCGGGAGAACATGGCGCGCCGCGGCTCGGGCCTCGACGCCAACTCGGTCCTGCTCGACCTCCTGGGGACCATCAACCCCGGCGCCGCGCAGGTCTGGGGCGCTGTCGACTACAAGCCGCTCGCCCGGCTGTCCCGCCGGGCCGCGGAGGCGGAGGGGATCCGCGTGCCGGCTCTGGCAAAGGTCCCCGGGACCGAGTCCCTCGTGGCCCTCACGGTCCAGGGAAGCCTGGGCGACCGGCTCGAGTTCGCTCTGATGGGCCGCGCGGACGCCGAGGCGAGCGCGAAGACCATGGCGGACGCGGCGCGCGGGCTCGTGGCCCTGGCCCGGATGGCCTCGGGGCAGGACGCCGCCAAGGCGTGGTTCGAGGCGCTGGACGGCATCACGATCGAGCAGAAGGGGAAGGACGTGACGCTGCGCGGCGCCATCGCCGAGCCGACCGTCGCCGCCCTCGCGAAGATGATGAAGCCCGGACCGCCGGCCGCGCCGGCCGAAGCGGGCGCCGCCACGGCGCCGGGGCCCGCGCTCCTGCCGGGCTCCTCCCGGAAGCCGATGCCGACGACCCCGCCGGCTCCCGCGCCTCCCGGACCTGCGCCCGCGGCTCCCGAGCCGGGGGCAAAGACTGACATGCCAGAGGCCGGAACCAGCGCGCCTGTTCCAGAAACTCCCCCGGAGGCTCCTCGCTGAGGTGCGATCTTGGCGAGCCTGCCCGCACCGTCTAGTGTTCGTGCCGGTGCCAGTGACTGTGGCGGCCGGGGGCCGCTCCATCCGGGTGCTCATGAGCGTGCCGAAACGCCAGGAGCGCGCCCAGCGACGGGACAAGGATCAAGGCAGCCGTCAAGATAAAGAGCGCCGCCCCCATGGCCCCGCCGAGGTGGAGCAGGCCCGCGAGCTGGAAGGCCGTCAATTGCGCGAGCATGACCTTGCTGGCAGGGATCGAGGCCGCGAAGAGCAGCGCCGCCGTCAGGGCTTGAATCACCCCGGCCGACATTCTCTATCCCCCTTCGAACCCGCTCGCCGGACCTCCGTCCCCGCCCGCGATCCCGAGAGACCCTCGCTCGAAAGGCAGGACGAGGCACCTCCAGAGCGGCAAGCGGCCCGGCCCCATCAGGTCCGGCAGCCCCGTCGTCACCACATCTGCGGAGCTTCCGCCCGCCCAGGTACCGAGGAATCGGTCCCACAAGCTGAGGACCGTGCCGAAATTACGTCCGTGCTCCAGGGGGCACGCGGAATGGTGCAGGCGGTGGTTGGCTG
>JANMQK010000349.1:0-2138 GCA_031370485.1 Acidobacteriota bacterium | reverse complement strand
CGCGCTCGCTGGGCGCGACCTACGCCGACATCCGGATCAACCGCTATCGCACGCAGGTGGTGTTTCTCCGCTCGACCCCCGACTGGAAGACCGGGGAGATCAACAACGCGCCGTCTTTGAGCGACGACGAGAGTTTCGGCTTCGGCGTCCGGGTCCTACACAAGGGGGCCTGGGGATTCGCCGCGAGCCACAAGGTGGACACCGAGACGATCGTGCGGATGACGGGGGAGGCGGTCGGCATCGCCGCGGCGAACGCGCCGCTCCTCAAGTCGCCGGTGCGCCTGGCAAGGGTCAAGGCGGCGAAAGACAGCTACACAACACCCTTGGAGAAAGACCCGTTCGACGTCGGCGTGGCCGAGAAGATTGCGCTTCTCCAGGCGGCCAGTGACGAAGCGCGGAAGGTCGCGGGGGTCTTCTCGTTCATGGGGATCATGGAATTGCGCTCGGAAGACCGCTTCTTCGCCTCGACCGACGGCAGCGTCCTGCGCCAGCGGATCGTCCAGGTCTCGCCCGAGTACACCGTCACGGCCCGCGACCTCAAGACGCGCAAGTCGAAGACCCGCACCTACCGCCCCAACGCGGTCACCGGGGGCTACGAGTTCGTCCAGAAGGCCGACCTGCCGGGAAACGCCCGCCGGGTGGGGGAGGAGGTCGTGAACCACCTCAAGGCCCCCTCCGTCGAGGCAGGGACGAAAGACCTGGTGCTGCTGCCGACCCATCTGGCGCTGACCATCCACGAATCAATCGGCCATTCGACCGAACTGGATCGGGCGCTCGGGTATGAAGCGAACTTCGCGGGGACGTCGTTCCTGACCCCCGACAAGCTGGGGAAGTTCCGCGTCGGCTCGGAGATCGTCAACGTCCATGGCGACCGCGTCATGCCCGAGGCGCTCTCGACGTGCGGCTATGACGACGACGGCGTCAAGACGAAGCGCTTCCCCATCCTGAAGGACGGCATCTTCGTCGGCTACCAGACGATCAGGGACCAGGCCCACCTGATCGGCCAGCAGGAGTCGACCGGCTGCTGCTACGCCGACTCGTACGCGTCGATCCCGTTCCAGAGGATGCCGAACGTCTGGCTGGAGGCGGCGACGAAGCCGACCTCGCTCGACGACCTGGTCTCGGGGGTGGATGACGGGATTCTCATCGACGGGCGCGGGTCGTACTCGATCGACCACCAGCGCTACAACTTCCAGTTCGGCGGCGACGCCTTCTGGGAGATCAAGAAGGGGAAAGTCGGGCAGATGATCGCCGACGTCGCCTACCAGAGCAAAACCCCCGACTTCTGGCAGTCGTGCGACGCCATCGGCGACAAATCAACCTGGTCGAACGTCGGCCTGAACCGCGACGGCAAGGGAGAGCCGGGGCAGATCAACGCCATGAGCCACGGCTGCGCCCCCAGCCGCTTCCGCCGCGCCACGGTCATCCGGACGGAGTAGCGATGCCCTGGTTTCGCGATGACATGAAATCGATCGTCGACCGGGTGCTGTCCTACGCCAAGGAGGTCGAGACCGAGGTCTCGGTCGAGGCGCGCTCGAACTCGCACACCCGTTTCGCGCTTAACGAGGTCACGACCTCCGGCCTGGCGGACGACCTGTCGATCACCGTCACCTGCAGGAAAGACGGCCGTGCCGGGACGATCACGACCAACGACCTCGCCCCCGACGCGCTGCGGGGGGCGGTGAAGCGGGCCGAAGGGATCCGCGCCCTCGTCCCCCCCGACCCCGAGATGGTCGACCTGTTGCCGCCCCAGAAGTACCCGGAACTGCAGAAGTCCCATTCCGACGCCGCGACCGCCCGCGCCGACGAGAGGGCCGTGGGGGTCAAGGCGGCCTTGGGCATCGCGAAGAAAAAGTCGCTCGTCACCGCCGGCTTCTACGAGAACGGCGCCGTCCACCGGGCGATCGGCAACAGCAAGGGAAACTTCGGCTATCAGGTTCAGACGAACGCCGAGTTCACGGCAACCATGCGCACGGAGGACGGCACGGGATCGGGCTGGGCCTCGGTGACCTCCCTCCGCCTGGCGGACATCGACCCGCAGGCCGTCGCGTCGCGCGCGGCGGAGAAAGGGCTCGGCTCGGCCAAGCCGCGCGACATCCGGCCGGGGGACTACACCGTCATCCTCGAGCCTGACGCCG
>JANMQK010000327.1:0-3554 GCA_031370485.1 Acidobacteriota bacterium | reverse complement strand
GGCCGCCGGCACCAAGGCCGCCGCGTTCGCGGCGCTTTTGCGCGTGCTCTCGGTCGGCTTCGACGCTCCGGCCGTCAAGATCCGCTGGGTCGCGATCCTCGGGGCGCTCTCGCTTCTCTCGATGATCGGCGGCAACGTGATCGCGCTGGCGCAGACGAACATCAAGCGGATGCTCGCCTACTCGAGCATCGCCAACGCCGGCTACCTCATGCTGGCGGTGGCGGCCGGGGGGGATGACGCCGCCGGGATCGGGGTGGTCTATTTCTACCTGGCGGCCTACGCGCTGATGACGGTCGGCGCGTTCATCGTAGCGGCCATGGTCGGCCGGGCGGGGGAGGAGGGGGACGGATACGCGCTCGACGCCTACGCGGGCCTGGCCCGCCGGCGACCGCTGCTGGCGGCGGCAATGGCGATCTTCATGCTGTCTTTGACCGGGATCCCGCCGACCGCCGGCTTCATCGGCAAGTTCTACATCTTCCGGAGCGCCGTCAACGCCGGGATGTACGGCCTGGCCGCCACCGGGCTCGTCGCCTCGGTCATCGGCGCCTTTTACTACCTGCGGGTCATCGTCCAGATGTACCTGCGCGAGCCGGGCGCATCCCCCGCCCCGGCGCCTCTCACCGCGTTCGAGATCCTGGCCCTGTCCGTCGGCGCCGGGGGCACGATCTACCTCGGCTTCTTTCCGACCGCCCTCCTCGACCTGGCCCGCAGCCTCGCCTGATCCTTGCCCCCGGCGGCCCCGTGCGCCGTCTCCCCCCGGAGATTTTCGTTGACTGAGGCCCGAAAGCCGGTAGGATCATCGGCACACGGAACATTTCCAGGGTCGCCGGAGGGGCTGATTTTCATGCGGTGGTCTCGGGATGGAATGGACGCGGCCCGGGCGGCAGCCCTGATCGCCTGCCTCCTCGCGCTTGCCGCCTCGGCGCGGTGCGGCAATGCCGCCGAGGGGACGAATGGCGCGGGGGTCCACGATCCGCAGTTCGAGGACGTCACGCTCAAGGCCGGCATCAGCTGCGTCCACCACAACCCGGACCTCGACCCCAGGGTGCAGAACATCATGAGCTGGCTGGCGTCGGTCGGGGCCGCCGTCGCCGCGGCCGACTACGACGGCGACGGGGACATCGACCTGTACGTCACCGACTCGCGCACGGGCACACCCAACCATCTCTACCGTAATGACGGCGGGTTTCATTTCACCGACGTGGCCGCCGAGGCCGGAGTGGCGCGGGTCAACGAGACGAGCGGCACCTCGATGGACGCCGTGTGGGGCGACGTCGACAACGACGGCCGCCCCGATCTCTATGTCGTCAAATGGGGCTGCAACGTCCTGTTCCATAACAACGGCGACGGCACCTTCACCGACATCACGCTTAAGGCCGGGGTCGGCGACTGCGGCAACGGGAACGCCGCGATCTTCGTCGACTACGACCTCGACGGGAACCTCGACCTCATGGTCGGCAACTACTTCAAGCCGGTCGACCTGTGGCACCTGACGACAACGAAGATCATGCACGACTCGTTCGAGGCGTCGCGCAACGCCGGGCCGAACCTGGTCTACCACAACAACGGCGACGGCACATTCACCGACGTGGCGAAGCGGCTCGGGATGGCCGATACCGGCTGGACGCTCGACCTCGGCTGTGCCGACATCGACAACGACGGCGACCAGGACTGCTACATCGCCAACGATTTCGGGGATGACAAGCTGTTCCTCAACAACGGCGACGGCACCTTCACCGACATCACGAAGGCCGCCAAGGGGACCGACACCAAGAAGGGGATGAACGTCGATTTCGGCGATTACAACAACGACGGCTTCCTCGACATCTACGTCACCAACATCACGACGGTCGAGTACCTGCACGAAGGGAACATGCTCTGGCACAACATGGGGAACGGTACCTTCACCGATGTCGCCGACCCGGCGGAGGTGTTCGACGGCGGGTGGGGCTGGGCCGGCAAGTTCCTCGACTACGACAACGATGGCGATCTCGACATCTTCACGGTCAACGGGTTCGTCTCGGCGGGAACGGGGAATTACTGGTACGATCTCGCCACCATGGCCACGACCCCCGACCTCGACACGACGGATACGAAGAACTGGCCGGTGATGGGAGACAGGTCGTTCTCCGGCTACGAGCCGTCGCGTCTTTTCCGCAACGACGGCCCGGCGTTCGTCGAGGTGGCCGAGCGGGAGGGGATCACCGACAAGTACGACGGCCGCGGCATCGCCGTCGCCGATCTCGACGGCGACGGCTGGCCTGATCTCTTCGTCGCCAACCAGGGCGCGAGGCCGAACCTCTACCGCAACCGGGGAGTCTCCGGGCGCCACTGGATCGAGTTCGACCTGCGCGAGACAGGGCACAACACCGGGGCGATCGGGGCGCGCGTGACGCTGCGCTCGGGCGACCTCACCCAGATCCGCGAGGTGGACGGCGGGAACGGCTACGCCTCGCAGAGCAGCCCCGTCCTGCACTTTGGCCTGGGGGCCTCGCGGTGGGTGGACGAGGCGACCATCCGGTGGCCCGACGGCGCCGTCGAGCGGCTGCGGAGTCCGAAACCCGACACGATCGTGCGCCGCGTGCACGCCTACGGTGAGAAATGAGGGCCGGGGGTCTCTCCGGGCGAGCTGGGCGGGCCGCGGCGGCGATCACCCTGGCGGCCGCCCTGGCGGCGGGGGGCGCGCTGCATGCCGCGGCGCCTCCCCCGGCCACCGATGTCGAACGGCTGAAAGCGGAGGCCGCGCGGAAGCCCGGGGACGCCGCGGCGCACTTCGACCTGGCTCTCGCCCTGCCCATCCCCGGACGCAAGGACGAAGCGCTGGGGCATTTCGAGCGGGCCATCGACCTTGATGTCAAAAACCTGAGGTATGGCAACGAGTATCGCCGCGCCTGCGTCCGGGCGGGGGAGTTCCAGCGGGCGATCGATTTCCTCGAGAAGGAATCGGCGGCGCACGCCGATGTCCCGGCGCTGCACCTCAACCTGGCGCTCGCGTACGTCGACAAGATGCCCACGGCCGGGCTGGGCATCGTCGGCCAGGGACTCCTGTCGAACCGCTCGATCAGGGAACTGGACCTGGTTCTCAAGCGCGAGCCTGGGTCCTGGGCGGCGATGTACGGCAGGGCGATGAACCATCTCCACTGGCCGAAAGCGCTCATGCACGCGTCGCTGGCAATCGCGGACTTCAAGTCCTGCCTGAAGCTGCAGTCCGCCGTCCCGGCCGGAAAGCTGCGGCCGCACCATCTATTGCCCTATCTCGGCCTGGCCGACGCCTACGTAAAGAACGGCCAGCTGGACGAGGCTCGGAAGTCGCTTCAGGAGGCAGTGAAGCTCTTCCCGGCCGATCCGCGCGCGGCGAAGCGCCTGGCGCTGGGGGACGACGAACTCAGGAAGTTCGTCGACGAGGAGCGCGGCCTGGCCCGGCCGATCGACACCGATATCTCCTTTGTCTGGAACCCCTGAAAAAGAGCCGCTGCCCCCGGGCCGCTGCCCCCACCGATCTGGCTATTGACGGCCGGCCTGTTTGGCCGTATATGTCTTGGCGAATAGGGCTG
>JANMQK010000299.1:0-18042 GCA_031370485.1 Acidobacteriota bacterium | reverse complement strand
GGATCCGGTCCTCGGGGGGCGGTGACCCTGTCCCGCCCTCCTCCGGGCCATCACGGTCCGGTTCCGCGCCGCGCCCTGCGTGATCCTTTTCCTTGCCTCCGGCGGCGAGCGCCTCCTTGTACCGTGCCAAGACCCTGTCCTCGATCTTCTTCCGCGTCTCGGTGTTCAGAGGGTGGGCGATGTCGCGAAAAGTGCCGTTGTTCCTCTTCTTGCCGGGCATGGAGACGAAGAGCCCGGTGGCCCCGCTGATGACCTTGATGTCGCTGACGACAAAACAGTCGTTGATGATGATCGAAACGAAAGCCTTGAGCTTGTCCTCGTCGACGGGGAAAACCCGGGCGTCGGTGATTTCCATGCCCGGCGCCCCTCCAGGGGAACCGGCACCCGCTTCACGCCGAAGCCAGGCTCCTCAAGTATTCCATGCGCCCTATCGGCTCGCACGCCCTGACGTCCCACCCGGAATCCCGCATGTCCCGCGCCGCATCCTCCTGCCGGGCCCTGTCCCGGAACAGTCCAAACACGGCCGCGCCACTCCCGCTCACACCCGCGGCAGTCGCACCGGAGCGCCTCAGGCGGGCTTCGATGTCTCCGATGACCGGGCAGAGACGCCTCGCCGGGGGGCCGAGATCGTTGCCGACCCCCACATACGATTCGACCCTGCCGTCAGGAAACTGTTGAAACCGGGTCATGCTACCGATTTTCCCCGTAGGTGTCAACGGCGCTTGCACTTGGGCGTACACCTCCCGGGTGGCCAGGGGGACTCCCGGAAATACGACCAGGAGCCGGTAGCCAAGGAGATCGGGCAGGGCCGTGACCTCCGTGCCACGGCCGGTGAGGAGCGCGGTCCCCCCGGCCAGGAAAAAGGGGACATCCGAACCGAGTTCCGAGGCGATCCCGGCCAGATCTGGAGGGGAGAGACCTGGGGCCCAGAGGCGGTTCAGCGTAACCAGCGTGGCCGCGGCGTCGCTGCTCCCGCCTCCCAGCCCGGCGCCGACCGGAATCCGCTTGACGAGACGTATGCCCACCCCCCGGGCTCCGGGGATGGCGCGGATGAGGCGTGCGGCGGCCCGCCAGGCGAGGTTATCCGGGCCTGCCGGCAGATCGGGGTCGTCCACTTCGAGGCTGATGCCCTCGGCGCGCGGGGAGAATTCGAGGGTGTCGTGCAGGGAGATGGACTGGACGAGGGTCTCGAGATCATGAAAGCCATCCGGCCTTCGACCCAGGACCCTGAGATTCAGGTTGATCTTGGCGTGGGCTCGGACAATCGCCCGGGTCATTTCTCCCGCTCCCCGGTCGAGCCCAGAAGGCCCGGCACGGGGATGGAAAGCAGATCCGCCCTTGGTGTGAAATCCGAGGGTACGGGAGGGGTGAACATCGACGCCTCCGGATCGCTGGCCCGCGGGCCGTCGATCACGGAGAGTGACACCGTGGTTTGCCGCCGCGCCAGGCGAAGCCGGATCTGGTGCGGCCAGCGAGGGCCCTGTCCCTCCTCGTGATCGCCGTACTCGACCTCGAGGATCATAGCACCGCTGGTCCCCTCGCGGACCGTGGCACCCTGAAGGACCCCGCCGCGCTCCTGGCTTCGCGCCTGATATCGGATCTCTCCCGGCGGGCAGACCACTTCGTACCACGCGGGAGTCCGGCCGAATGTTGCCGCCGTCCTCGTGTGCAGCACCTGCTCGGCCGCCTCCGCCCGGCACATGGGCTGCCCCGTCAGCAGGGCGATCATCCCCCCGGCGTCGAGCGGGAGCCCGAGCAGCCGTTCAAAGGAGCCGGGTGAGCCATCCGCCCTCTCGTAGACGCGCTCCGCGGGCAGGAGAGCCGTGGCATTGCCATCGTCGGCGGCGACGATCAGCCGCGGCCCCCCCACGGGTCCGAGAAACTCGAACCGGATCCGGTCGGGCGGCATCAAGGCGACAGCCATGCGGAATCGCTGCCTGCCGTTGGGTCCCTGGGATTCCCCCCGGAACAGGGCGGTGTACCCCCGGGCCGTGGCGGCGGAGGAAAACGGTTCCGTCGCCGGCCGCCGGGTCGCGCAGCCGCACGCCAGGACCAGGCCGGAAAGCAGCAGGCCGCACCGGATGCCGCGCCGGGCGAAGGGGTTGAGCCCCCGCCCGGTCACTGGGAGGCTTTCGCGGAGGTCCGGGCGGTGGAGATTTTCGCGCGCACTTTTTCGGGAGCGTCGTGCCCTCTCTCGAGAGCCTGCTCCCACTCGTGCACCGCTTCATCCGGCCGGCCGGTGGCCGCCAGGAGATCGCCGAGATGATCGCGAATGGTCGGGTCGGAGCCGTCCTGCTTCAATGCGGCGCGCAGGTTTTCCTCGGCCGGGACGAAAAGGGCCAGCTTGAACTGAGCCCACCCCAGGCTGTCGAGGTAGGCGGCGTTGTCAGGGTCGATCTCGAGGGCCCGTTTCACGTACCCGACCGATTCGCTGAGCTTGAGCCCCCGGTCGGCGAGCATGTAGCCGAGGTAGTTGAGCGCCATGGCATTCCGCGGGTTGACGGCGATGGCCCTGGACAGGAGGCGCTCCGCGTCCCCGATCCGTCCCAGGTGCTCCATCGCGGCCCCGCGCGTGAACAGGAGCGCGTCGTCGTCGGGGTGGCGGCGGATCGCGTCCTTCAGGATGTCGTCCGCGTCCTGGTATTTTTTCTGTCGGAGAAATGTCTCGGCGACCTGAATGCAGGTCTCCGACGCGTGGTCCCGCTGGTCGATGAGCGTGGCGTAGAAGGCGCGCGCTCCCTTGAGATCCCCCTTGACTATGAGGATCTCACCTTTCAGGATCAGAAGAGCCAGATCGGTGGGGTGACGGCGGAGCCCCTCGACCACCGCGCGCTCGGCGCTCTCGATATCGCGCGCCTCGATCTCGGACCTCCCGAGGAGGAAAAAAAGCTCCGGTCCCGGCTCCTCCGTCGCGTCGAGCGCGTGCATGAAGGCGGCCGAGGCCGGCTCGAAACGCCGGGCCTCCATTTCGATGAGTCCGATGCGCAAATGGGTCAGCGCCAGGACGGCGGCTTCCCTGTCGGTGATCGCACCGCGGCCGGTCGCCATCTGGATGATCGACTTGAACCCGGCGAGGGCTTCGGCATGCTCCCCCTGTTTCTCCTTGAGTCGCGACTTCTGGAACTGCGCTTCGAGATTCCCCGGCTCGCGGTCAATCATGTGATCGTAGCAGCCGACGGCGGCTTCGAGCCGGTTCGCGCCTTCGTAGGCTTCGGCCAGCGCCATCAGGCCCCGCACGTCATCGGGGTCAATTTTCTGCGCCTCGGTCAGCTCGTCAATGGCCTCCTTGTACCGCTTGGCCTGGAGGTGCAGGGATCCGATCCGGACGTGCAGGTACCCCTTCTGCGCCGACCCCCTGAGAAACGGGGTGTAGACGGCAATCCCCTTGTCGTACTGCTTGGTGTATTCGTAAAGTGCTCCCAGCGCGTCGGCGGCCTCCAGGTTTCTGGGAGAGCGGGCGAGCATTCCTGTCAGGATCGTCTCGGCCTCGTCGAACCGTCCGGCGCGAATGAGCGCCTTCCCAAGAAGCAGCGACAGCGCCGGGTCGAGGGGGCGGGCGCTGGCGGTTCCGGTCAGGAGGTCGATGGTCTCCTCCATCTTGCCCGTGTGGTAGAGAAGCTCCGCCAGGGTGCGGGCTGATTCCTCGTCAGCGGGGTCGGCGCCGAGCGCGGCGCGATACTCGGCCATGGCGCTCTGGATGTTCGAGTCGGTGTCGGTGCCCGCCTTGGCCCGGCTGAGATACACGTCGCCGAGCAGCTTGTGGCCCGCGGGAAGATCCGGCTGCATCGCCAGGACGCGCTTCCCGAGATCGAAGGACTTGTCGAGGTCGTTGAGGGAATAGTGCAGCTGCGCCAGCTCGAGCAGCAGTCCAGGCGATGCGTCACGCGCCGCGGCGCGTTCCATGAGGTCGACGGCCTGAGAGTAATCGCGCTCGAGGATCGACTGCTGCGCCAGCGAATACAGCTTGTAGGCCTGGGCCTGTCGGGATGCGTCCGCGCTGGCGCCGTCGTCGTTGGCGGCGTAGGCCGCCAGCGGGAGGCCGATCGCCAGCAGGCACCCAAGGACTCTTCCGAAGCGAGGCATCAAATGTCCCTGCCCTCTCAGGAGTTCTCGAACCGCAGTTTGAGCCGTTTCGACAGCCCGCCGAACAATATCTCGATGGTTCTGGTCTTTTTGGCCCGGAACTCACCTCCCAGACCGCTGATGTCGTCGTACGAACCCTCGGGGCTGGTGACCCTCACCTCGATGCGGCGGCGTCCCGATTCGACGGGTATCGTGCGGATCCAGGTCTTCTTGGCGCCGTCTCCTCGCAGCGGTTCATCGAGCGCCTGCTTTCCGTCAACCCGCACCACGACACGTCCGGTGGCGAAGCGATGCTGCATCGTCAATCGGAGACGCGCCGAATTGAGGACCTCCGGAGCCGGGGTCGGGGAGGCCTGGGCCGGAGGCTGCGACGATGGCGAAGGAGGCTCGGGGACGCCGTCGCCAAGGGTGGCGGTGACCAGGCCGAACGGGCGCGCTCCCCCGGCCCGCGCGGGGGCGCGGGAGAGTATCAGGTAGGGAGCCGTGGCGAGGACGGCGAGGCCGAGGAGGAACAGGATCCACCCAAGGCTCAGCGAGGGGGCGGCCGGCGCCAGCCAGCGAGCAAGACGAGGAAAGATTCCAAGGGCCGTCGATGGGGTGGCCGCGTTCGTGCCGTCCCCCTTGGAGACCAGGGTGCGGGGTGTCGAACGGAGGCTTGCATCGAGCGTTTCGGTGACCGCCGCTCTCAGATCCTCCGCCAGGTCCGCGCATCGCGCATAGCGGTCCGCCGGCCTCTTGGCGAGGGCCCTGGCCACCACGATGTCGAACGAGGGCCTCAGGGCCGTGTTCAGCTTGGAGGGGGGCGGAGCCTCCACGTTGACGACCTGGTAGGAGATCGCGGTGACGCTCTCCCCGACGAACGGCTTTTCCCCCGTGAGCAGCTGGTACAGCGTGACCCCGAGAGAGAACTGGTCGGCCCGCCCGTCGACGTCGGCCCCTGTCACCTGCTCGGGAGCCATGTAGTTGGGCGTGCCGAAGAACCGACCGGGCCGGGTCATCCCCGCCGCTTCCAGGCGCGCGATTCCGAAATCGAGGATTTTCGCCTGACCGTTTTCGGTGATGAGGATGTTCGCCGGCTTGATGTCGCGGTGCACGATCCCGTTGTCGTGCGCGAAGTCGAGGGCCTCCGCCACCTGGGTCACCAGGCTCGCTACCTGCGCGAGCGGCAGTCTCGCGCCGCCCGCCAGCAGATCGTGCAGGTTGGTGCCCGTCACGAACTCCATGGCGATGTAGGCCTCGCCGTCGGCCCCCTTCTCGCCCACGTCGTAAATGGTGACGACATTGGGATGGTTCAGCCGGCCGGCGATCTGGGCCTCGTGGTGGAAACGCTTGAGAAACTCCTCCTCCTCGCCCGGTCCGAGCGCGAACGAGAAGGCGATGGTCTTGAGGGCCACGATGCGTCCGATGCGGGGATCGCGCGCCTTGTAGACCACCCCCATCGAGCCACGGCCCAGCTCCTCGAGGATCTCGTAGCGTCCAAGGCTCTTTGGCAGGCCCATCAGTCCGATTCCTCGACCCCTTGCCCGGCGAGTTCGGAGGCCGGAACGACCCGGAGGCCAGGGGTCCGGAAAAGCCCCGCAAGTCGTTTCAGCACATCGGCTGTGGTCCTGTCGGCATGCCCAATACCCACGGCAGACCCCTCCGCGCGGGCCTTCGAGAGAAGGCTCCGGACTTGGTTTTCAATATAGGACGCCTCCCGGCGATCGTCCAGAAAGACCGTCCGTTCCAGGGCAGGAATTCCCATTTCCCGGGCCATCGTGTAGCCCACGGTGTCCTTGTTCGTCCGGCTGTCGAGGAAATAGAGCCCCTTGCCGCGGACCACCTTGAGGACCGCCTGCATGATGGCGGGGTCGGCCGTGGCCCGGGACCCCATGTGGTTGTTCAGTCCCCGAGCCTGGGGCACGTCCTCCAGTGCCTTGAGAACAAGCTTCGAGACCTGGGCAGGGGTCATCCCCTCCTCCACGGCTCCCTCGCCGGGGTCGCGCGCCGGAAAATTCAGGGGCTCCATCGGCATGTGCAGGATCACCTCGAAGCCCTGATCGGTGAGCCGCGCCGCGAGACGACGGCTGAAGGGCTGGAAGGGCAGGATCGCGAAGGTCAGTGGCAGGCCGAGACCGGCCATCTCGAGGACGGGGCCCGGTTCGAACCCGACGTCGTCGATGACAACGGCGACCATTGCCTCGCCGTCCTGCGCTGGCACCCGGCCGGCGCCTTCACCCTCACGCCCCGGGACGTTTCGCTCCGGGACCGCCCCGGGCCGGGGAACCTGGCGGCGATAATTCTCGGTGCGGTTCGGTGCCGGGGCGCGCACCGTCCCCCCCGGCCGGTCCAGCCTCTTGAGGACCACGATGCCGGCCGCCAGGAGAAGGACGAGGACGGCGATGGTGCGCCACTCGGACGCCCGGCGAGCTCCGGGCTTCAAGCGGCCTTGCGGCTGGCCGGGGTCGTCACGCCGCGCAGATAGTCGATGGCCTTCTGCTGCTGGGGATCTCCCGTTTCGATCGCGTCACCCGCGACCTCGAGATCCGGCTCGATCCCCTTGCCATTCCACTCTTTCCCCGACGGAGACATCAGTGTTGAAACCGCCAGGATCACGCCGTCCCCATTGCGCAGCGGGAGCAGCGCGTGCATGGCGCCGATGCCGAACGTCCTCTCGCCCACGACCGGCGTGCCGAGATTGTCGCGCAACGACGCGGTCAGGATCTCGCACGAACGCGCGGTCCCCTCGTCGACCAGCAGCGTCATCGGCTTGTCCCAGGCGATTTTCCGGCCGTCCGCCTTGTAGGCCTTGTCCCCCTCGTGGCGATCGCTCAAGGTCACGATCGTGCCATCGGCAACGAACAGGCTGGCCATGCCGACAGCTTCCGCCAGCGAGTCCGACACGCATCCCCGCAGGTCCAGGAGCAGCCGCTTCATCCCCTTGGCCTTCAGTGATGCGATGGCCTGGTCCAGCCGCTTCGCGTCACCCGCCTGCATCGCCGTGATTCGCACAACGCCGACGTCCGGCGGGTTCCACGAGACGGCCGGCGCCTGCGGGGGCAGGATCTTGCGCTCCAGCTTCACCTCGCGGCGGTCGGAGCTTTCCACCGCGCTGACGATCAGCACGACCCGCGAGCCGGGCTTTCCACGCAGGGCCTGTCCTGCCTGCCAGACACCCATGTTGCGCGTGGACCGGCCGTCGATGCTGATGATGGCGTCGCCCGTCTTGAGTGCCGCCTCGGTGGCCGGCGAACTGGGGGCGGCGGTCAGCACCACCACGTAGCCGCGTCGTTTGGATAGCGACAACCCGACATCGGCGGCTCCGGCGTTCTCGCCGCGCACCGCCTTTGCATAGTCCGCGGGTGCGAGGTATTCGTTGCCCGGATCGAGGGACTCCAGCATCCCGCGGTAGGTCCCCTGCATGAGCGTGTCGAGGTCGACCGGCTGGACGTAGTTGTTGACGACGAGATACAGCGCCTCGTTGAACAGCTTGAGATAGCTGTACGTCCCCTCCGTCGCCGCCACCCGCCCGAGCATGGCACCCGAGAGAATGCATGCGATGAGGGCGGCCGAGACGAGAAGCAGGACCTTTCGGTCAACCGTGATCTTCATGCAGAGCCTCCCCTATCGATGGGATGAACGCGAGGCGCCGGACGCCCCGTGGGCGGCGCCTCGAGTGCGACCGGCCACCGTGCTCGGTGTCCGGCGAAGCCATAGGGCGGGATCCTCGGGCTTCCCGTCGTGACGAATCTCGAAATAGAGTCCGGGGGAATCGAGCGTTCCGCTGTCCCCCGACCGCGCGATGACGTCCCCCTGGTGGACTTCCTGGCCGGCGACCACGAGCCGCTCGGCGACCTGGCCATAGAGGGACAGGTAGCCGTCGGCGTGGTCAATGACGATCATCTGCCCGTACCCGCGGAACCACGAACTGAACACCACGCGGCCGTCGAACACGGCGCGGACCGGTTGGCCGGACGCGATCCCGATCTCGAGGCCGTGGTGGGGAACCTGGGTGCCGAACCGCGGATGACGCACGTTTCCAAAAGGAACGGCGACCCGGCCCATCACGGGCCAGCCGAGAACGCCACGGAAGCGGGCGAACCCGAGGGAAGGACCGGAACCGCCGGGCTGGTGCTGCCTCAGGTTCTGGAGGAGGGTCCGGATCTCGGTCTCCAGCTGGGCCAGCTCTCCGAGCGCGGCCTGCTGCGAGCTACGCTCGCGCTTCAGCCCCGCCAGGACCGCCTCCTTGCGCTTCCGGGTCTGGATCAGATCCTGCTCGCGGTCCTCGAGATCCCCGGAAAGCCGCGCCAGCTCCTCGCGCTCACGCGCCAGGGTGCGCAGCGACTCGTCGAGACGTGACTGGTCGGCCCGGTACTCGCGCAGTCGCTCCGTCTCGACAAGGGTGATCGCTTCGACGGCACGCTGTCCTGCGGCGAGTTGCGCCGGTGAAGCCGAGACGGCAACCACCTTGAGATAGCGCGTCGGGCCGGCCCGGTAGAGCTCATCGAGCATGCGGCGCACAGCGCTCTCGGAGATCGCGAGCGCGCGGCGCAGATCCGCGGCCCTGACCTGGGCCGTCTCCTCGCGGGCGCGGCTGGCGCGCTTTTCCGCCTTCAGGGAGTCGGCCTCGCGCGCGAGCAACGCCAGCCTCAGGTCGATCTCGTCGATGACGTCGAGGACCGACCCTGCCTTCGCCTCTGTGCTCTGCAGCTGTTTCCGGAGCTCCGCGATTTCCGATCTCACCCGCAGCAGCCGGATCTCCTCGGCCTGCTCCCGCGCGGCCATGTCTGACTCGTCGGCCACCGTGGTCTCACGGGCCGCCGCGAAGGACAATGGCACCCAGGCGATGAGCGCGGCCGTAAGGACCCCTCCCGCGAAGGCTGACCGAACGCATGCGGCGCGCCTGGAAGGACGCTTCCGCAAGGCCGTTTCTGATAGGGACATGTTGGATGCCGACGGCGACAAAGCGTGGATCTCCGCGTCGTTCAACACTTTATAAGTGACTTGTGCACCCGGAAAGTATAGGTCAAAAAGAGCGCTCATTCAACATGCATTGATCCAAACCGCGGCTTTGGCTATCATCGGGGCTTCGTCGAGAAGTCCAGACCCTGCAGGATCTTGCGGACACGTCATGGGAATCCTCGAGCGCATAGCCTCCATGCCCGAAAGGCTCGTCATAGGGGTCGCCTCGAGCGGTTCGGCGTCCGCGGTGCGGGTCGCCCTCCTGAGACTCAAGGGCACCGGTCTGTCTCTCTCCTGGACGCTTCTGGCCCACGACAGCCTGGAGTACTCCTTCAAGGTCCGCGATCTCATACTGCGCTGCTCGGAGCCCGGCGGCGGGGATGCGACGCTGATCTGTCGGCTGAACGTGCTTCTCGGCGAGTTGTTCGCGCGCGCGGCCACGCACATCGCGGGGCGGGCCGGACTGGGGATCGGGCAGATCCACCTCATAGGGGTGCGCGGTCAGACGCTCCAGAACCTGCCCGCCCCCGTCACGCTCACGGGGGTCGCGGTGCGGAGCACTCTTCAAGTGGGTGAGCCGGCGGTGGTCGCCGAGCGCACCGGGGTGACGACCGTCGGCGGCTTCGGCGCGCGGGACCTTGCCGCGGGGGGACAGGGCTCACCGCTCGTTTCCTACGTCGACTACCTGATGTTCCGCCACCGCGCCCGCGGACGCCTGGTGATCAGCCTTGAGTCCCTGACGAGCCTGACGGCCATTCCCGCGAGCGCCGGGCCCGACGACATCATCGGCTTCGACATCGGCCCGGGAAGCATGATGGTGGACGACCTGATCGCGGAGCTGACGGGCGGAAGCGAGACGCGCGACACGGACGGCCGGTATGCCCGCCGCGGAACCGTCCTGCGCGGCCTCCTGGCCCGCCTGCTCGAGCACCCGTTTCTGCAGCAGCCGCCACCACGATCGTGTGGACGCGAGGAGTTTGGACGGCATTTCCTGAAGGAAATATTGAGGGAGAACCCGGGAGCCTCCCGGGAGGATCTGCTGGCCACTCTCACGCGGTTCACGGCGGAGGCGGTCGCGGGAGCCTGCCGGCGATACGTAATGCCGCACAACGTCTACGAGGAGGCCGTGGTCTCGGGCACCCTGGTGCTCAACCGGTACCTCATGGAGCAGGTGCGCGAAGCGATCCCCGAGCTGACGCTTACGGAGAGCGGCGAGTACGGACTGCCGGTGTCTTCCAAAGAGGCGGTCTGCTATGCCATCCTCGCCAACGAATCAGCCCTGGGAACTCCCAACGGGTTTCCGACGGTCACCGGCGCCGGCCGCCCAGCCGTCCTGGGATCGATCACCCCGGGTTTCAGCGGCCCCGCGGCGCCGCGCCAGTGATGCAGCAGTGGGTCGGCCGCGCAGCGACCCGTTTTCTGGCTTCCGCGGCCGCGGCGCTGGGCCTGACGGCATGCGGTACGCTCCCCTCCGCAGTCGACACGCTCACCTTGGCGATCGACAGCGGGCCCTCCAGCCTCGATCCGAGGCTCGGTTCGGACGAGGCGTCGAGGAGGGTCAGCGAGCTTCTCTACAACGGGTTGTTCCGCCTGGACGACGCTTCCCGGCCGGTCCCGGATCTCGCGGCGGCGTTCGAGCAGCCGGACGGGCGCACGGTGAAGGTCACCTTGCGGGAGGGGGTGCTGTTCCAGGATGGCGCGCTCCTCACGTCCAAGGACGTGGCCTATACCTACCGCTCGATCCTCGAGGATGAAGTGCCCTCATTCCGGAAGGCCGATCTCGAGGTCATCGATCGCATCGAGACTCCGGACCCCCGGACCGTGGTATTCCGTTTGAAAGCGCCCTTCGCGCCGATCCTGACCAACCTCAACCTGCCGATTCTCAGGGAGGGCTCCGGGCCCGACGCGGCCCGCCGTCCCAATGGCACGGGTCCTTTCCGCCTCGTGCGGTACCGCAAGGACGAGGACCTGGTTCTCGAGCGGTTCGAAGCGCACTTCGCCGGGCCCAGCGGCGTGAGGAGGGTGCGCCTCAAAATCGTCCCCACGGAGTCCGGCCGGCTACTCGAGCTTCTCAAGGGGAACGCCGACCTGATCCTGAACGACCTCTCCCCCGACCAGTTCGCCCGTGTGCGCCGCACGAGCGGCTACCGCGTGGTGAGCCGCCCGGGACGGAATTACGTCTACATGGCATTCAACCTGAGAGATCCCCTCCTGTCGGACCGCCGGGTGCGGGCGGCCATCGCCCTGGCCCTCGACCGCGGGCCGATCGTCGCGCATCTGCTGGGTGGCGCGGCGACCCTGGCAACGGGTCTCCTGCCTCCCGGGCACTGGGCCTACGAGCGCTCCGTGACCCGCTTCGAGCATGACCCCGATCGCGCCTCGCGTCTCCTGGACCAGGCGGGACTCGTCGACAAGGACGGACCGGGGCCGGAGGTGCGGTTCCGCCTGATCTGCAAGACGACCACAAGCGAACTCGCCCAGCAGCAGGCCACCATATTCCAGGAGCAGCTGGGGCGGGTGGGAATCGGCATGGATGTCCGCGCCTTCGAGTGGCCGACCTTCTACGAGGACCTGGGCGCCGGCCGGTTCCAGCTGGTGGTGTCGAACTGGACCGAGATATACGACCCGGACATTTACAGACTGCGCTTTTACTCGGGGTTCGTTCCGCCCCGCGGGTTCAACCGCGGGGGATACGTCAATCCCGCGGCCGACCGGCTGATCGAGGAAGGGGCCGCGACGATCGACGAGCCGGGCCGGCGCAGGATCTACGGCGAGCTGCAGCGGCTTCTGGCCGACGACCTGCCCTACGTGAGCCTCTGGCATCGCGACGTGACCGCCGCTTGCCGGGACAGGGTCCGGGGGTTTCGCCTGACGCCGGGCGCCGACTTCTATCCACTGAAGGACGTGACCCTGGCGGAACCGGCCGGGGCGGCACCGGGGGGGCCTCCCCTGCCACGTCAGTTGATGGCGCGGCCGAGCAGTTTTTCCAGGGCCGAGAGCGGCAGGGCGCCGGAGCGGATCACACGGGGAGGCTCGTTCGTCACGTCGAGAACCGTTGACGAGGCGGTTCCCTCGGCGGTCCCGCCGTCGAGAATCATGGCCACATCGTCCCCCAGGGCTTCCTCGACCTCCGCCGCCGTCGTGGGGGAGGGTTGACCGGTGCGATTTGCGCTCGTGGCCACGATCGGACCGCCGAGCGCGGCTGCCAGGGCCGCGGCGATCGGATGCGGAGATATCCGGACTCCGACCGTGTGCCCTCCACCGAGGAGAAGCGGCTGAAGCTCTTCCGAGGCGGCCATGACCAGCGTCAGCGGACCGGGCCAGAAGGCCTCTCCGAGTCGTTTTGCGACGGGGGGAAACTCGCGGACGCACATCCGCACGGACGCCTCGTCGGCGGCGATCAAGGGCAGGGCCATCCTCGCCGGCCGCCCCTTGGCCTGGAACACACGCTCGACCGCCTGGAGGCTTCGCGGATCGGCGCCCAGGCCGTAAAAGGTCTCCGTGGGGTAGGCTACGAGGAGGCCCTTGCGGAGCAGTTCGACAGCCCGGGCAATCAGGGCTGGATCAGGGTTCTTGAGATCGATCCGCAGCGGACGCGGCATGGCTGGCCTCCCGGATGGACGAGGAACATCATGACTATATCGCAATCCACGATCCTCGGGACCTGCCGCGTGCCGGCGTGTCGCGAGGAGTGCCGGAGAGGCTGAGGTCATGCGACGGCCCGGACCCCGGGAGCAGGTCATCGAGAGCTCTCAGAACGCGTTGGTGCGGCACGCCCGGAGCCTCGAAACCGACCGCAAGACCCGGAGTCGCGGAGGCGAGTATCTCGCCTGGGGCGTGCACCTGGCGCAGGAGGCGCTGTCGGCGCGGGCACCCGTGAGGCGGGTGCTGGTCGGCCCGGGACTCGAGAAAACCGGCGAAGGTCGGGACCTGCTCGGACGCCTCTCCGGATGCGGCGCTCCGCTCGTCCGTGTCACCACGCGCGTCCTCGAGTCGATCCTGGAGGGGTGCGGCGACCAGGGTATCTTGATGATCCTCTCCATGCCCGACCTGGATCTTGCCGGGCTGCTAAGCGGCGCCCCGACGCTGCTGCTCGCGGCGCACGGGATACAGGATCCCGGAAACCTGGGTTCGATCGCGCGGTCATGCCTGGCCTTCGGCGCGAGGGGGCTGTTGGCTCTCGAGGGGTGCGCGGATCCGTTCGGGAGCCGCGCCGTGCGGGCTGGCATGGGGGCGCACTTCCGTCTGCCGGTGGCCACAGGCCGGGCCACCGAGGCGATGAAGGCCCTGAAGGGAGCCGGCGTGCAGCTCGTGGCGGCCGTGCCGCGCGGCGGCGAGTCCCCCGCGGACATCGACCTCTCGCTCCGCACGGCGCTTTTCGTCGGCAATGAAGGGTCGGGGCTTCCTCCCGAGGTGCTCAAGGCCGCCTCGCGCCTGGTCCGTGTGCCGATGGCGCCGGGGGTCGGATCCCTGAACGTCCATGCGGCCTCCGCCGTCCTGCTCTATGAGGCGTCGAGGCAGCGGGGGTTCGTTTCAGGCGGCTGAGCGGCCGGGGGACTCGCGGGCGGTCAGTCGCGGGTCCGCCCGCGGGCCGTGGACCGGGTGGCCGAAGGGTGGGTCAAGCGCGCCAGGGGCAGTGTGAAGGAGAAGGTGGAGCCGGTCCCCGGCGTGCTCGTCACGCGGATCGAGCCGCCGTGCAGGCGCAGGATGTCGCGGACGATCGCCAGGCCGATCCCGGTGCCCTCGTACTTCCTCCCCGGACCGGAGTCGACCTGGAAGAAGCGCTCGAAGATCTTCCCTTGATCCTCGGGAGGGATGCCTATCCCGGTGTCCGCGACGTCCACGTCGATGAAACCCGAGGCGCCCCGCCGCCCGGTCACCGTGATCGAGCCCCCCTCGCGGTTGAACTTGACGGCGTTGGTGAGCAGGTTGGTGAAGACCTGCACGATCCGGCCCCGGTCGCCGCGCAGGACCAGGTCGTCGGTGTCGTATTGGGTTGTCAACGAGACGCCCTTCTTCTTGATGCGCTCGGCGACCACGTCGACGGCCTCGTCCACGATCTGCCAGAGCGGTGTGTCCTCGAGGGTGAGCTGCGTCTCGCCCTTCTCGAGGCGGGAGAACGAGAGCAGGTTGTCGATCATCTCGATCAGCCGGTCGATGTTCCTCAGGGCGACGGTGAGCCCGCGCTCCTGCTCCTGGGTCAGCGGCCCGAGCCGGCGTTTCACGATCATCTCCGTGTAGCCCTTGATCGACACGAGCGGCGTGTGCAGCTCGTGAGAGACGTTGGCGAGCAGGTTCGACTTCATCTCGTCGAGCGACTTGAGCTCGACGTTCACGCGCTCCAGCTGCTCGTTGCGCTGCGCCAGGGCCTGCCGGGCGCCGGCCACCTCACGATACGCGGCCTCGAGCTTCGACTTCGCCTCGCCAATCTCCTCGAGGCTCCTGACGATGCGGCGCTCGTTCTCGACGCGCTCGGTCACGTCGCGGGCCGTCAGGATGCACCCAAAATCCGCGCCGGAGGACGAGCGGACGGGGCCGGCGAGGAGATCGACCAGCGCGCGGCGCGGGGTGTGGAGCTCGAACCCGGGGAGACGCGCTTCCTCGCCAGCGCGGGCCCGGCGCAGCAGGTCGAGAAGGGCTCCCGGGTCGGAGCAGCGCTCGCCCAGACGCCGTCCGAGCTCCTCCTCCGGCAGGCCGATGAGATCCTCGTGGGGCATGCCGAAGAGCTCACGAAAGGCCGGGTTCACGATCGTCACCGAGGGCCTCCCTCCGCCTTCGCCCGCGACGAGAATGGCGTCCCCGGTCGAATTCAGCGTGGCCCTCAGCAGCGCCTCGCTCGACTGCAGGGCCCGTTCGAAGCGGGTCCTCTCGCTCAGGTCCACCACCGTTCCCACCAGCGCGCGGCCGCCCTGGAACTCGGCCGCGCTCCAGGCGATCCGGACCTGGACGGGCTGCAGGGCGCGGACCTGGAGACGGCAGGCGATCTCGCCGGCGGCATCTTCTCCGGCCTCGGCCCTGCGCACCACATCCAGCGCGGGGAGGAGATCACGCGTGTGGATCAGGTCCTTGAAAGCCATTCCCTGGAGGGTGTCGCGATCCACTCCCAGCAGTCTCGCCATGGCGGGGTTCGCGAAGACCAGGCGGGAGTCCCTGAGAATGAACACTCCGTCGCTGATGCCCTCGACCATGCGCCGGTAGCGCTCCTCGGAGACCCGCAGGCGCTGCTCGAGGTCCAGCTCGGCCGTGAGGTCACGGGCCGAGATGATGTTGGTGCTCTGCGAGCCGCCCGCCGCCCCGCCCGTCTCCACGAGGATCCGCGCCGGGAATACCGCGCCGTCGCGCCTCTGCAGGCGCACGGTCTCGGCGATCCCGGATTCACGGAGCGAGCGGCGGGATAGCTTCGGCAGGATTCGTTCCCATTCCCCGGGCGCGAAGAGCACCTCGACGTGGTTGTGCAGGATTTCCTCGGAGGTCCAGCCCGTGAGGTTGGACGCGCCACGGCTGAAGCCGGTCACGCGCCATTCCGGGTCGGCGCTGAGAAGGGCCGCGTCAGAGGGGCCGTCGGCGAGGGCCTGGAGATCGAAGACGCGGGCCTGCGCCCCCTGTAGCTGCGCGCGCAACGCGCCCAGGAGCTGGTTCAGCTCGGTGGTGAGGGCGCGGAGCAGTGTTTCGCTTTCGGGCGCGACCTCGCCGACCAGCGGGTGGCGGCGCAGCAGCGCGATCTGCGCGACGACGCGCCGGGCGGCCCGGCGAATCCGGCCGCGGGTCATGAGACCGATCACCAGAGCGGCGGCCCCGATCAGGACGGACAGGGCGCCGGCGATCGACATTGTTAAATCGAGTGTCGTCCCCATGCGGTGCGTGCACCTTTCCGCCGATTCGCCGGCGCCCGCGCGCCCGCGGCCGCGGCGCTAAATCGAGCCGCGACCCCCGCGGTCGAGGGGGGGAAACGGCGGGGCCGGTCGGGCGAAGAAGAACCCCTGCCCGTAACGGACGCCGCAGAGACGCAGCGCCCGATACTCCTCCTCGATTTCTATCCCTTCCGCGATCACCTGCGCCCCGATGCGCGCTCCCACCTTGAGGAGCGAGTGGACCAGCTCCTGCTTGATCAGGCTGCGGTGAATGTTCTTGACGAGCGACATGTCCACCTTGAGGAAATCGGGCTGGAGCTCGGTGATCGTCTGCAGCGACGAGTAGCCGGTGCCGACGTCGTCGATGGCCACCAGGAACCCCTGCCGGCGGAGGCGATCCAGCTCGCGGCCGAACACCTCGAAATCCTGGATGGAGGTGCGCTCCGTGATCTCGAGGACCAGGTTCCGGGGGAGCAGGGCGACCTCCTGCAGCATTGAGCAGAGATCCTCGTCGGCGAATCCCGGGGTGCCGAGCGTCTCGGGGAGGGAGTTCAGGAAGAGCTTTTTCCCCGGGTCGAATCCACGCGCGTTCCGGACGGCCTCCCGCCGGCAGAGGGCGTCGAGCTCCACGCGGACGCGCGCCACCTTCGTGCTCGAAAACAGGGCCTCGGGGACCTCGTACACCGTGTTCGCCGGCCCCCGGGTCAGCGCCTCGTACCCCATGATCAAACCCTGGGTCATGTCGACGATCGGCTGGTAATGGGTGGTCAGCGAGACGTCGCGCAGGATGGCGGCCAGCCCCGCGGAACGCTCCTCCATCAGGCGATCGACGTGCCGCAGGGTCATCAGCCGCGCGTCGCGGATTCCCTGATGGAGTCGCCGCTCGAATCGCGCGGCAGGGTTGGGGCTCACGAAGGCATGGCCGACCGCGAACTCCAGCGGCGCCCGGGTGGCGGCCCATTCGGCCGCGCGCATACGGGCCTCCAGATGCCGGGTCAGCGAGGCGGCGCATCCCGCGAGCTCCGCCGGCGTCAGGTCGGATCCGTCGCACCCTTCCGGCACGAAGACCAGAAAGCCGCTCCCGTGGACGCTCTCGAGGGCAAGGATCGAGGTCCGCGGGAGATCCCGTCCCTTCAGCGCGCGCAGGAGCGCCGCGACTCCCGCCAGGAACCGGTCGCTGGTCTCCCAGCCGCAGGCGGATTCGAGATCGGCCAGCTCGGGAAATTCGACGAGGACCACGGCAAGCGGACGCCCCTCCGCGAGGGCCTGGAGCCGGTTGGCGTGCACGCTGTAGGCGTACAGGTCGGTCACCTTGTCGAAGAGGGCCCCCTTGAGGCGCAGGAAACCGGTGCGCAGCCGCTGGCTCTCGGCGGGCGACGCCGGCCGGAGGTTCTCGCGGTCCGCCGTCCCGCTCACACGTCCCCCTGAGCCTGGCCCAGGCTCTCGAAGATGCGCCGGACCCTCCCCAGCAGCTCCTCGTAGGAGAAGGGCTTCGGTATGTAGTCGTAGGCGCCGTCCTGCAGGCCGCGGATCTTGTCGCGCACCTCGCTCTTGACCGAAAACATCGCCACCGGGATGTCCACAGTCCTTTCGTCCACCTTGAGGATCTTGAGCAGCTGCCAGCCGTCCATTTCGGGCATGTTGACGTCGAGGAGGATCAGTCCAGGGCGGGTATTCTGCAGCGTGTCCAGGGCCTCCGGCCCCGAGCGTGCCACGACCACCCGGTACCCTCCCCCTTCGAGGACAAGTCGGGTCAGATCGACGATGTCGGCGTCGTCATCCACCACCATGACCGTCTGGGGCACCGGCTCTCCGTTCCGGGCGCGTCACGCGCCCTCCAGGTGCGGCGAAACCCCGGCGGCGGCGGGCCCGTCGCCGGGGATCGGCTGTTTGACGTAACGATCAATCAGGGATTCCGTGGCAGTGTCCAGGTCCACGAATCGCACGCCCACCCCCGGGAGCAGATACGACTCGGGCGCGGCGGGCACCTGGCGCACCACGATGCCACGGACGCTGAGCCGCCTCTGCCCGTTCTCCACCGGCAGCCTGAGCGATACGCGGACCGCGGCCCTCGGGGGAAGCGGCGCCTGGAGCGCCAGGAAGAGTCCGGAGCGGCTGATGTCCTTGACCCGGCACCGCAGGGTGCCGGCCTTTTTATGCCCCCTTG
>JANMQK010000242.1:0-2900 GCA_031370485.1 Acidobacteriota bacterium | reverse complement strand
GGCGCGTGACCTCCAGTTGCTGGGTCTGGCGGGTCAGGATGCGAGGAGCGAGGCGCTCCGGGCGCTCGAGGACTTCTGGGCCACGCGAGAGATCGCGGGAGTCGCCCTGGTGGACATGGAGGTGTGGAAATGGCTCTACGCGCATCCCGACGCGACGCCGGCGCAGCTCAAGGATGCGGTCGTGGCCGCCTCGCGTAACGTCTGGAACCGTCACTACGCCCCGATCTTCGGGACGCGCGACGTGACGCTTCTCGCCGTCTACTCGCACATGATCAACCGCGCCCTCTACACGCCCGACTATCCGCTGGGGCACCTCATCGCGTTCCAGATCGAGAGCCATCTGCGCGCCCAGCCCCGGCTCGGGGAGGCCTTCGAGAAGCTCTGCGTCCAGGGCGCGCTGACGCCCGATGCCTGGATGCGGCAGGGAGTCGGAACGCCCCTGTCGTCGGCGCCCCTCCTCGCCGCCGCCTCCGCGGCCCTCGAGACCCTGGAGCCGGGCCGCTGAGGGGGAGTGCGTGCGGCGCGCGCCATCCTAGAACCGGTATCCCGCCGAGAGATAAGGGAAGGAATCCCCGCCGCGCCCTCCAAGACCCCACCCGTAGTCCAGCCGCAGCACGAACGGTTGTCTCGGGACGACGAAGCGCAGCCCGACGCCCGCGCCCAGGATCGTCTCGTTCCGTCCGTCGGCCGTCCCGGTGAGACGCCCGGCGTCGACGAAGAAAGCCGCCTTCAGGAGGCGGGCGGTCGGACGCTCGATCGGAAGATCCCCCGGCCCCGGCAGGGGCTCTCCGGGCGCGACGGAGCGCGAAGCTAGGGTCCGGAACAACGGGACCCACAGCTCCGCCTGCTGCGCCAGCACATGGCGCCCAAGGAACGCGTCCGACCGGAACCCGCGCACCGTTGCCGGACCACCGATGCTCCAGAGCTCGGTCGCGGGAACCTGCCGGTCGACCGTCCCTCCCAGCCAGTGCAGGTCGGCCTCCAGGCCCGAGAGGTAGCGTCCATGGAGCGTGGCATCGAGGCTCGGACGGACGAAGCTCCGCCCGCCCCCGATGGCGTCCACCGAAAAATCAACCGCGGGCGCGAGGCGCAGGGAAAGGCTGGGGGCGCGGTAGACGTGCCTCCATTCGTACGTGGCGCCGAGTTGAAAAAAGGTGAGGTTCTCGTTGTTGGACGCGGACGCGATCCCGCCGACCGTGACTCGCTCGTGCCGAAGGCCGATCTGCCACCTCAGATCGCTGGGCGCTTCGAGTCCGAGCGGCCGCAGTCCCAGGCTGATCGACCCGCCCGAGCGCCTTTCGTCGGTCTCGTCCCCCTCGAGCAGCCGGTTGTGCTGGAAATAGCTGAAAACCGTCCCACCAAGATCGTAAAGCCGCCGCGGCGACTCGCGGGCCGTCAAGAGAGGTGTCGTATAGCCGATCGCGCCCCCGAGCCCGGCGTTGTAGCTCGGCGCCACCGTCAGGCTGTCGAGCCGCGTGAACAGATCGCTCTCCTGGAACAGGACCCCTCCCGAGCTCCCGGAGCGCGGTCCATAGGCCGCCGTCCCACCCAGGTAGCTCGTCGAGTGCGGCCGCTCCGCTTGCTCGTCCAGCCGGCGCCGGGTCAGGCTTTGCACGAGGTAGGCCCCCCGGGGATAGCCCTCCGGGACGGCGGGGGGCCCCGGGATGAATGCGACGGCATAGCCGAGGCGTCCCAGCGCGGCGCTGTCGCTGCGGTAGCGTTCGTGGTTGTAGAGATCCCCCTCGCGGGTCTGCAGCAATCCACTCAGCGCCGCGCGAATCGAGCCGCCCGGCACGGGGTAGAGCCGGCGCGTCGTCTCCACGTCCGAGTCGGGTGAGACGCCGATCTGCGACAGGTCCCCGGCGTCGAAGGTGATGAGGACGATCTGGTGGCTGCTCTCGCGGATCGACAGGTCCAGCCGCCCCGTGTCGCAGGTCGCCCGCACCTCCGGGACGTAGCCCAGGAACCGGTAGCGCCGGCTCAGGGTCTCGGCGATGGCCACGGGATCGCACGCCGTTCCGAGATAGGACTCGAGGAAGTCCCGGATCCGCCCTTCCGAGAAAACGGGGCGATGCCGCCCGCCGGGCGGGGGCGCCAGAACCGTCACCGGGCCGATGGCCTTGATATCGGCCGGCCCTTCCGGGGGACCCTGCGCTCGAATCGGCGCCCCGGCGCTCAGGGCGACGGTGATGACCCATCCGGCGAGACCAGCGACTCTCATGCGGCAGCCTGTCTATCCTTCGGCCGACGGGGTGTCAAGTGGGACGGTGTCCGCGCGGACTCACTTTCCAGTTGATCCGGGAGGGCCGAAAGGGGATACTCCTGCGCCTGTGACCGGCCTGCCCGGAGGGGGAGCCGCCGGTCGTCGACGTCCCGAGTCCTAGGGACGGCCCTGCGGGGCATGGGAGGAGATCGAAATGCAGCGCTCGTGGATACGTTGCGGACTAGTCCTCGCGGGAGTGATTCTCGGCGCCGCCCTCGGTGGTGACGTGGCTTTCGCCCGCATCAACGACGGCACCTGGGAGGTGGGCGGCTACGTCGCCAACGAGAAATTCTCCAATTCCGCCGAGGTCAAGGATTTCCTGGCCGTGGGGGCGCGGGGCGCCTATTTCATCAAGGCGAACCATGGGGTGGAGATCGACTTCGACACCGGGAGCGGCGATTCGCGCAAAAAATCAAAGCCCTCGGTTGACGTCACGCGGCTGACCGTGGGCTACATCCACAACATCACCCTCAAGGGCAGGGAAAAGTTCACTCCGTTCGTCAAGTTCAATTACGGCAAGATCGACGTCGACAACGGCACCGATTCCGGGAGCAGGAGCCTCATCGGCGTCGGCGGCGGCTTCCGGTACTTCTACACGCCCCGCGTAGCCCTGCGCCTGGACGGCAGGATCTACCGC
>JANMQK010000201.1:0-4286 GCA_031370485.1 Acidobacteriota bacterium | reverse complement strand
CCGGTAGGCGAGGTAGCGCGAGTCGCCCGACCAGACGTGATCGCCGATGGGGCCGAAATCGCTCTTGTCGACCTTGTGAAGGCTGCCGGTCTCGACGTCGCACCACCAGAGGGAATAGGTCTTGTCGGCGAAGGCGATCTTCTTCGAGTCAGGGGACCATTGCGGAGGGCGGCGGAAGGTCTTCCCGCCCCGGGTGACCTGCCGGTCGGGGGATGCGCCGTCGCTGCCAATCACATGGACCTCGTATTCGCCGCTCTTGTCGGAGAGGTAGGCGATCCATTTGCCGTCGGGGGACCAGGCCGGGTCCCGTTCGCGCACGCCGGGGGTGCGGGTGAGGTTGCGCGCGTCCCCCTTCTCGGCGGGAATCGTGAAGATGTCGCCGCGCGCCTCGATTACGGCGCGCTTGGCGGTGGGCGAAAGATCCCAGCCCCCGGTCCAGCGGGCGACGTTCCGCGTCTCGGCCCGCGCTCCCGGCTTGTCGTCGGGGACCAGGACCTGGATCTTCACCGGCTTCTCGCCGGCGAAGTCCATGACGTAAAGATAGCCGCCGTTCTCGAACACGATCGCGTCGCGGCCGGCGCTCGGCCACTTGACGTCGTACTCGGTAAACCGGGTCACCTGCCGGTGGGTCCTCGTGTCCAGGTCGTAGGCCCAGAGGTTGGCCGTCCGGCCCCCCCTGTCCGAGGCGTAATATATGGTCCGCCCGTGCCACATTGGCCACTCGTCGGCCCCCGGCCAGTCGGTGATCTTCCCCGAGGTGTTCTTCCTGAAGTCGTACACCCAGATGTCGGGCGCGTTCCCGCCCTTGTAGCGCTTCCAGGTCCGGTTGTCGTAGGAGGGGGAGACGAAGGCGATCTGCGCGCCGTCCTCCGAGAAGGAGGCGTAGCCGCCGCTCGGCAGCGCCAGCATCTCTTCGAATCCGCCGGTGGCCGGCACCTTGAAGAACCGGTCGAAGCGGTTGATGAATGAGGCCCGCCGGGAGCGCAGGAGCACCGCCTTGCCGTCGGGGTACCACTCCGCCACCTGGTCGGCGTCCGGGTGCCAGGTCAGGCGCAAGGGCTGTCCGCCTTCCGCGGGGATGGTGAAGGCGTCGACGTTGCCGTCGTACTCGCCCGTGAACGCTATCGTCTTCCCGTCGGGGGAGAACTTCGGGAACCGCTCGACTCCGTCGGAGCTCGTCAGCCGGGCGGCGACCCCTCCCTGGCGCGACACGGTCCAGAGATCGCCCGCGTACACGAAGACGATGCGGTCACCTTCGATGTCGGGCTGGCGCAGCAGGCGGCAGTCCTCGAGGGCGGACGCGGGCGGGGTGAACGCGAGCGCGGCCACGCAGGCCAGGATAAGAGCGACGGGGCGGATGAACGGTCTTCCCATGGGTCGAACTCCTTTGTGTCGGGGCGCGGCAGCGCGCACGAAACGTCTGAATTCACCGGGTCGGCGCGCAGGATAGGCCGAGTCCCACGACCGGTCAACACCATGCGGCGTGAATAACGCTGCCCGGGCGCGGCGGGTTCCCCCGCCGATGCGGCCCTTCCCGTCCGGACGGTTTCGTGCGATTCTCTCCGCCCATGGAAGCTTGGCATCCCCTCCCCTGGAGGCCGCTCGCGGCCGCCGCCGCGCTGGTCGTCCTGATGTGTGGCTGCGGGCACGGAGCCGTGGCGCGGCGCGGGAATGGTTCGAACCTGCTTCTCGTCACCATCGAGACGACCCGGGCCGATCACCTGGGCGCCTATGGGTACGCGCGCCGGACGAGCCCCCGGTTCGACCATCTCGCCGAGGTGGGCACGCTGTTCGAGCACGCCTCGACCGTGTCACCGCGGACGAACCCGGCCCTCGCCTCGCTCATGACCTCGCTTTACCCGCATCAGCACGGTGTCAGGAACCTCCTCCTGCCCCTGAACCCGGAGAACCGGACGCTCGCGGAGATCCTGCGTGACGCCGGATACCTCACGGGGGCGGTGCAGACGCACTACGGGCTGAACGCGGCCGCGAGCGGCTTCGCCCAGGGCTTCGACACCTACGACGACCTCCCGGCGCCCCAGCGCGGCGCGGACGAGGCCTGCCGTGTCGCGGTCAAGTGGCTGGACGAGGCGGTGACATCGGGCCGCCCGTGGTTTCTCTGGGTGCACCTGCTCGATCCCCACTGGACCTACGATCCGCCGGCCGCGCTGCGAACGCTGTTCGGCCCGGACGACCCCCGCCCCTTCGCGGTTTACCGCGACGTGGCTTCCGGGCGGCTGAGCATCGGCTCGGTGATCTTCGAGAACCGCATGCCCCGGGACGAGGTCGATGCCTTCGTGAGGCTGTACGACGCGGAGATCCGCTTCGCGGACGCGTCCATGGGGATGCTTCTCGATCGTCTCGACGCGCTGGACGTGAGCGTGAAGACCGTCGTGGTGGCGGCCGCCGATCACGGCGAGTCCCTGGGCGAGCACCGCTATTTCTTCGAGCACGGCGATTTCGGCATGGAGCCCGAGATCCACATCCCGCTCGTGCTGGTGGCGCCCGACCGGGTCCCCGCCGGGCTGCGCGTGCCCTGGGCCGTGCGCAGTATCGACGTGCTGCCGACGGTTCTCGAGCTTTTGGACCTTCCGGCGGAGACGCAGTTCCGCGGCGCATCGCTCATGCCGCTCGTCCGCGACCCGCAGCGCGGCGAGGATCGGCCCTGTTTCGGCGAGGTCGGCAAGAAGTTCCACCCAGAGAATTCACGCCGCGAGGTTGAAGGGGTGGCCGGCAAATGGCGCTGGCTGAAACGGGGGCGCTTCAAGCTGGTCTGGGTGCCGCGGGCCACGGGTGTTGCGGAGCGGCGTCTCTACGATCTGCAAAAGGATCCCGGCGAGACCCGGGACGTCCTGGCCGAGTTCCCCGAGGAGGGCGCGCGGCTGGGACAAGAGCTCGAGGCCTGGATGGCCGAGAAGGCGGCGCCCGAGCCGGCCGGGCAGGTCACCCCGGAGCTGCTCGAAGAGCTCCGCTCCCTGGGGTACGTCAACTGAGGTCCTGGATTATCGCGGACTGTCCTACGACGCGGCGACGCCGGACGGCGTGACGCGGCCCGCCGGCAGCTCGATGACGAAGGTCGATCCCCGTCCGGCGCTGCTCTCGGCCCGGATGGCGCCTCCGTGATCGCGCACGATCGCGAAGCAGGGCGCCAGGCCGAGCCCGGCGTTCCGGCCATCCTCCCCGGCGGTGAAAAACGGATCGAACACGCGGCGGAGGCTCTCGGGCGGGATTCCCGGGCCGTCGTCGGAGACCGTCACCACGACCTTCCCATCGCGGCTCCGGGTGGTCAGGACGAGCGTCCCCGCCCCCCGCGCAGCGAACATCGATCGCTGCGCGTGACCGACGAGGCTCATGAGTGCCGCCAGGATCTGGTGCATGTCGCCGAAGACCGGCGGGACCGTCGGGTCGAGGTCGGCCCTGGCCTCGATGTGACAGGCCTTGAGCTCGGTCCCCTTGCGCTCGAGCAGGCTGAGGATCACGTCGTTCACCGCCAGGAGGGCCATCTCGGGCTTCTCCCGCCGCGCGAACGCCAGGACCCGCGCCATGATCGACGCGGCCCGCTCCCCCTCCCGGGCGATGACCTCGATCCCCCGGCGCGTCTTCGGATCGACTCCTTCCTCGAGAAGCCTCTGCGCATAGGCGAGAACGCTGCAGAGCGGATTGTTCAGCTCGTGCGCGATCCCGGCCAAAAGGCTGCCAAGCGCCGTCATCTTCTCGTTCTGGATGGCCTCCTCCCGCGTGGCCTCGAGCTGCAGCAGCCGGGCCTGGAGCTCCTTGTGGAGCAAGGCGTTTCCGAGGGACAGGGCGACCAGGGACGAGAGCACCATGGCGTTGCGGCGATCGTGCTCGCTGTAGCGCTCGCGGATCTCGACCCGGTTCACGTTCAGGACTCCCAGGAGACGCGCCCGCATGGTGAGCGGGCAGACGATGGACGCGAAGCGCGGACGGATCGACCGCACGCCGTTGAACCGCCCGTCGGCCGAGACGTCCTCGTTGATCACGACCGGCTCCGACTGCTGCGCGACGCGGCCCGCAATCCGCTCTCCGATCGACTGCCGGATCCCCGACATCACCTCCGGGCGGAGAGAGGCGGAGTAGGACATGCCAAGGTCGCCGTTCTCGTCGAGGAGCATCAGCGAGGCATCGTCGGCCCGCAGCACCTGCATGGCCGAGCGGACGACACGGCCATAGAGCTCCTCGGGATCGAGTGTCGAGAAGATGGTCCGGCTCAGTTCGAAGAGCCCCAGCCGCTCCTTGAGCTCCCGGCGCTCCAGCGCGCGGGTGAT
>JANMQK010000196.1:0-5475 GCA_031370485.1 Acidobacteriota bacterium | reverse complement strand
CGGCGCGAGGCGCAGGATCCGCGTGTACCCGCCCTGCCGCGTGGCGAACCGTGGACCAAGCGTTGAGAAGAGCTTTTTGACCACCGCCCTGTCACTGACCTGGGCCGCGACCCGGCGGCGCGCGTGCAGGTCGTCCCTTCGTGCCAAGGTGATCAGCCGCTCGACGAACGGGCGCAGTTCCTTGGCCTTCGGCAGGGTCGTGCGGACCCGCTCGTGGCGGAAAAGCGAGGTGGTCAGGTTCCTGAGCAGGGCCCGCCTGTGGCCCGAGGTCCTGCCCAGCTTTCGCAGCCCGACGTTGTGGCGCATGACTCCCCTACTCCTCCTTCGCCTGCATGAGGTGGTCGACCTTCATGCCGAGGGTCAGCCCCATCTCGGTGAGCAACTCCTTGATCTCGTTGAGGGACTTCCTCCCGAAATTCTTCGTCTTGAGCATCTCGGCCTCGGACTTCTGGACGAGGTCGGCGATGGACTTGATGTCGGCGTTCTTCAGGCAGTTGTACGAGCGGACCGACAGCTCGAGCTCCTCGATCGAGCGCTGGAGGTTCTCGCGGAGCCTCTCCTGCTCGCGGTCAAACGATTCCGGGTCGATCTCCGGCGTCTCCTCGAAGGAGATGAATATGGAGAGGTGGTCCTTCATAAGCTTGCTGCTGAGCGCGAGGGCGCTCTGCGGCGCCACGGCCCCATTGGTCCAGATCTCCATGATCAGCCGGTCGTAGTCGGTCGTCTGCCCGAGACGCGCGTCCTCGACGGTGTAGTTCACCTTCTTCACCGGCGAGTGGACGGCATCGATCGGGATGTAGCCGATGGTCAGGTCGTGGTCGAAGTTCCGGTCGGCCGGAACGTAGCCGCGCCCGGGCTTGACGCGCATCTCGATGTTGAGACGCCCTTCCTCGGTCAGCGTGGCGAGGTGGACCTCGGGATCGAGGATCTCCACGTTCGGGTTGGTCTCGATGTGACCCGACTTCACCTCCGCGGCGCCCTCCACCCGGAGGTAGATTGTCTCGGGGTGGGAGACCTGGATCTTCAGCGGGATCTGCTTCAGGTTCAGGATGAGGTCGATGGTGTCCTCGACGACACCCGGGATCGAGGAGAACTCGTGCAGCACCCCTTCGATCTTGACCGCGGTGATGGCCGCGCCCTCCACCGAGGAGAGGAGCACGCGCCGCAGGGCGTTCCCGACGGTCGTGCCGAACCCCCGCTCGAAGGGCTGCGCCCAGAACTTCCCGTAGGTCGCGGTGAGCGACTCCATATCGCATTCGAGGCGTTTCGGCCTCTGAAATCCTTTCCAAAGCATCGGCACGACCTCCTTGTGGATCCGCCGCCGCGCGCGGCGACCCCCCGGTTTACTTGCTGTAGAGCTCGACGATCAGCTGCTCCTGGATCGGCACTGTGATCTCGTCGCGGCGCGGCAGGTTGGCGATCGTCCCCTTCAGATTGTCGAGATCCGGCGACAGCCAGGCGGGAATGCCCCGGCCCCGCGCCGACTGGATGGCGGACTGCACGGACGCGTTCTTTCCCAGCTTCGCCTTCAGGCTCACGACCTGGCCCGCCTTCACGAGGAAGGACGGGATGTCCACTTTGCGCCCCTGCACCTGCACGTGGCCGTGGGCCACGAGCTGGCGGGCCTGGGCCCGCGACTGGGCGAACCCGAAGCGGAACACGATGTTGTCCAGGCGCCGCTCAAGGTTGATGAGCAGCAACTCGCCGGTGACCCCCTTCTTACGGTTCGCTTCGAGGAAGGCCAGGTGGAACTGGTTCTCGAGAAGGCCGTACATCCGCTTGACCTTCTGCTTCTCACGCAACTGCACACCATACCCCTGCACCTTCGAGCGGCGCTTGCCGTGCTGGCCGGGGGCGAAGTTGCGTTTCTCGATGGCGCATTTCTCGGTGAAGCAGCGGTTCCCCTTCAGAAACAGCTTCATTCCCTCCCTGCGGCAGAGCCGGCAGGCCGCACCTCGAATCCTAGCCACGAAGTGACCTCCTCGGTTTCATACGCGCCGTCGTTTCGGGGCGCGGCATCCGTTGTGCGGGATGGGTGTGACGTCCTTGATGGTCCTGATCTCGAGCCCCAGCGCCTGGAGGGCGCGCACGGATGCTTCGCGCCCCGCTCCGGGACCCTTGACCCGCACCTCCAACTGCCTCACGCCGTGCTCCCGCGCCGCGTTGCCCGCGGTTTGCGCCGCGAGCTGGGCGGCGAACGGTGTTCCCTTGCGGGAGCCCTTGAATCCCACGCAACCGGCCGATGACCAGGAGAGGACATTCCCGCCCTGGTCGGTGATGGTGATCACCGTGTTGTTGAAGCTCGCGTGCACGTTGGCGATCGCGAACGGAATGTTCTTGGATTCCTTCTTCTTGGCCGGCTTCTTGGCGGCGGCGCCCTCCGGTCCCGCCTCCTCGGCAACGGCCTCCTTCGGCTCGCGCGGCGCCTTGGCCGCCTTGGGAGCCTTTTCCGCCTTTTCGCCCTTCTCCGCCTTCTCGCCTTTCGCCGGGGTTTCCGCTTCGGGAGCCGGGCCCTGCGCGTCCTTTTCGTCTGCCATTGTCGTCTCGCCCTAGCCCTTCTTGCCGGCCGGGGCCTTCTTCTTCCCGGCGACCGTCTTGCGCGGCCCCTTGCGGGTGCGCGCGTTGGTGTGCGTTCTCTGCCCTCGCACCGGGAGATTCCGGCGGTGCCTCATTCCCCGGTAGCTGCCGATGTCGATCAGCCGCTTGATGTCCATCTGCACGTTCTTGCGCAGGTCCCCCTCGACCTGCCCCTCTTCCTGGATCACGTCGCGGATCCGGCGCACCTCGTCCTCCGCCAGGTCCTTGACCTTGATGTTCTTGTCGACGCTCGCCTTCCCGAGGATGCGATCGCTGCGCGATCGGCCGATCCCGTAGATATAGGTCAGGGCGACTTCCACCCGCTTGTTCTGCGGGAGATCCACTCCGGAGATCCGTGCCACGTATCCCTCCTATCCCTGGCGCTGCTTGTGCTTGGGATTCACGCAGATGACACGGACGATACCCTGTCTGCGGATCACCTTGCACTTGACGCAGATTTTTCTGACCGACGCTCGAACTTTCATGTGCTTCTCCGTTGCTCCGGCGCGCGTCTCACTTGAACCGGTAGACGATGCGTCCCCGCGACAGGTCATACGGCGACAACTCGACCAGCACGCGGTCGCCGGTCAGTATCCTGATGAAATTCTTCCGCATCTTCCCCGAGATGTGCGCCAGGACCTCGTGCTTGTTGTCCATGGACACCCGGAACATGGCGTTCGGCAACGGCTCCACCACCGTAGCCTCGACCTGGATGGCATCCTCCTTCGGCACCTACGCCACCTCCGCCTCTCCCCCCAGGATCCAGGGCCCGTCCTGCGTGACGGCCACCGAGCGCTCGAAGTGGGCCGAGAGGGAGCCGTCGATCGTCGAGGCCGTCCAGCCGTCAGCGTGGATCCGGACCCCGGGACCTCCCGCGTTCACCATCGGCTCGATCGCCACCACCAGCCCTTCCTTTATCACCGGACCGCTCCCCGGCGCCCCGTAGTTCGGCACCTGGGGATCCTCGTGCAGCGCCGTTCCGATCCCATGCCCGACGAACTCCCGCACCACCGAGTAGCCCCGTGCCTCCACGTGCTGCTGGACGGCGGCGGAAATGTCCGACAGGCGATTGCCGGGCCGGACCAGGTCAATCGCCTTGAAGAGCGACTCCCGGGTGACCCGCATGAGGGCGCCGGCCTCGCTGGAGACCTGGCCGACCGGGACGGTGATGGCGGCGTCGCCATAGTATCCCTCGAGGACCACCCCGAAGTCGAGCCCGATGATGTCCCCGTCGCGCAGCACCTTGGTCGCGGAAGGAATCCCGTGAACAACCTCCTCGTTCACGGAGGCGCACAGGACCCGCGGGTAGCCCCGGTATCCCTTGAACGCCGGCTTCACGTCCGCTTCCTTGCACATCTTCTCAGCCTCTCGATCCAGGTCCATCGTCGTGACCCCGGGTTTGACCATCCGCGCCAGCGCGCCCAGGATTCGGACCACCACGCGGTTGCAGCGGTCCATCGTTTCCATCTCGTCCCGGGACTTGTAGATGATCATCCCAGTATTCCCGGCACCGCCCGCGCGATGCGCTCGAGCACCTCCGCGACCGCACCCGTGCCGTCCACCCGGACCAACAGGCCGGCCGCCCGGAAGTGATCCAGGACCGGCGCCGTCCGCTCGGCATAGACCCGGAGACGCTCCGTCACCGTGTTTGGAGCGTCGTCCGGCCTCTGCGCCAGCGCCTCGCCGCAGGCGTCGCAACGCCCCTCGACGCGCGGCCGGTTGTTCAGCGCGTGATATGTCGCGCCGCACTCCCCGCAGACCCGGCGCCCCGTCAGCCGATCGAGTATCTCGGCCTCGGGGACATCGAGATTGACCACCGCGTCGAGGGCCTCACCCCGGGCCTCGAGGAACGCATCCAAAAAGAGCGCCTGTGCGACGGTCCTCGGATAACCGTCGAGCAGGAAACCCCGCCGCGCCTCGTCCCGCCCCAGCCTCGTCGCGACCAACTCTCCCACGAGATCGTCGGGAACCAGGTCGCCTCGGTCCACCACCGAGCACACCTTGCGGCCCAGCGGCGTGTCTTCCCGCATCGCCTCCCGCAGCATATTTCCCGTGGAGACAAGCGCTACGCCGGTCCGTTTCACGATCTCTGCCGCCTGCGTCCCCTTGCCCACTCCCGGAGGGCCGAAGAGCGCGATGCGCAGTCCCCTGCGCGCTTCCGCCATCGCGTCATCCGCGACGGCCGCGAATCCGGGCCCCCTTCAGGAAACCGTCGTAGTGCCTCATGATCAGCTGCGACTCCACCTGCTGGATCGTGTCCATCGCCACCCCGACAACGATCAGGAGCGAGGTCCCTCCGAAATAGAACTTGAGGCCAAGGCCCTGCGTGAAAAACGACGGCAGCAACCGGTCGAGCGCCGGGCCAATCCCGGGGATCGTCTGCACGTTCATGCCGCTGATCAGCAGGGTCGGGAGAAGGGCGATGAGCCCGAGGTATATCGACCCGACGAACGTCAGGCGCGTCAGGATCGTGTCGAGGTATTCGGCGGTCCGCCGCCCGGGCCGGATCCCGGGGATGAAACCGCCGTACTTCTTCATGTTGTCCGCCACGTCCATCGGGTTGAAGATGATCGAGATGTAGAAATAACAGAAGAAGATGATGGCCACGAAGTAGAGCAGGTTGTGCAGCGGTGTCGTGTAGTCGAGCTGCCGGTAGATCGACGACCAGCCGCTCTTGGTCTGCAGCCCCGCCCATTGCATGAGCGTCAGGGGGAATGCCAGCAGGGACGAGGCGAAGATGACCGGAATAACGCCGCCCGTGTTGAGCCGCAGCGGCATGTGGGTCTGCATGCCGCCGTACATCCTCCGGCCGACCACCCTCCGGGCGTATTGCACGGGAATCTTCCTCTGCGCGCGCTCCACCCAGACGATCGCCCCGACGACCGCCGTCATGCCGAC
>JANMQK010000163.1:0-32365 GCA_031370485.1 Acidobacteriota bacterium | reverse complement strand
GGGCAGCAGGACGTCCAGGACGCCCTGTGGCGCTACCTCGACCCGGACCACTGCGCGATGGGCATCCTGCGCGGGGAAACCACCCCCGCCTGACCCGGGACGTCCGGTTGGAAATCCCTTTTACAAAGCGCGAGATCTAGTTCTGCGGGGGAGTCGGCTCGGGCTCGGGCGCCGGAGGCTCGTCGGGAGCCGGCGCATTGTCGGGAGCCAGCTCAGGGGGCGGCTCCGGTTCCGCCTCTGGCGGTGCGGAGGGCTGCGCCTCCGCCGGAGCAGGAGCCTCCTGCGGGGCGAGGGCCTCGGATGGAGCCGGGCCCTCGGATGGGGGCGCGGCCTCGGGCTGAGGCGGGGCTTCGGACGGGGGGGGAGCCGGCGGCTCAGGCTCCCACTTCGGGTGCTTGCGCAAGTCGCCCGAGAGCCGCTTCGCCTCGACCCGCCGGTTCTTTTCCTTGCCCTCGTCGGTCTTGTTGTCGGCCACGAAGTCCACGGCGCCGTACCCCTTCGCCACGATGCGGCCGGCGCTGATACCGTGGGCGACCAGCCACGCCTTGACGAGGTTGGCGTCGCGCTGCGCCTCGTTGCGCTTCGCCTGCGCGGGGCCGGAGTCGGTGTAGACCCCGATCTCGACCGTCAGGTCGGACCAGTACTGGACCGCGTCGAGCAGAAGCGCCAGCCAGGAGTCGCTTCCCGGGTAGAGGTTCCCCTCGTAGAATTTGACGTTCATGAGGATCTGCGACTCCGCCTGGTCGAGGCGGACCCGCGGGCAGCCCTGCTTGTCGACCTTCTGCCCCCTCGGCGTGTCGGGGCACTCGTCGATGCCGTCGAGGACACCGTCACCGTCGTTGTCCTTGGGACAGCCCTTCTCGTCCACGATCGCTCCCGGCGGGGTGAGCGGGCACTGGTCGATGCCGTCGAACACGCCGTCGTTGTCGCTGTCGTGCGGACAGCCGGCGGTCGGGCTGTCGGCCGGATCGACAATGGCGCCTTTCGGTGTGCCCGGGCACTTGTCGAGACCGTCGAAGATACCGTCAACGTCGGTGTCGATGGGGCAGCCGTCGCTGCCGACGATGGCGCCCTTCGGCGTGTTGGGGCACTTGTCGATGCCGTCCGGCACTCCGTCGCCATCGGAATCAAGCGGGCAGCCCTTGTCGTCGACCGGCCATCCCCTCGGAGTGTTGGGGCACCTGTCGATGCCCTCCATCACACCGTCACCGTCCAGATCCCACGGACATCCGTCGTGCTTGTCTATCAGGGCGCCCTTCGGCGTGTCGGGGCAGCGATCGCGGATGTCGAGCACCCCGTCCCCGTCGCTGTCGTCCGGGGGCGCCCCGCCGAAGCGCCAGGTCAGCCCGATGCTGGCGAGCTGGTCGTTGTAGATTTCGTCGAAGGCGTACTGGTTCTCGAACTCGGCGCGCAGGGACATGCGGCCCGTAAGGCGGAAACGGATGCCGCCGCCGATCGAGAAAAGCGCCGCCGTGAGGGAGCCCTCGTCCGCCGCGTCGAGCTTCGGCTTGGCGCTGAACTCCAGGCCGCCGAGCCCGAACAGGGCGAACGGCCTCAGGCGACGCCGCTCGTTTCTCGGGTTGATCAGGAAGCGCAGCGTGTAGGACGTCGCGGTGAACTCGCGGTTGGGGTTGTCGAGGAAGGGGACTTCATTCTGGATCAGGATGCTGTCGCCTTCCTTCAGCTTGGATCCCTGGGACTTCGCGTACTGGAACTCAAGCTCGAACGGCGGCTTGAAGACCCATCCGAATCGGACTCCGTAGCCCGTGTCGTTCTGAAGTTGCACATCCTTGGCGTAGAAGTTGGTCCCGACGAAAGCCCCGAACTCGAAGGAGCGGGTCTGCGATTCGCCCGGCTCTTTGTCCTGGGCATGGAGCGGGGCGGCGTCAACCGCCAGCAGGGCGATGAGGCTAAGCGCCGCCACGGGCAGCGCCCTCGCGATACGGCTTCTCGTGATCACCCTGCGGCACCTCGCGGGAACAATCGCTGCGGCACCCAAGACTCGCGGTGCGCTTCGGTCAACGGAGCGCCCTCTGCTAGTCGCCTCGGATTGCCGCGTTTATTGAAAGAGTGCCCTGAAGAGCGGCGAATGCTAACACACGGTTTTTCGGCCTGTCAACGGCTGCGGCCCTTCCGCACGAGGGGTTTGCGGGCCTGACGCAGCGGCCCGCCGGCCTGGGCGGTGGATGTGTTATTCTTTTTCGACCAACCTCTTGACCGGCGGGCGCCGATAAGGGAGACAGAGGTGGCGCTGGTCTGCCGATCCAAGCCGATGTACCACAGCAGGCTGCTGTTCGCCTCCATGCTTTTCAGCGGCCTGTTCCTGGGCAACATCTTCATTGTCGCGCACCTGGCGTCCCGGGACCTGAGCCACAGGGTCATCGACCAGGCGTTGAGGCGTTCGCTGTCGATGCTCGAGGCAGTCTCCTTGCCGCCGGGGGAGCCCGGCGCCGAAGAGGCCGCCGCGCTTCCGCCCATGCCGGTCGAGGCCTGCCCTCCGGGCGACCCCGTGACCACGGAACAGGGCTATTCCTGCGCCCCCAAGAGGCTCCAGGGCCCGTTCGAGCCGAGGGTGTTCCGCTCGCTGATGGTCACCTGGCACCGCATCGTCACCGACACCAAGGGACGCGTGCTCTGGCGCGGGTTCGGCAAGGAGAGCCGCCTGGAGGCGAGCAACACGCCGCGCGCCCCGGTCCTCCCGGGGCACCAGGAGGTGCGAGAGGAGTGGCAGGTCGGGAACCGCACGGAGCAGGTGATCGCGCTGCGCCAGACCGGCGGCCCCGGCTCGGCCGAGGTCCGCGAGATCGGCATTCCCCAGGAGTTGATCGCGCAGGAAGTCAGCCTTCTCGAGAAGGACCTCCAGAGAAAGCTCTGGATCGGCGCGGGGGCGGCGGCGCTGATCCTGCTGGTCGGCTTTCTTTACGTCCTGCGGCTGTTGCGGCGTACGCGCCTGCTCGAGGCGCAGGCGCAGATGGACGACCGGCTGGCTTTCGTCGGGGCGCTGGCCGCCGGACTGGCGCACGAGATCCGCAACCCGCTCAACGTCCTCAGCATGAACCTCCAGATGCTGGAGGAGGACATCGGCACGCGGCTCTCCGGGGAGGGCGGCGAGGCGCGGGTTTACCTGTCGGCCCTGCAGGGTGAGATCCGCCGGCTCAGCACCCTGGTGAACAATTTCCTGTCCTACGCGCGGCCCACGCAGCCAAGTTTCGAGAGCAAGGACCTCAACCGGGTCCTCCTGGAGACTTGCCAGTTCCTGAGTCCGGAGTTCGAGAGCCGCGGCCTCCACCTGCGCCAGGCCCTGGCCCCCTACCTGCCGCCGGTCGAACTGGACGAGTCGCTCATCCGCCAGGCGGTGATGAACATCCTCATGAACGCGGCGCAGATCCTGAAGCCCGGCGGAAACGTCGAGGTCCAGACCTCGATCGGGCCGGACGGGGAGGCGATCGCCTCCATCCGCGACGACGGGCCGGGCATCAAGACGGAGGACAGGCAGCGGATTTTCGAGGTCTTCTTTTCGACTCGGGGAGGCGGGACCGGGCTGGGGCTGCCGATCGCGGCGCGGATCCTCGAGGCGCATGGCGGCTCGATCACGGTGGAGAGCGAGCCGGGCCGGGGAGCCTGCTTCATCCTGAAGCTGCCGCGCCGGCATGTCCAGGAGCCGGCCGCGGCCGCGGGTGCCGTCGCGGCGCGGGGGCGGCCGTGAAGCGTGGCGAGCAGGCTGAGGCGGCCTCCTCGCGACCCGCGAAGGCCGGCGCCCCGGAGGCTGCGGGCGGCGACGCCGCTTCGCGGCAGGAGGCGGCACGGCGCGCCGAGGACCTGCGCCGCGAGATCTGGCGGCACCGCAAGCTTTACTTCGTCGACGACGACCCCGCCATCTCGGACAGCGAGTACGACGCACTCGAGAAGGAGTTGCGCGCCATCGAGGCCCGGTTCCCGTCCCTGACAACGCCCGACTCCCCGACGCAGCGGGTCGGCGGCGAGCCCCGGGGAGACCTGCCCCCCGCCCGCCACTCGGAGCCGATGCTCAGCCTGGACAACGTCAGCTCCGAGGAGGAGCTGCGGGAGTGGCATGCCAGGCTGTTGAAGGTCCTCGACCGTGAGAGCGTCCCGCTGGTGGCGGAGCTCAAGATCGACGGTGTCTCCCTGTCGCTCATCTATGAGGTCGGGACGCTGCTGCGGGCGGTGACGCGTGGCGACGGGGTCGTGGGTGAGGAGGTGACGCCGAACGTGAGGACCATCCCGTCGGTGCCCCTGAAGCTCCTCGAGCCGGTCCCGCTCCTCGAGGCGCGCGGCGAGGTGTACTACCCGCTCCGGGCATTCGGGGAGATGAACCGCCAGCGCGAGGAGGCCGGCGAGCCGGCCTTCGCCAACCCGCGCAACGCCGCCGCAGGGGCCCTGCGGCTTCTCGACCCGAGACTGGCCGCGCAGCGGCCGCTGAGCCTCTACGTCTGGAGCCTGGTCCGCGTCGAGGGGGAAGCCATGCCCGAGACCCACGCACAGGCGCTCGGGCGCCTGCGCGACCTCGGGTTGCGGGCCAATCCGGCGACGCGCGCCTGCCGCGACCTCCCGGAAGTCGAGCGTTTCTGCAGGGAGTGGCAGGAGAAGCGCGACACCCTCGCCTACGAGGTGGACGGCTGCGTCATCAAGGTCGACTCGCTCGATCTACAGAAACAGGCCGGCTTCACCGCGCGGGCGCCCCGCTGGGCCTGCGCCTACAAGTTCCCGCCGCGGCAGGCGACGACCCTCGTGCGCGACATCGTGATCCAGGTCGGACGGACCGGGGCGCTGACCCCCGTCGCCATCCTCGAGCCGGTCCTGCTGGCGGGCACGACCATCACCCGCTGCACGCTGCATAACGACGAAGAGGTGCGCCGCAAGGATGTCCGGGTCGGGGACAGGGTGCTCATCGAGAAGGGCGGCGACGTGATCCCCAAAATCGTCAAGGTGATCCTCGACGGGCGGCCGGCGGGGTTGGCGCCCTTCGAGATGCCCCGCACCTGCCCCGCCTGCGGCGCGGCCGTCGTCCGGCCCGAAGGGGAGGCGATCACCCGCTGCCTCAACGTCTCCTGCCCGGCCCGGCTGAAAGAGTCGATCCTGCACTTCGCGGGCCGTGGGGCGATGGACATCGAGGGGCTGGGCGAGGCGCTCGTCGATCAGCTGATCGCCCGGGGCATCGTGAGGGAGATCGCCGGCATCTACCGGCTGGACCGCGAGACCCTGGCCGGCCTCGACAGGATGGGGGAGAAATCGGCCGGGAACCTCGTCGAGCAGATCGAACGGAGCCGGTCGGTCCCCTTCGAACGGGTCATCTTCGCGCTCGGCATCCGCTTCGTCGGCGAGAGGACGGCGGAGCTCCTGGCGGAGGCCTTCCCGTCGATCCGGGCGCTCGCGGCGGCCGGCCAGGAGGACCTCATGAAGGTCCATGAGGTCGGCGAGCGCGTGGCGTCTTCGATAAGGCAGTTTTTCGAGCAGCCTGAGAATCAAAGCCTTCTCCGGGGGCTCGAGGAGGCCGGCGTGACGCTCGAGAGGACGGGACGGCCGGAGACCAAAGACTCGGGCCCGTGGGCCGGCAAGTCCTGTGTCGTCACGGGAACGATCGAGGGGCTCACCCGCGACGAGATCCGGCGCATCCTCAAGCGGGGGGGCGCACGGCTCTCGCAATCGATCTCGAAGAAAACCGACATTCTGATCTGCGGGTCCGACCCGGGCTCGAAGCTCGAGCGGGCGCGCGCGCTGGGCGTCAGGGTCATCGAGGCGGACGAGTTTCTGAAGCTTCTGGGCGGGGCTGCGCCTCCGCAGGGGGAGACGACGGCATGACCGAGGGGAAAGGAAGGGTGATCGTCGTCGATGACGACGAGGGGAACCGCCGGAGCATGGAGCTGGCGCTGCGAAAGGACGGCTACGACGTCACGTCGTTCACGACGGGCCAGGAGGCGATCGACGCCCTCGACAATGAGGGGGCCGACCTGCTGGTCACCGATCTCAGGATGCCGGGACTCGACGGGCTGGAGGTGCTGAAGCGGGCGCGCGCCGTGGATCCCGGGATCGGTGTCCTGGTGATCACCGGGTTCGGGTCGGTCGAATCGGCCGTGGATGCGATGAAGCACGGGGCCGACGACTATCTCCAGAAGCCGGTCAACCTCGTCGAGCTGCGCAAGCGGGTCGCCGCGACGGTCGAGAAGCGCCGCCTGGAGGAAGAGGTGGCGAGCCTGAAGGTGCGCCTCGAGGAGAAATTCAGCTTCGGGAAGATCGTGGGCGAGTCGAAGGCCATGCAGCAGATCCTGCACCAGCTGACGCTCGTCGCGCCCACCCGCTCGAGCGTCCTGATCGCCGGGGAGAGCGGCACCGGCAAGGAGCTCGTCGCCAACGCCCTGCACCAGAACTCTCCCCGCAAGGAGAACCGCTTCGTGGCCATCAACTGCGCCGCCATCCCGGCCGACATCCTGGAAAGCGAGTTGTTCGGGCACGAGCGGGGATCCTTCACGGGGGCGGTCCAGCGCAAGGTGGGGACCTTCGAGATGGCCGACAAGGGGACGCTCTTTCTCGATGAGATCGGCGAGCTGCCGATTCCGCTTCAGGCAAAGCTGCTCCGGGCGCTCGAGGAGCGCACGTTCATGCGGGTCGGCGGCACCGAGACGATCCGGGTGGACGTCCGTATCCTCGCGGCGACCAACTCCGACCTCGAGTCGAAGGTGGCGGCCGGGACCTTCCGCAGCGACCTGTACTACCGGCTGAAGGTCGTGACCATCCTGATCCCGCCCCTCAGGGAGCGCCCCGAGGACATTCCTCCCCTCGTGCACCGTTTCTTCGAGATGTTCAAGGCCGAGAACAGCCGCTCCGGCCTGGCGCTGGCGCCCGAGACGCTTGAGACGCTCACGCGGGCCCGCTGGGACGGCAACGTGCGCGAGCTCAAAAACACCATCGAGAGCATGGTCGTGCTCGCCCCGCCCGGAACGACCGTTATCGGCCCCGATGCCCTCCCTGAGAGCCTCCGTCTCGGGCGTCCGGCCGCGCCCGCCGCGGGGCCGGCGCGCACGATGGACGAAATCGAGAAAAACGCCATCCTGGCCACCCTCGAGAAAACCGGCGGCAACCGGACCCGCGCCGCCGAGATCCTGGGGATCGGGCTCAGGACCCTGCAGCGCAAGCTGCGGGAGTATGGCGAGGTTGGCGGCAACGACTGAGCGGCCGGCACCCGCCCGCGGCATCCCTCCGGCGTCAAAATGGCACTCATGGCGCCGCCGCAGGACCGGGACGGCGCAGCCGGCGCCCCCCGAGGCGGCCTCCAGGCTCCCATTCAGCCGGGAGAAGCAGGCCGGACCCGTGGCATGCCGCTTGCTGTGCCGGGGTGGGGCTGGCGGACCATGGCGGATTCCTCGAAAAAAACAATCGTGGTGGTCGACGACGACCCGGCGGTCCTCCGCTCCTACGGGATGCTCCTGGAGCGGCTCGGGCATCGGGTTCTCCTGATCGCCGGCAGCGAGGAGGCCTCACGGGACCCGGGGACCCTCGCCGGGGCCGACCTGGTGATTCTCGACGAGCGGATGCCGGGCGTCGGCGGGCTCGACCTGCTCGAGTCGGTGCGCCGCGCGAGCGGGACGATGCCGGGGCAGGGTCCCGCCGTGCTGCTCATCAGCGGCTCGTCCTGTCCCGAACTCGCGGCGCGCGGCGCGAGCCTCGGGGTCGGCGCGCTCATCGAGAAGCCGGTCGACCCGGGCCGGCTGATCGAGTGCGTGCGGCAGGCGCTCTCCGCGGCTCCCGAGCGGGGTTTCGCGGTGCCCCATGATTCCCCCGCGACGGCCGATTCCGGCGCGACCGCCTCCGGGGAGCCGTCCTTGACGATGCGATCGGCGCGGTCTTATACTGACAATCCCAGTATTCAGGACACCTACGGCGGGATCAAGGAGCAGGATTCAATGAAGAAGAACGGTCAACTCATGACGCTGGCGCTCATCGCCTCTGCGTCCATCATCTTCGGAATGGTTCTGGCCGGCGGCCTGAACCTGACTCTCCCAGGCCGGGCCGCGGAGGGGATTGCCAAGGACCAGCGGCCCCTTCACGCCGCCGCGCGCGCCCAGATGGCCGCGGGCCAGGCGACCCCGGCCAGCGTGCCCGCGTCCTTCGCCGAGATCGCGGAGAAGGTGAACCCGGCGGTCGTCAGCATCACCTCGACCGAGAAGGTCGAGTCCCGATCGCAGGGAAAGCGGCCCTTCCACGGCGATCCGTTCGAGTTTTTCTTCGGACCCGGCCAGCGCCGCTCGCCGCGCGAGGAGGAGCCGCATTTCGAGCAGAGCGGCGGCTCCGGCTTCCTGATCAGCGACGACGGCTACATCCTGACGAACTACCACGTGGTCGAGGGCGCCACGAAGATCAAGGTCAACCTGAGCGGCGATCGGCATGATTACCTGGCCGACGTCGTCGGCACCGACCCGAACACCGACCTGGCGCTCATCAAGATCGACGTGGACAAGAGGCTGCCGTTCCTGTCGTTCGGCGATTCGGAGGGGCTGCGGGTCGGCGACTGGGTGATGGCCGTCGGGAACCCGCTCCAGTTCGAGCACACGGTCACCGTAGGAGTCGTCAGTGCCAAGGGACGGGTCCTGCGCAACCTCTCGAACGACTATTCGCTCGACAATTTCATCCAGACCGATGCGGCGATCAACTTCGGCAATTCGGGCGGCCCGCTGGTTAACATGTCCGGAGAGGTCGTGGGAGTGAACACGGCCATCAGCAGCGTCGGCCAGGGCATCGGCTTCGCGGTGCCGGTCAGCACGGTCAAGCAGGTCATCGACCAGCTCAGGACGAAGGGCAAGGTGGCCCGGGGCTACCTGGGGATCACGCTGGGTGCGGTCTCTCCCGACATGCAGGAGGCCTGGAACCTGCCGAGCGACGAGGGGGCCCTGGTGCAGTCCATCCTTCCGGACCTGCCGGCAGCGGAAGCCGGCATCCGGAAGGGGGACATCATCGTGGCCGTGGACGGGAAGCGGATCGGCAACAACGACGAAGTGGTGCGCCAGATCTCCTCCAAGGACCCCGGCTCGAAGGTCAAGATCACCGTGTTCCGCGAGGGCAAGGAGGTCACGCTCACGGCGACCCTGGCCGACCGGCCACTCTCGAAGGGCGGGACCCCCGGTCCGGGCAAGGGACGCTCCGAGCCGCAGGAGGAACCGAACGAGAAGAAGCTGGGGGTCACCGTGGATGATCTCACCCCCCAGATCCTCCAGGAGATCGACATGCCCAAGGACACGACGGGAGTCGTCGTGACCGACGTGGCCAGGCTGTACGAGGCCTACGAGAAGGGCCTCGGACCGGGCGACGTGATTACCGAGGTGAACCGCGTGCCGATCAAGAGCGTCGCTGAGTATCGCAAGGAAATCCGCAAGGTCAAGGAGGGCGGGCTGATCGTCTTCTACGTCACCAGCCCTCCCAGTCGCACGGGCGGCGACCCGATCTCCGCGTACGTGACGCTGCGCCTGAAGTCGCAATAGGGGTGAAGGGCGGGAGGCCGCGGGAGATCCCCGCCCTTGTCCTCGAAAACGCTCAATCAAGGCGGGGCCCGGGTTCCGGGCCCCGCTTTTTGCTATCATCGGCCCGCGCGGACGGCCGCGCGGCCCATGACCGCGTGCGTCGTGGCCCCGGCCCTCGTTCCGACCTCCGGAGACCATCCCCGATGCACGGCAAAGTCCTGGTCATCGACGACGAAGAGGCGATTCGCAAGTCGCTGCGCATGGTCCTCGAATATGAGGGGTATGAGTATATCGAGGCCGGCTCGGGTCCCGAGGGCCTGGAGTCCATCCGCCGTGAATCGCCCGACGCCGTCATTCTCGACATCAAGATGCCCGGCATGGACGGCCTCGAGACGCTGCAGGCCGTGCGGGCGCGGGACGCCGCGACACCGGTCCTGATGATCTCGGGGCATGGTGACATTCCGACGGCGGTCGAGGCGATCCAGAAGGGAGCGTACGACTTCCTGGAGAAGCCGCTCGAATCGGAGCGGGTCCTCACCGCGCTCCGGAACGCCATCGAGCGCAAGCGGCTGCGCGACGAGAACGTGCGTCTGAGACACCAGGTCGAGTCCCGGTTCGAGATGATCGGCAAGGCCCCGGCGCTCGAGACCGTGCGCCAGGCGATCGCCCGCGCCGCGCCGACCACCGCGACCGTTCTCATCACCGGCGAGAGCGGCACCGGGAAGGAGCTGATCGCCTGGGAGATCCACCGCCTGAGCCAGCGGGCCGAGAAGGCCTTCATCAAGGTGAACTGCGCGGCCATTCCCGAGGAGCTGATCGAATCGGAGCTCTTCGGGCACGAGAAGGGGGCGTTCACGGGCGCCGCCGGGCGGCAGGTGGGGAAGTTCGTGCAGGCGGATGGCGGCACGATTTTCCTCGACGAGGTGGGGGACATGAGCCCCCGGACGCAGGCGAAGGTCCTGCGGGTCCTGGAGGGAGGCGAGGTCGAGCCGGTGGGCATGGCCAGGACGGTCCGGGTGGACGTCCGGGTGATCGCGGCGACCAACCGCGATCTGCCGTCCGAGATACGCGCGGGCCGGTTCCGGGAGGACCTGTACTTCCGTCTCAACGTCGTGCCGGTCCATTGCCCGCCGCTGCGTGATCGGCGTGAGGACATCCCCGCCCTGGTCGAGCACTTCGTAACGTCCTTCAGCCGCGAGAACAACTACCCCGTCAAGACCTTCTCGCCGCAGGCTGTCCGGCGGCTGTCGGCCGAAGCGTGGAGGGGAAACGTGCGGGAGCTCCGTAACGCGGTCGAGCGGCTGCTCATCATGACGTCCAATGATGTGATCGAGGAGCAGGACGTCGACGCTTACCGTTTCGATGCGCCCGTTGGGGCCGGCGCCGGAATGCCGGTCGGCGGCATGCCCGGGGAAGGAGCGATGCCCGGTGGCGACGCCGGGCCCGCGGGCGCCTTCGCCGGACGCCCGCCGCGCGCCACGGAGGGCCCCGACCCGGCCGCCTTCGCCACGCTTCAGGAATACAGGGAGGAGGCCGAGAAGCTTTTCATCGTGCGCAAGCTCAAGGAATTCCGCTGGAACATCTCGCGGGTCGCGAAGGCGATCGGCACCCCGCGCAGCAACCTCTACAAGAAGCTTGAGCAATACGGCATCTCCCGGGACCAGGTCGAGGAATGAGCCAGCGCCGGGGCGTTGTCGTGGTGGATGGCGTGCGCACGCCGCTCTGCAAGGCGTGGGGTGTCCTGAAATCGGTGCCGGCGGACGAGCTCTGCCGCATCACGCTCGCCGAGACGATGAGCCGGGCCGAGGCGGACCCGGCGATGATCGACGAGGTGATCGTCGGGAATATCGCGCAGCCGGCCGAGTCCACGACCCTGGCGCGCGTGGCGGCGATGCGGGCCGGCGTGCCGCGCAGGGTCCCGGCATTCACCGTCAACCGCAACTGCGGGTCGGGGGTCGAGTCGATCGTCTCGGCCTATCACCGCATCGAATCGGGCTGCGCCGATCTCGTTCTTGCGGGCGGTGTCGAGTCGATGTCCCGCATCCCCTTCCAGATGGGTGAACGCTTCACGCAGGGGGTGCTCAATCTGCAGCGCGCGCGCAGCCTGCCGCAGCGCCTCGCGGCGCTGTGGCGCTTCCGCCTGGCCGACCTGCGCCCGGCCTCGGCCCTCGAGCTGGGGCTCAAGGACGCTCTTTGCGGGCTGAACATGGGGGAGACGGCGGAGGTCCTGGCGCGGCGCTTCGGGATCGGCCGCGAGGAGCAGGACCTCTTCGCGCTGGAGAGCCACCGCCGGGCCGTGGCCGCTCGCCCGCGGCTGCGCGAAGAGATCGTCCCGGTCTTCCCTCCGCCGCGGCTCGAGGCGGTCGCCGATGACGTCGGCCCGCGCGCCGACCAGACCCCCGAGGCGCTGGCCCGCCTCAGGCCGGCGTTCGACCGCCGCTACGGCACGGTCACCGCGGGAAATTCCTGTATGCTCACCGACGGCGCGGCCGCGGTCCTCTTGGCCTCCGAGGAGCGGGCCCGGGAGTTGGGGATGCCGTACCTCGGACGGATCCGGGCTTACGGATTCGCGGGCCTCGACCCCGAGACCATGGGACTCGGGCCGGTTTACGCCACCGCGGTGGCGCTGCGGCGCGCGGGACTCGGCATGGACGACCTTCAGCTTTTCGAGATCAACGAGGCGTTCGCGGTCCAGGTGCTGGCGGTGCGCCGGGCCTTCGCGTCGGCCGAGTTCGCCAGAGAGGAGCTGGGCCTCTCGAAAGCGCTCGGCGAGCCGGACCCCGAGCGCACCAACGTCAACGGCGGGGCGATCGCGCTCGGGCACCCCGTCGGCTGCTCGGGGACCCGCCTGGTTCTGACGCTTCTCAAGGAGATGTCCCGCCGCGATCTGACGCTGGGCCTGGCGGCCCTCTGCATCGGCGGCGGGCAGGGCGCGGCTCTCATCCTGGAACGATCGTGAACGGGTCCGAGCGGGCGCCCGCCCGCGAGGAGGGGCAGGGGACCCGGCCGCTTCCGGACCCCGGGGTCACGATCTCGGTGGATTCGGAGAGGATCGCCCACATGGTGTTCGACCGCGCGGGCGAGAAGGTCAACGTCCTCAGCAGCCCCATGCTGGCGGTCCTGGAAATGCTCATCGACCGCGCGGCGCGGGACGAGACGATCGAGGGGCTCGTCATCTCGAGCGCCAAGCCGGGCTCCTTCATCGCGGGCGCGGACGTGAGGGAAATCGGCTCGCTCCGCTCGGCCATGGACGCCGAGAGCGCCTCGCGCCGCGGGCAGCGGCTGTTCAAAAGCCTCGAGGACCTCCCCTTTCCCGTGGTGGCCGCCATCAACGGCACCTGCCTCGGGGGGGGAACCGAGCTGGCGCTCGCCTGCCACTTCCGCGTCGCGGCCGACTCGAAGAAGACCGAGATCGGGCTCCCGGAGGTACGCCTCGGGATCCTCCCCGGATGGGGTGGGACCCAGCGCCTGCCGCGGCTCGTCGGAATCGCTAAGGCGCTCGACATGATCCTCACCGGCCGCTCGCTCGACGCGCGCCGGGCGCTCAAGATCGGCCTGGTCGACGAGGTCGCACCTCCCGAATACCTCCTTCTGGCGGCCCGGAGGGTTCTCAAGGAGGCGGTGGATGGCCGGCGGCGGATCGATCGCGGCGACGGGGGGCTTTTCGAGCGCCTGAACCCGTTCCGCGCCGCAAGCCTCGCCGTGACCACGGCGCTGGCGCGCCGCAAACTGGCGCAGCGCCTGGACCCGGGCCACTACCCGGCGCCCTTTTTGGCGCTCCAGGTGGTGGAGCACGGCATGCGCCGCGGCCGCAAGGCGGGGTTCGCGCGCGAGGCGGAAGCGATCGGCCGCCTCGCCCTGAGCTCGGCGAGCCATAACCTCATGGCGCTTTTCCTCATGCAGCAGTCGGCCCGCAAGGACCCCGGTGTCGCCGACGCCTCGGTCTCACCGCGGGAAGTGACGCACGCGGTGGTCGTCGGCGCCGGCGCCATGGGCGGGGGCATCGCGCAGGCGCTGGCGCGCGCCGGGATCACCGTCCGCCTGAAAGACATCGACCTCGCGGCCCTGTCCCGGGGGATGCGGGCGGCGCACGACCTGGGCCAGGCCGAGCTGCGCAAGAAGCGGATCGGGCGGCGCGAGTTCGAACAGAGAATGGCCCGCATCCAGCCGACCCTGGACTACACGGGGATGCGCCGCTCGGAAATCGCGATCGAGGCGGTTGTCGAGTCGATGGACATCAAGCGCAGGGTGCTGCGTGACCTGGAGGCCGTGACCCGGAAGGGGTTTGTCTTCGCCAGCAACACATCGTCGCTGCCGATCGGCCGGATAGCCGAAGGTGCGCAGCGGCCCGAGGACGTGGTGGGGATGCATTTTTTCAACCCGGTCCACAAGATGCCGCTCGTCGAGGTGATCCGCGGCCCCGCGACCTCCGACACGGCGGTGGCGACCGCGGTGGCGCTTGCCAGGCGCATCGGCAAGACCCCGATCGTCGTCGGCGACGCGCCCGGTTTCCTGGTGAACCGGATCCTCATGGCCTATCTCGGCGAGGCGCTGGTAATGCTCGAGGAGGGATCGCGCGTCGAGGACGTGGACCGGGTGATGGTCGCCTTCGGCATGCCGGTGGGGCCGTTCGCCCTACTCGACCAGATCGGCATCGACGTGGCCGCAAGTGTCGCAGGGCTCCTGTCGGAGGCGTACAGGGAACGGGCCCCGAAATCGGTGGCGCTGCAGATCCTGAAGGAGAAGGGATGGCTGGGCAGAAAGTCGGGCCGGGGATTCTACCTCTACGGCCGGGGCGGGGCCGACGAGTCCGAAGGGCGGGCTGTCGCGCGGTTGGTCAACGCCGACATGTACCGCCTGATCTCGACCCGCGACCGGATCGATCTCGAGCCCGGGCCCGCCGAGTCGCGCCTCGTCCTCCCGATGATCAACGAGGCGTCGCGCTGCCTGGAATCGGGTGTCGTGCGCTCTCCCGCCGACGTCGATCTGGGGATGGTGATGGGCACCGGCTTCCCGCCGTTTCGCGGGGGGCTGCTGCGGCACGCCGACAGCCTGGGGCTGGCCGCGGTGGTGCACCTCCTGGAAATCCTGGCCGAACGCCACGGCCCGCGCTTCCTCGCCGCGCGGCTGCTTCTGGATCTGGCGCGCGAGGGGCGTCGCTTCTACGAGGTGTGACCATGCAAAGCTTCATGAAGGCCATGTTCAGCGGCCACCTCGAGCCGGAGATCGTCTTCCCGTATCCCCGCCAGAAAGCGGAGGAGCGGGAGACCCTGGCGCTCGTCCTGGAGTCGTTCCGCGGCTGGGCGAAGGAGCGGCTCGACGGCGGCGCCATCGACCGCCGCGGCACCTTCCCGGTCGAGACCGTGGCCGAGCTGAAAGAGCTCGGCATGTTCGGTATGACCATCCCCGAGGAGTACGGTGGTTCGGGGCTTCCGCTCACCTCCTACTGCAAGCTGATGGAGGAGATCTGCCGACACTGCGCCGCGACCGCGACCATCATCGGGGCGCATCTCGGCATCGGCAGCAAGGGGCTCGTCCTCTACGGCAGCGAGGAACAGAAGCGGAAATGGCTTCCCGGGGTCGCCAAGGGGGACCTCCTGTGCGCCTACGCGCTGACCGAGCCCGAGTCGGGGTCGGACGCGGCGTCGCTCAAGACGCGGGCCGTTTGGGACGAGAAGCGGCAGGTCTGGATTATGAACGGCGGCAAGCGCTACATCACGAACGGCGGCCACGCGGGGCTTTTCACCGTGTTCGCCCGCACCGAGATCGGCGGCAAGGACGCCATCAGCGCCTTCATCGTGACCCGCGACCTGCGGGGGGTGGCGACCGGCAAGGAGGAAGACAAGCTCGGCCTGAAGGGCTCCTCCACGACCGACCTCATGCTCGACAACGTGCCGGTCCCGAAGGGAAACCTCCTCGGCGAGCCGGGGCGCGGCTTCAAGTACGCCATGGAGATCCTGAACGACGGCAGGGTGTCGCTGGCGGCGGGCGCGGTCGGCGGCGCCAAGGAAATGATCGACCGGGCCGTCGCGTACGCCCTCGAGCGGCGCCAGTTCGGCCATCCGATCGCCGAGTTCGAGATGATCCGCGGCAAGGTCGCCGAGATGATGACCGGGACCTACGCGGCCGAGAGCATGGTCTACCTGACGACCCACCTGGCGGAGCGCAAGGATGTGGACGCCTCGATCGAATCGGCGCTCTGCAAGATCTTCTCGTCGGAGAACGTCTGGCGCGTCATCAACCACGCCGTGCAGATCGCCGGGGGGAACGGCTTCATCAAGGAGTATCCCTACGAGCGGTACCTGCGCGATTGCCGGATCAACATGATCTTCGAGGGCACGAACGAAATCCTGCGGCTATTCGTGACGCTGGCGGGTGTCCATCGGCTCGGCGAGGAGCTGAAGAAGGTGGGCCACGCCCTGAGGGCCCCGATCTCGGAAATCGGGGTGCTGTCGGAGTTCGCGCTGAAGAAGATCAAGCAGGCTATCAGTGACGAGCAGTTCCCCGGCATCGAGCCGCCCCTCCAGAAGACCGCCGTGCGCGCGGCGCACTATGCCGAGGCCCTCTCGGTCGCCGCCGAGCGCGCCCTGCGCCACCACGGCAAGGAGATCATCGCGCGCGAATTCATCCAGGAGCGGCTGGCCGAAGCCGCCGGCGATTTCTACGCCCTGGTCGCCTGCCTGTCGCGCGCCAACACCCGCATCAAGGAGGAGGGCGCCCTTAAGGCCCGCCGCGACATCCTCCTCACCCGCACCTTCGGCAACGACGCCTGGCGCCGCATTCGCCGGCACCTCAGCCAGATCGAAAAGAACCAGGACGCCAACCTCGTCAAGGTCAGCAACCTCGCCTACGAGCAGCGCGGGTACGCCACCGACTAGCCGGCGCCGGGGACGATGGTTCGCACATTGGTGGTCGGCGACCGGATACGGGTGGAGGGCTGGGAGCTGCGCTTCCAATACGCGCGCAGCGCGGGCGCCGGCGGCCAGAACGTCAACAAGGTCAGCAGCAAGGCGATCCTGCACTGGGCGGTGGGCGGCGCCCCCGGCGTCCCGCCCGACGTGCGCGACCGTTTCCGGCGCCGCTTCGCGCGGCGCATCACCAAGGAGGGGGACCTCGTGCTGGCGAGCCAGCGCCACCGGGATCAGCGGCGCAACGTCGAGGATTGTCTCGACAAGCTCGCTGGCATGCTGGCGCAGGTCGCCGAAGCCCCGACTCCGCGCCGGCCGACCCGTCCAGGGCGCGGAAGCGCCGAACGGCGCCTCAGGGAGAAGCGCGTCCGCTCCGACATCAAGCGCGGCCGTGGCCGGCCAGGCGACCATGACTAGAGCCAGGGTGAAGGGGATGTGGATCGCCGAGCTGTGGCGTTACCCGGTCAAATCGATGGCGGGGGAGCCTCTCGAGTCGGCCGAGGTGCGGCAGGACGGGATTGCCGGGGACCGCGTCGTCCAGGTTCGCGACCCCCACTCGCGGATCGTCACCTCGCGGACTCGCCCGCGCCTTTTGGGACACCGGGCCGCGCTCGGTCCCGACGGGGAACCCCGCGTGGACGGCCGGCCTTGGGATGCGCCGGAAGTCGCTCGTGACATCGAGACCGCGGCGGGCCGCGGCGCCCGTCTGGTAGCCCTCGACGACCTGGAGCGGTTTGACATCCTCCCCCTTCTCGTGGCGACCGACGGAGCCATTGCGGCCTTCGGCCGCGACCGCCGCCGCCTGCGGCCGAACATTGTCGTGGGGGGGGTCGCAGGTCTGGCCGAGAGATCGTGGGAGGGACGGTTCCTGGCCGCGGGCGGGGTGATCATCGGCATCCGCGATCTAAGGCAGCGCTCGGCATGACGACCTTCGACCCCGACACGCTCGAACAGGACGTCGGCGTTCTCCGCCACAACCAGCGGGAATTCGACGGCTCGCTGGCCCTCAACTGCTTTGTGGTGCAGGGCGGGACGATTGCGGTTGGCGACCCGGTGGAATTGCTCGACGAGGCCACGATCGAGCGCACCTGACCTAGGGGCAGCCGGCGCCGCTCCGGGGCGCGCCCGCCGAGTCGGAGCCCAGCGTGCCGCCGCAGGCGTTCTCCGACCGGACCAGGTAGAAAAAGACATCAGCCGGCAGAGCCGGGTCGGAGGCCGTGAGGCCTAAGGCATCCGACGCGACGCACGCCGCGGCGCCGAACGACGAGGCCTGCATGCTGCGGAGAAGGTCGTACCGGAGCGCCGTCCCCCCGGGGCTGCCCGGGGCCAACCAGGCGAGGGTCGTCGCCGGCGCCCCGGCCAGCATGAGATCGCGGGCCTCGGTGGGAAGCGCCCACGCCGTGCCATCGAGAGGGGCGCAGTCGGCCAGGTCGTCGAACCCGTCGCTGTCGGAATCGAGGCACAGGCCGCGGTCCGGGACCAGAATGTGGAACGGTGTGTTCAGGATGTTGTTGAAGACGAGGTCGTCGATCTCCCACCCCGGGCCTCCGATCGCCTCGTCCGCCCCGATCCGGAAGCGGACCAGCACCGTCTGGCCGTTATAGGCCGTCCCGAGGTTGACGGTGACGTTCGCGAAAGCCGGGTACCCGGCGCTCGTCCGCACGAAGCCGGCGCGGCCTCCGAGCGGGTTGCCGCAGCAGGTGTCGATGTTCCCGCCGGGATAGCCGGGGGAGGCGTGCGACCCGATGTCGGTCCAGATCTCGCCGTCGGTCGTCGAGATCTCGATCACCCCGCCGTCGTAATTGAGTCCGCCCGAATTCTCGAACGAGTACCGGTGGCGGAACGAGAAGCTGAACGATCCGGCCGGCGCCACCTGCAAGGGAGGTGAAATCAGGTACTGATCCGATTGGGCCCCGGGATCCGGTCCAAGCCACCGGTGGTCGAGCCCGCTCAGCTCGATCCGCCGCCAGGGTCCCGACCTGTCGAGGAAGGGGTTGTCGTCCACGGTCCAGGCGGTCGTGGCGCTTTCCACGTCGTCCGTCGCCGACTGGTCGGGGAGGTCGTCGAAGTTGCCGAGCCGCATGGAGGAGGCCGTGACCGTCCCCGGGATCGCCAGGCCCGGGTCGGTGAAGGCGATGGAGAATTCGATCGGCTGGATGCCGGTCGCGCTTCCCAGGCGCGCGTTCACGCTGCCGGTCGTCATTCCGTAGGGCTGCGAGGGGGGGAAAGTGATCTGGCCGCCACCGGGAAACGACACCGCCGGGTTGGTCGAGGTGACGGTCGCGGTCGTGGCGCTCAGCGCCCCGGTCCCCACGTTCCTGAGGGTCACGGTCAGACGCCCCGTCTCGTTGACGTCGAGGGAGCCGTCGCGGTCGCACCACGCGACGTCGTCGTCGAGCGACGCCGCGACGAACTCGAGATCGCTGCCTGCGACAAAGCTCTCCACGACCCCCTGGTTAGTCGTCGAGCCGCGGTCGGGTGCCACGGCGCGCAGCCCGGCGCCGCGGCGCGCGAACGCCTGCGCGCACGCCATGAAATCGGTCTGGTCGTTCGCGTAGGCGGCGGCCAGCACGGCGTCGCGCGCCTCGAGAATGGTCGGCGCGTTCGGGGTGAGCTTGAGCGAGGCCACGAGGTAGGCGCGCATCCTGTCGCGGGCCTGGTCGAACGTGAGCCGCCCCGTGTCGCGCAGGAGCGAGGCATAGCACTCCCACAGCATGGTGGCCCAGACCTCCCCCGTGTTGTGCACCTCGGCGTTGTTCGAGCCGTCCGCGCCGAAGGCGATCGGCGCGGTCCCGGGCAGGGGGTTGCCGTTGGCGATGTGCCGGAAGGTCAGCGGGTTCTTGCTGAAGTCGGTCGAATAGGGGACCCGGCGGATGCCGAAGTAGTAGCCATAGTTGGGGACCGGACCGTTGGGGCCGCCGCTTCTCACGTAGCCGGCGACCGGGTAGACGCCGGCGAAGTTCGCATTGCTGGGAACCATCGCGTCCTCCGGGCGCACCGTGAGAAGCAAGGCGACGAAGTCGGCCCAGCCCTCCCCCATCCCGTTTCCCTGGTTGTTCGACAGCCCGGTCGCGTTCCCGATCAGCCGGTTGCTGAGGTAATGCCCCCACTCGTGCGCCACGATCTGGTTGTCGAGGCCGCCGTCCCGGTCGATGGCCGCCGCGCGATACAGGGTCGCGTTGACCCCGGCCCCGAATTGCGCCCGGATGGCGTTCCCGTCCGCCTGGGAGATCAAGAGGCTGGGGAGGAAGATCGAGGAATCGGTGCCGGTCATGTTCAGGATCCCCGTCCCCGCGTTGTTCGCGATGATGGCCCCCACCGCGCCGTTCAGCTGCGCGTTCGCGACCTTGACGTTGAAGTTGCAGTTTCCACGGTCGATGAAGGCGATCTTGCCGCTGACCGCCGCCGCGTTCGTCCAGGGGGATTCGCAGCCGTCGGAGGTGGTCCCGGCGCCGTCGTTGACCAGGACCAGGGTGTTCGTCCTGTTGAAGGACGCCGGGCCGAAGGTGGCGGTGCCGACCGCGTAGGTTCCGGTGATCGAAGCGGGGGAGTTGACGGTCAGCGACCTCTCTCCGATTCCGTCGAAGATGTACATCTGCATGCGCGGGCGCCCGCCGTCCGAAGGAGTGGACATGTTGGCGTTGTTCCGGCCGCTGTAATCCTGTGCCTCGGCGCGCAGGTTGTCGTTCCCGATGCCGCCCCGGCCGTAGTTCGACGTCTGGGCGTTGCCGGCGGCCTCGTCGAAGCCGGAGCCATAGAACCAGTCGTGGAGGAAGTTGACGTCGTAGAAAAGCTGGGTGACCACCGCCATCTGCTGGTTCGTGCTGGCCGTGGGCTGCAGCCCGGTGTCGAAGGTGCGGTCGAAGACGTTGCCCCCGGTCGTCGTGGCGCGGAAGTCCGAGCCCGAGAGCCCGTCGGGGGAGGCCAGGTCGGCGTAGGCGTCCGCGTTGTTGCCATTGGTCTGGGTCGCAGCGGGCGGAAGCCACGGATCGTTGGTGCTGATCGGCCCGTTCTGCAGCGTCACGAGGCTGGACCCCACGAAGGGGGCCTGGTAGCCGTCCTGCAGGCCGCTCGGAAGCGGCGTTGGAGCGGTTCCCTGCGGACCGTCATAGGGGGCCCGAAGCCCGGTCGTGTCGGCCCAGACCCGGTAGGTGTAGGAGTCGGACACCGTCAGGTTCTTGCGGAAAAGAAGCGCCCCGTCCTTCGCGGAGACAACACAGGCGTAATAGTCCGAGTCGGTCGCCGTCTTCGGCCCCAGGTCGAGCTCGACGTACCAGGCCGGCTCCAGCCGGTCGGGCAGACGGAAGAGGGTCTTCCGGGCGCGGGCCGGCTGCAGAAGGGGAACTTCGTAGGCGTCACGCGCAAGGGGCCCGAGGTCCCATGTCTCGTACCCGCCGGCCGACTGCGCGGCTTTTTCAAGGTCGCGCGCGTCGAGCGCGGTGCCCGCCAGGTTTTCGTAGGCCAGGGCTATCGCCTGCGGGGCGTCGATCGTAAAGACCGGGCTTCGAATCGGGCCCTTGACGTGGGCCCGCCCCGGCAGGAACCCTGAGATCGCGACGAGCTCGCGATCGCGATCCATCACCAGCCTGGTTGCGTCGCGAAACACCTCGATTCCGTAAACCGCCCGGTGGAACGTGACGATGATGGCGCCCTGCCCCGTGTCGTGCACCGAGTCGAGGACCGCGTCGCGCAGCTCTTCGGGCTGCAGCCCATAGACCGAGGCGTACTCGGCCAGGTGCCGCCGCGCGGCCTGTTCGGGCGGGAGGCCCGCCAGGGAGGGGGCGAGGGGGCCGTGCGCCGCGCGCGGGGCGGCCCACAAGAAGGTCGGGACACCGAGACGCTCGTCGGTCCGGACGGTCGTGCCCGGCTTTATCTTCGCGCGGTCGGCGTCGCCCGGTGTGAACGGGGCCCGCGCGGTGCTCCCGCTGTGGGCCGCGGCGTCGTAGTCCGGCAGGTCCCGGGCCATCACGGAGGAGGCCACGAGGGCCGCGGCCACGGCCCCAATCAATACTCCCGGAGCACGGATCAACCGATATCCGTCCATCTGTCCGATTTACCCGAAGTTGGCGTCAGTAGCGGATTTTAGCACATTGCACGGGGCCCCCGCGAACGTTGTAATCGCTGATAACATGACACCCGGGCAGGGCCGGAGCGGGCATGGGTGACCCAGGGCGTCCAAGGATCTTCATCGGGTTTCCGCAGGGCCGCCGCAGCCTGGGAGGCGGCCAGCAGGCGAATCTCGCGTGCGAAGGAGTCCTGAGGTCAAACTTCGTGGTTGCTGGTTCAATCGCGGAGGCGGACCTCCATGTGATCTCCTTCGCTTGGGAGGCGCCGGCGGAACCGAGGCGGATCTTCGTGGACCATGGCTCCTTCGCCGACGCGAGCTTCTGGGCCTACACGGCCCCCCGTCTCCGGGCCTCCGACACGATCCTGGTGTCCTCGCCGGTCTGCGTGCGGGTGGCAGAACGATGTTTCGCGGCGGGAGGGCCGCTCGTGCTGAATGTTCCGTTTCCCGTCGATCTCGAGCGTTTCCTGCCGGCGTCCGACCGCCACTCTCTTCGAAAAGAGATCGAAGGGGAATGCGGCCTCCCGGCGGGCGGCCCGCTCCTGCTCGTCGCCTCGGCCTTCGTCAGGCGGAAGAACCAGCACCTCGCCGTCATGTTCCTGCACGCCCTCCTCGAGCAGGCTCCCGCGGCGAGACTGGCTGTCGTCGGCGACACGCCGGAACGGCCCGCCAGCACGGCCTACAGGGAGGCGGTCGCCCGTTTGGCGGACGAGAAAGGCGTGGGGTCCCGGGTTCATTTCCTCGGCCCCGTCCCGCAGGCGCGCCTGGCCAGACTCATGGCCGCTTCCGACATCCTGGTTCACCTGACGAACTGCCGCCTGGAGAATTTCGGCCTGGTGGTCGCCGAGGCTATGGCGTCGGGTCTTCCCGTGTTGGCGGCCGACTGGGGCGGCCTGCGCGACCTGGTCGTTCCCGGGGAGACCGGTTTCCTGGCCCGCACGTTTCTTACGCGGGGCGGACCCAGGACCGACTGGCTCTCCGCGGTCCCGGCGGTCGCCGGGCTTCTGAACGATCCTGTAGCGTGGAGTGAAATGTCGCGCCGTTCGCGATCCCGCGCCGAGCGGCACCTGGGCCCCGCCGAATACGGAGAGCGGGTCTGCGCCGCCGTGCGGACCGCCTTTCAGCGTCCCGTCGAGTCCCCGCAGCTGGCCGCACTGACCGCCCCGGCCACCGAGATGAGGTTTCGAACGATCCACCTGAACGCGATCCACCCCGAGATCGCGGACACCGGGGACGAATACCGCTTGTTGATGCAAGTTGACGAGGGAAGGCACTATCGCCTGCTGACCGGCCCGGCCGCCACATCGGAACGCCCGCCGGTCGTCGAGGGCGGCCAGCGCCTCTATCCGGTTGTGACCTGGACCACGGAAGGAGACGAGGTCCGGATCACCGACCCGGCGTGGCCGGCCATCCTGCGTCTCGACAGCGTCCAGATGGAGGTCCTCCGGCGCTGTGACGGCGTGATGGCGCTCGACGCCATTCTCGGGGCCATGGGGATCTCCCCGGACGGGCGCGCGGGAGCGTTGCGGGGCGTGCAGGCCCTAGTCGAGGAAGGTGTTGTCTGTCCCCTCGGGAGCGTGGCCGCTTCCTGAATCGCGCCGTGAGATTGACCTCACTTCTCATGAAACGCTAGCATCGGCCGCGCGTCATCCCCGAAGGAGGCGAACGTGCGCATCGTCATATTGGGAGGGGCGGGAATCATCGGCCGCGCCGTCGCGCTCGACCTGGCCGGGGACCCCGCGGTGCGCGAGATCGTGATCGCCGATCTCGACCCGGAGGGCGCCCGGAAGGCCGCGGCGGCCGTCGCGCGGCCGGGGGTGACGGCGGTCGGGGCCGACGTGACCGATCATGCCTCCCTGGTCCGTCTCCTGCAGGGGGCCGGCGCGGTCATCAACTCGGTGCAGTACCGCTTCAACGTGCAGGTCATGAAGGCCTGCCTCGAGGCGCGCGCGCACTACATCGACCTCGGCGGCCTGTTCCACACGACGCGCAAGCAGCTGGAGCTCGACGCGGCGTTCCGCGCGGCGGGCCTCCTGGCGATTCCCGGGCTGGGCTCCTGTCCCGGACTCGCCAACGTGCAGGCCCGCATCCTGGCCGACACGTTCGAGGAGGTCACCTCCATCCGCATCTACAACGGCGCGACCCCCGACCAGGGGGACTCGCTCGCCTGGCCCTACTCGATCGACACGATCTTCGACGAGATCACCCAGCCCCCCGTGGTGTTCCGTGACGGCGAGTTCCGGGAAACCGCACCGCTGGGCGAGGAGGAGATTTATCGCTTCCAGGATCCGATTGGCTCCGCGAAGGTCCACCTGTCGCTCCACTCCGAGGTGGCGACACTCCCACTGACCTACGCGTCCAAGGGGATCAAGGAGTGTTTCTTCAAGATCTCCTTCTTCGGCTACTCGGAGAAGGCGCTCCGGCAGCTGCAGTTCCTGGCCGGGCTGGGGCTGGCCTCGACCGAGCCGATCGAAGTCCGCGGCCAGAAGGTGCGGCCGCGCGACGTGCTGATCGAGACGTTGAAGCGCGCCCCGCAGGGCGGGCGAACGACAAACCCCGGCTTCAAGGACATCGTCACCGAGGTGCGCGGCATGCGGGACGGGAAGCCGGTGACGGGCAGGGTCGAGACGACCGCCTGGCCGCACGCCGCCCGGGGGCTCACGGGCGGAACGCTGCTGGTGGCGACCCCGCCCGCGATCGTGGCGCGCTGGCTGGCGCAGGGCGGGCCGGGGCAGGGTGGCCCTGCGCAGGGGATCTGGGCGCTGGCCGGCGTCGTCCCTCCCGAGCGCTCGGTCGACGCCGCCCGTTTTTTCCGCGAGCTCTCGGCCCGGGGCCCCCAAACGACCGTGAGCGTCGCGGAGACGTTTCCGGCCTGAGACGCCGCGCGGCTGGCGCGGGTTCGCTAGCGCAGCGTCGCGAGGAATCGCTTCACGTTCCCCCACAGCTCGTCCTGGTGGAGCGCCATCAGATCGTTGTGCCCGCCCCCCTCGATCGCGGCGAATTCCTTCCGGCCGGGGGCCAGCGCGTAGAGCTTCCGGCCGAGCGCGAACGGGACCACCTCGTCCCGGGTCCCGTGGACCACGAGCAGGGGCGCCGCGAGCGAGCCAATCGCGCCCGCCAGATCGAAACGGTAGGAGGAGAAAAAAGAGAGCAGGTAAAAGGGGTATGTCGCCGATCCTCCCTCGCGCAGGAGCTCCCGCGCCGAGGTGAACGGCGACTCGAGAACGACCCCGGCGACCTTTGCCCGGCCGGCCGCCAGGTGCACCGCGACGGCCGCCCCGATCGAACGCCCCCACAGGACGATGCGCCCGGGGTCGACCTCCGGCCTGCTGGCGAGGGCGCGAAGGACGGCTTCACCGTCCAGGTAGATGCCCCGCTCGGTGGGGGACCCCTCGCTCCCCGCATAACCACGGTACTCGGCGAGGACCAGGTTGAACCCGGCGGGCCGCGTCAGGCGCGCGAGTTCGAGGCAGGTCCCGATGTTCTCGGCATTGCCGTGGAAGAAGACCAGAGTCAGGGGCGCCTCGCGCGCGGGGATCAGCCAGGCGCGCAGTTTCAGCCCGTCGGCGGTGACAGGGTGCAGGTCCTCGAAGGGCAGGCCGTAGCTCTCGGGCGTGGCCGCCAGCGAGGCGACCGGCAGGAAGGTCAGCCGCGGCTCGGCGATGAGGACCAGCACCTTGAGGCCGAGGACGACGGCGACCAGCACACCGGCCGCGAACAACACGATACGAAAACCGTAGGCGAGCGTCACCGGCCTCAATTCGCCCTGGTGATATCGGCCAGCAGCGTGTTGTCCTCGTCCAGCGTCACGTTCTTCGGCTCCTCGGGGGAGAGGAGCTTCAAATCTTCCTCGGGCTGGTCGACCCGCATGTATTGCGGGGCGACCTTCTTCCCCTTGAACTCGATGTAGACCGGCATGAGAACTCTCTTGAAGTTGGCCTTGTTCTCCTGCGAGACGTGCACGATGATCATGTACTTGCCGTCCGGCTGGCGCTCGGACCTCCACGAGTACCTGAACGACGGGATGCCGACATTCCAGAACCACTGGTCGAAAAACCAGGTGTAGTTAGCGCCGGAGATCTTGTTGATCGCGGCGAGGAGCATCTCCGTCGAGAGGTCCCGGTTGCGGTACGACTCCTGGATGCCGCGCATCACCTTGACGTAGGTGTCGTCCCCGAGCTCGACCCGCAGCATGTGAACGACGTACGGGCCCTTGTTGTAAAGAAGATAGTTGCGATGCCGGAAGCCCCCCGTCATCCGCAGCGTGTTGGCGGCGGCAATCGGCGACTCCTTGTCGCTCACCTTGGCGTTTTTCTTCCATTCCTGAAGCGTCCGCTGGAATCGCTTCGCGCCCTGGTACTCCTTGACGAAGATCCCCGAGGCATACTCCGCGAACGACTCGCTCAGCCACTCATCGTCGGGAGACGCCCAGCCGATCTGATGCGCCCACCACTGGTGTGCGAACTCGTGGGCGAGAAAGCCGTGGAAGAAATCGCTCTCGAGCCGCGCCTGCGACATGAAGGCGTCGCCGGTGAGCTGCACGAACCCCTGGGGCGCCTGGCCGAAGCCGAGGAACGGCCCCATCTGCGCGATGTGCAGCTCATCGTAGGGATAGGGTCCGTAGATCTTCTCGTAGAGCTTGAGGATCTCCTTGCCCTCGTCGATGATCCCTTCGACCTTTTTCAAAGGGGCCGACAGGGTCACGGTGATGGGTCCCGTGGCGCCGATCCGATCGAGGGTCTCCTTGTCGGTGATGGAATAGGTCATGGTCGGGAAGGAATGCACGGAGAGAGGCACGGACCGCTTCGATTCCTCGCTGACGTAGGTCCCCTGCTCCTTCTGGAACCGGCCGAAGATCACCCAGGGGAAATGGACCGGCTGGTCGCAGGCGATCTCCAAAACGTTCTGTCCCTTTTCCTTGTCCTCGAACTCGCGGACGACCTTCCCCGATCCGGTGATGAGAAACGGCTTCTGGACCCGGACGGTCCAGTGGAAGGCCGATCGTCCGCCGAGAAACCCGTACTGCGGATACCAGGAGCCCTGGAGCAGCCCGTACGACTCGGCCGTGACCTGGTAGATGACCTCGGCCTTTCCCTTGATCACCAGCTGCATGGGCTCGCCGGCCCTCACCGGCCGGGGGAGAAAGACCAGCAGCTCGTCTTTCTTGTGAATCGTCTCGAGCGGCTGCCCGTTGCCATCGGTGACGCTCATGAGGCGCACGGGATAGAAGCCATCCTCGTACCAGCGGCTGTCCGGCTTGCCGTTGTTGAGCAGATCGAACTTGAGACAGCGCATGCCGTCCACGAGCGGCTCGATGTTGAGGCGCGCCTCCCAGTCCACCTCCTTGGTGCTGGGAAGATCGAGAGTCATCTCCGAGCTCTTGATGTGGAGGTTCCTGGCCCCGTCCCGGTCGGGGTTGAGGATGTAGTGTCCGTTGGGGCTGTAGTCGGCCTGGCGGTGCCAGTGGATCCATGGCACCTCGTTGCGCCTCCCGGAAGCTCCGATGGACTCAGCGGCGAACAGCACGTTCTCGTGAATCTCCTGAGGGTTGAACGTGTAGGTGAGCCAGTCGTGCTTCGGCGTGTGGAAATCGGCGACGAAGAAGTCCTGCCCCGTCAGTTTCGAGATCCGGGTCTCGAGGAACTGCATCTCCAGGTGGAGCGCGCGCGTGCCGTCGAACCAGGCGTTGCGATCCTTCCAGATCGACTCCGCCCTCGCCGCCTGATCCGCGGCTCCGGCGTCCGGCTTCGCCGCCGCGCGGATGGCCTTGTCGGTGCCGTCGCTGAAGCGGAAGACCGCCTCCGTGAATGGCTCGTTGAGGGTCTCGGCGCCCGAGTACTTGTTGAGCATGTAACGCAGCATCGCGTTTGGCGGGGCGGTCGTGGCCACGCCATCGCCGATGAAGGCGGCGCCGGTCACCTCGCCGTCGATGGGCTTCATCAGGAACACGATTCCCGATTTCAAAAGGAGCGTCATGTTGTCCTTCCTGATCGGAAGGTTGGAGACCCTGAAGGCGGCCGTGGTGTCGAGCCCGGTCGCGTAGAAAACAGCGAACACCGACTCGCGCTCCCTGGACGTGACCGCGGGCGGCTCGCCGGACGGCGGGGCCGGAGGCGTTTCCTGGGACAACACCGGCAGGACGGCGAGGGCAAGAAGCGCGAGGGCCAGGCCCACGGACAACGGCGCCATCCGGCGGCGGGGCCGAGCGGGCGGGAAATTCATTGCGACCTCCTCAGGGAACGTGGAAAGATTCTATCACCGGGCGTCGCAGCAGGCGGATGGATGGGGCGTGCTGCGTCAGCCGACGATGCGGAGGATGGCCTTAAGCGGGTCGGCGTCGTCCTCGAGGACGGAGGCGATGGTCTCGAGGAGAGGCAGCTTCAGCCCGCGGCTCGCCGCGAGACGGCGGGCGAGCGTGGCCGCGGCGGCGCCTTCGACGACCCCCGGGATCGAGGCCAGCGCCTCGTCCTTCGGCCGGCGGCGGGCCAGCTCTTCCCCCAGCTTGCGGTTGCGGCTGAAGGTGCTGAGCCCGGTGCCGATGAGGTCGCCAAGGCCGGGCAGCCCGTAGAAGGTCGCACGCCGGCCTCCCAGGGCGACCCCCAGACGGGCCAGCTCGGGAAGGGCTTTCGTCAGGACCGCCGCCTTGGTGTTGAGCCCGAGCCCGAGGCCGTCGCAGAGCCCCAGCGCGAGCGCGTAGGCGTTTTTCAGGACACCCCCCAGCTCGACCCCCGGCACGTCGCGGCTGACCTGGAACCTCAAGACGGGCGTGCGCAGCTCGCGCCGCACGTCACGCGCCAGGGCGGTGTCGTGGCAGGCGAGCGTCACCGCCGTCGGCATCCCCCGGGACAGCTCGTGGGCGATCGAGGGACCGGACATCGCGAGCACGCGCGGCCTCAGTCTCTCCGGGAGCTCGGAGGCGACGACCTGCGACATCCTGAGGAAGGTTTCCTCTTCGAGCCCCTTCGACGCGCTGATGAAGACGGGCGGAGAGAAAACTCCCCCGCCGTCCGGCGCGCCGGGACGCGCCCCCGCCTCCGCGGAGCCGCCGAACAGCGCGCCCACCTGGCGGGCCACGGGGCGCACGACCTTCGACGGCAGCGCGAACAGGACGACGTCGGCCCTGGACAGCGCCTCGCCCATTTCGGTCGTCACGGCGAGGGCGCGCGGCAGGGGCGCCCCGGGAAGGTACTTGGAATTCGAGCGGCGCTCGCGGATCTCCTGCGCGATGTCCGTCTCGACGGTCCAGAGCACGACGTCCCGCGCCCGTCCGGCCCGGATGCCGGGCACGCCTCCGGCGAGGACGATTCCCAGGGTGGTGCCGAGGTTGCCGGCGCCGAGTATCGCGATCCGGACGGTTGCCACGTCTCCTCCAGTCCGCCCGCGGCGCACGGCGGCGCGCGTACTCTAGCACAGGGGGGATGCTATAATCCGCGCCCGGAGCGCCCGATCGTGGGATGCACGCGGTGCTGGGGCGGGGATGGAATACGAAGCGGTCATCGGCCTCGAGGTCCACTGCCAGCTCCTGACCGACACGAAGATCTTCTGCGCCTGCCCGGCGAAGTTCGGCGCCCCGCCCAACACCGGAGTCTGCCCGATCTGTCTCGGGATGCCGGGTGTTCTCCCGGTGCTGAACCGGCGCGCCGTCGAGTTCGCGCTCAGGGCCTCGCTGGCGCTTGACTGCGCCATCCGCCCGAAATCGATCTTTGCCCGGAAGAACTATTTCTATCCCGACCTTCCCAAGGGGTACCAGATCTCAATGTACGACCAGCCGCTGGCGGTCGCGGGGCACCTCGACATCGACGCCGGCGGAGGGACGCGCCGCATCGGCATCACCCGCGTCCATATGGAGGAGGACGCCGGGAAGCTTTTGCACGAGGGCTTCCCCGACTCCGACCGGAAGTCCTACGTGGACTACAACCGCTCTTCGGTCCCGCTCATCGAGATCGTCAGCGAGCCGGATCTCCGCACGCCTGAGGAAGCGCACGCCTACTATGCCGCGCTGAGGACGCTTCTGGTCGCCATCGGCGTCACCGACGGCAACATGGAGGAAGGCTCCCTGCGCTGCGACGCCAACGTGTCGCTGCGGCCGAAGGGGACGGAGGCGCTCGGGACCAAGGCCGAGCTGAAGAACCTCAACTCATTCCGCTTCGTGCAGAAAGCGCTCGAGTACGAAATCAGGCGGCAGACCGAGGCGCTGCGCTCGGGGGACACCGTGACGCAGGAGACACGGCTCTACGACCCGAAGGAGGACCGCACCCACCCGATGCGCTCGAAGGAGGAGGCGCACGACTACCGCTACTTCCCCGAGCCGGACCTCCTGCCGCTCGAGGTGGACGAGGCGTGGATCGCGACAGTGCGGCGCGGCATGCCGGAGCTGCCCGCGGCGCGGAGGGCGCGCTTCGTGGCGGAACACGGGCTGCCCGACCAAGATGCGCTGCTCCTCGCCGGCGACCGCGCGCTGGCCGACTACTTCGAGGCGGTGGCCAGGGCCGCCGGCAATGCCAAGGCGGCGGCCAACTGGGTGATGACCGAGGTGCTCCGCAAGGTCAACGAGACCAAGGTCGGCATCGAGGCGGTGCCCCTCGCGCCCGGCAGGCTGGCCGGCCTCATCCGGCTGGTCGACGGCGGAACGATCTCGGGAAAGATGGCCAAGGAGCTGTTCGAGGCGATCTACGACACGGGGAAGGACCCAGCCGAGCTGGTGCGTGAGCAGGGCCTTGCCCAGGTCAGCGACGAGGATGCCATCCGCGGGGCAATCGAGCGGGTCATCGTCGCGAGCCCCGGCCAGGTCGCCAAGTATCGCGCCGGCAAGACCGCGCTTCTGGGCTACTTCGTCGGCCAGACGATCAAGACCATGGGAGGCCGGGCCAACCCCGAGCTCGTCAACCGGCTTCTCAAGGAACGCCTGGACCAGCCTTGATCCAGCTCTTCCACGTCACGCGCAGGTACGGGCCGGGGGCGCCGGCGCTCTCGGACGTCAGCCTCGCCGTCGAGAAAGGGGAGTTCATCTTCCTGACGGGGCCGAGCGGGGCGGGGAAGACAACGCTCCTGAGGCTGCTGTTCCGCTACGAGGTTCCCTCGTCGGGCCAGGTGATGGTCAACAACGAGAACGTGGCGACCCTTCCGGCGCGGCGGATCCCGCACCTGCGCAGGCAGATCGGGGTTGTCTTCCAGGACTTCAAGTTGTTGCCGCGCAAGACCGTCTTCGAGAACGTCCTGTACTCCACCCAGGTGATCGGCCTGCCGCCGAAAGAGCAGAGACAGAGGACCTATCGCGTGCTCGAGATGCTGGCCCTGAACCACAGGCTGCACAACTATCCCGAGCAGATCTCGGGCGGCGAGCAGCAGCGCGTCGCGATCGCCCGGGCGCTGGTGAACAGGCCGCTGATCCTTCTGGCCGACGAGCCGACCGGCAACCTCGACCCCGAGCTGTCGCGCGAGATCATGCAGCTGTTCAAGGAGATCAACTCACATGGCACGACGATCCTCATCGCCACGCACGACCGCGAGATGATCCGCCGGATGGGGAAGCGGGTCATCGGTCTCGACCACGGGCGGCTGGTCGCTCCCGGGGCGGCCTGAGCGATGCGCCGGCTGCTGCGCGCCCTGCTCCACTCGATGCGCGAGGCGAGGGACGGCCTGTGGCGCAACCCGGGCCTCAGCCTGCTCTCCGCGGCCTCGATCGGCGTGTCGCTTTACATCCTCGGGCTGTTCCTCCTGCTGGCCTTCAACCTCGACCGGTTCATGGACGCGCTCGGCCGCGACGCGCAGGCGCAGATCTACCTTGTGGACTCCGCGGGGACGGCGGAGGCCGACGCCCTGCGGGCGCTTCTCGCGAAAGACCCGGCCGTCGCGTCGGCCCGTTTCGTGTCGCGGGGCGAGGCGCTCAAGCGGTTCCAGGCGACCTTTCCCGCGCTGAAGGACCTCCCGGCGCAGATCGGCGGCGGCGGTTTCCCCCCCTCCTTCGAGATCACGCTGAACCGGGGGCACCGGGACAAGGCCTCGGTCGAGGCCCTGGGCCGCACCTACCGCGGACAGCCGGGGGTGGCGGAGGTCCGCTACGACCTCGCTTGGCTCGAGAGGCTGGCGGCGGTCGTGACGCTGGTGCGCCGCGGCGGCGCAGGGATCGGCGTGCTTCTTCTAGCGGCGGTCATGGTGACTGTGGGCGCCGTCGTGAGGCTGACCGTCCTGGCCCGCCGGGAGGAAATCGAGATCATGAAGCTCGTGGGGGCCACGGCGGCGTTCATCCGCGGCCCGTTTCTTTTGGGCGCCTCGGCCCAGGGGGTGGCGGGGGGGGCGCTCGCGATCGGCGCCCTGGCGCTCACCCACCGCCTGATCGAGCGCTCGGAGGCTTTCCGCGAGAACCCCTTCCTGACGCTCGTCGTGGGGCAGTTCCTGCCGCGGGAGGCGCTTCTCCTGATCCTCGGCGGCGGGCTCGTTCTGGGGCTGATCGCCGCCGCGCTGTCCCTGCGCCGCGCCGCGTCATTCTGATCGGGGTCGTGTCACCGGCCGCGGTCCTCCAGGCGTGCGGACGTCTTGCGCTTAGAGACAGGTCCACGGCAGGGCGCGCACGTGGGGGGTGAGCGCCAGCGGGACGGGGCAGCGGCACACGACGTAGCCCTGTCGGGCGCGTCGGGGGTGCTCGGCCAGAAACGTCAGCACATGCCGGGCGTCGGCGAGCGTGGGGCGATCGGTCCACTTGACTTCGATTGGCGTGAGTTGCCCGCCACGGGCGATGATGAAATCAACCTCCGCCCCCGCCTTGGTGCGCAGGTATTGGAGCTTGCCGCTGCCCAGGTACTGCAGACGTTTCCAGATCTCGATGCCCACCCACTGTTCGAAGAGAGGTCCCGGATTCGCCCGCACCGCCGAGGCCTCCAAGGGCAGTTCCGCCGCGGCGTTGCGCACCCCGACATCAAAAA